>NZ_JBFAQA010000004.1:0-428765 GCF_040677005.1 Nonomuraea sp. NPDC049421
ATCGGTAAGCCGTATGCGGGAAAACCGCACGTACGGAATTGAAAGGGGGATGGGGAACCGGGCCTTCACGGCACCGCGCCCCTGACTACCAATGGCACGGATTCTCCTCTTGCACTCCATGTACGGCCTGCGGCCCGCCGTCCACCAAGCCGCCGACAGGTTGCGGACGGCCGGACACGAGGTGCACGTGCCCGATCTCTACGACGGCCGGGCGGTCGGCACCCCCGAGGAGGGCATCGCGATCAAGGAGGAGATCGGCCGCGACGAGCTGCTCAAGCGGGCCGTGACCGCCGCGGCCCCGCTGTCGGAGCACGGCCTGGTCTACGCCGGCTTCTCGCTGGGCGCCGCGCTGGCACAGAACCTCGCCCTGGGCGACGAGCGCTCGCGCGGCCTGCTGCTCATGCACGGCACCTCCGACATGGCCGACGGCGTGGCGGCCGACGACCTGCCCGTGCAGCTCCACGTCGCCGACCCCGACACCAGCGAGCCGGCCGACTGGCTCAACGCCTGGTACATCCAGATGCGCAGGGCGCGGGCCGACGTCGAGGTGTTCCGCTACGCGGGCGCCGGACACCTGTTCACCGACCCCGACCTGCCCGACTACGACGCCGAGGCGGCCGAGCGCGCCTGGGCGATCGCGCTGGACTTCGTGGCCGACCTGTGAGACCCGCCGGTCTCACCCCACATCGAGAGGGAGACGGACGATGCCGACCGGCATTGCCATCCGCGATGTCCGCGCGCAGCTGTTCGGGGCGGCCGAGCGGGTGCTGCTGCGCGCCGGGCCCGAGGGCCTGACCAGCCGGGCGGTCACCGTCGAGGCGGGGGTCGCCAAGGGGGTGCTGCATCGCCACTTCGCGGACTTCGACGCGTTCCTCGTCGAGCTGATACGCGACCGCATCGCCCGCCTCGACGCCCAAGCCGCCGCGCTCGTCGCCGCCGCGGGCACCGGCACGGTCGCGGGCAACCTCACCGCCGCGCTGATCGAGCTGTTCGACCCGGTCACCGTGTCGATCACCGGTTTGATCATCTTCCGCGACGAACTGCGCGCCCGCCTGCGCCAGTCCACCCCGTCCGGGGTCCCGCTGCTGGCCGAGGGGGCCGCCATGCTGCGCTCCTACCTCGCCCGCGAGTGCGAGCTGGGCCGGGTCGCCGCCGACACCGACGCGGCGACGCACGCGCTGACCCTGATCGGGGCCGGTCACCTGCTGTTCGCCGACCGCGCGGCCGGGCCGCCCGAGGAGCAGGCGGTGGCGGCCATGGTCAGCACGGTCATCGCCGACATCGTCCAGCGACGCCTCCTCTGACCGCCCGAGCGCGCCAGCTCAGGCCACGTTCAGGCCGGAAACCCGAGCGGGTCAGGCGCCGGCGCCGCCGTCCACCGGGACGATCGCGCCGGTCACCATCGAGGCGCGGTCGCTGAGCAGCCACGCCGCCACCTCGGCGACCTCACGGGGCTCGGCCATCCGGCCGAGCGGGGTCATGGCGGTCGCGTGCTTCTGGACGCC
Source organism: Nonomuraea sp. NPDC049421 (assembly GCF_040677005.1). Classification (NCBI taxonomy): domain Bacteria; kingdom Bacillati; phylum Actinomycetota; class Actinomycetes; order Streptosporangiales; family Streptosporangiaceae; genus Nonomuraea; species Nonomuraea sp. NPDC049421. The sequence goes on from NZ_JBFAQA010000004.1 coordinate 1,506, forward strand.
GGGCGTCATGGCCTCCCATTCGTCCATCATCTCGGTGACGGTGGCGCCGGGGGTGATGCCGTTCACCCGGATGCCGTCGGACGCCCAGCTCACCGCGGCGGTCTCGGTGATGCTGTTGAGCGCCCGCTTCATCGCCCCGTACGCCGGCAGCGCGGGGTTGGCGCGGCGGCTGCCGATGCTGGAGGTGTTGACGATGGCGCCGCCACCGCCGCGCCGCATCAGCGCGGCCTCGGCGGTCATGGCCGTCCAGTGCCCGCGGAAGTTCACCGCGAACTGCCGGTCGATGTCCTCGTCGCTGGTGGTGTCGAGCGGTCCAGGCTGCTGGATCGCCGCGCCGTTGTTGAACGCGCCGTCCAGCCGCCCGTGCAACTCCTCGACTCGCTCGACCGCCGCGCGGATGCTCGCACGGTCGGCCAGGTCCACGGCCACGGCGTCGGCGACGCCGCCCTCCTCGCGGATCTCGGCCACGATCTTGTCCAGTACGCCGGTGCTGCGGGCGGCGAGCACGACGGCGGCGCCCTCGCGGGCGAAGAGCCGGGCCGCGGCCTCGCCGATGCCGCGGCTGGCGCCGGTGATGAGCGTCACCTTGCCGGTGAGCAGGCCGACAGGGGCGGAAACAGTGGTGTTGGTCATGCCGACCAGTGTCAGCCGGGTGGCCGGAGCGGATGCAGGCACAACCGGTACCAGGCTACGCGGCCACGCCACAGGCACACTGGAGATATGGACAAACAGGAACTCGGGGCCTTTCTGCGCAGCAGGCGGGAGCGGCTCCGCCCGGAGGACGTCGGCCTGCCCTCGGGGCCGCGCCGCCGGACACCCGGTCTGCGCCGCGAGGAGGTGGCGGTGCTCGCGCACATCTCCACCGAGTACTACGTCCGGCTGGAGCAGGGCCGGGCGCCGCGCCCGTCGGGTGAGGTCCTGGCCGGGATCGCCGCCGCGCTGCGGCTCACCGACGCCGAGTCCCGCCACCTTCACGTGCTGGCGGGCACCGCGGAGAGCCGTACCGGGCGGCACCCGCGTGACGTGCGCCCGAGCATTCTCGCGCTGCTGGAGCGGCTGCCGCAGACGGCCGCCTTCGTCACCTCGGCCGCGTTCGAGGTGCTCGCATGGAACCACCTGGCCACCGCGCTCATGGAGGACTTCGGCAAGCTCGCCCCGAAGGATCGCAACGTCGCGCGCCGGGCCTTCCTGCCCTGGACGCTGGAGGGCCCCCGCCCGTACGGGATCTCCGACGCCGGCGTCTTCCGCCAGCACGTCGTCATGGAGCTGCGCCGCACCCAGGCCCGCTACCCGAGCGACCCCGAGGTCGCCGAGCTGATCGAGGAGCTGCGTACCGGCAGCCCTGAGTTCGCGCGCCTCTGGGAGCGGCACGACGTGCAGCCCGCGCCCACGCTCTCCAAGACCTTCCATCACCCGGTCGTCGGTTCCGTCACCGTGGACTGCGACTCGCTCGCGCTCACCGACTGCGACCAGCACCTCATCCTCTACAGCGCGCCTCCGGGATCCGCCGACGCCGAGGCCCTGGCGCTGCTGAACGTCCTCGGCCCCGACTACGCGCACCGATAAGTCAACAGCGATTTACATCTGCGGCCGGTCGCCGCTATCCTGCCGGAGTAAACGGAAAGGGACATCGATGACCGGAGGCGGCACCGAGGTCGTCCGGCGCCGCGACGCGGCCAGGACCCGGCAGCGGCTGCTCGACGCGGCGCTCAAACGCTTCGCGCACGACGGCTACGCCGCGACGACCGTCCGCGACATCACCGACGACGTCGGTGTCAACGTCGCCCTCGTCAACCGCTACTTCCAGTCGAAGGAAGGGTTGTTCGAGGCGTGCCTGGAGGCCGCGTCCGAGGAGCTGCGCCGCATCGCCGACCACGCCCCCATCCCCGACGCCATCAGGCACGTCATCACCGCGACCGGCGAGGGGCGGCTGACCGACGTGCTGCTGCTCCTGCTGCGCACGTCCGGTGACGAGCGCACCGAGCGGATGCGCGTCGGGCTGCTCAGGTCCACCAGCGAGGACCTGGCCGCCGCGGCAGGATGGCGGCCCGACGCGCCGGAGGGTGAGCGGCTGATGCTGCGCGCCCAGCTGGTGCTGGCCCTGTCGGTCGGGGTGACCACGCTGCGCGCCTCCACCGGGCTGCGGCCCCTGGCCACGGCCTCGGACGAGGACCTGGCCGGGCCGCTGCGCGAGGCCGTGGACGCGCTGCTGCCCAGGCCGTGAGCGCCGCTTCCGTCACATCGATGGCCGTGATGAAGGGGGAGAGTCTTGACCATTGACTCCGCTGAGTCCGCTGAGACGCTGCAGACCGCGCGCGGGTGCCCGTTCGCCCCGCCCGAGCAGCACGTGCGGCTGTTGCGCGAGCGGCCCGTCGCCAAGGTCACGCTGCCCACGGGCCGCGACGCCTGGGTGGCCACCCGCTACGAGGACATCAGGACAGTTCTGAGCGACCCGCGCTTCAGCGCGAACCGCCGTCATCCCGCCGCGCCGCGCCTGGTCAACGACGGCAGCGAGCAGCCCGCGTCCTCGCCGCTGCCGAAGATGATGCTGGAGATGGACCCGCCCGAGCACGGGCCCGTCCGCCGGGCCGTGGTCGGCGAGTTCACGCTGCGGCGCATCGCCGCCATGCGGCCGCGCATCCAGCAGATCGTGGACGAGCACCTGGACGCCATGCTGGCGGGTCCGCGCCCGGCCGATCTCGTGCACGCCGTGGCGCTCCCGGTGCCGTCGCTGGTGATCTGTGAGCTGCTCGGGGTGCCGTACGACGATCACGACTTCTTCCAGACCAACTCCGCGCAGCTGCTCAACCGGCGCGCCAGCGAGCAGGAACGCCAGCACGCCGTGCTGGAGCTGGCCGTCTACCTCGACAAGCTGATCACCGCCAAGGAGCAGCAGCCCACCGACGACCTGCTCGGCCGCCAGATCGTCAAGCAGCGCGAGACCGGCACCGTGGACCACCAGGCGCTCATCAGCCTGGCGTTCCTGCTGCTCATCGGCGGTCACGAGACGACCGCGAACATGATCTCGCTGGGCACGTACCTGCTGCTCGAAGAGCATCCCGAGGCGGCGCAGGCGCTGCGCGAGCACCCCGAGAAGGCCGAGCACGCCGTGGAGGAGCTGCTGCGCTACTTCACGATCGCCGAGTTCGCGATGGCGCGGGTCACGCTGGAGGACGTCGAGCTGAGCGGCACCGTGATCCCGGCCGGGTCGGGCGTGCTCATGCTGGCCAACGCCGGCAACCGCGACCCCGAGGTGTTCGAGGACCCCGAGCGCTTCGACATCGAGCGCGGCGCCCGCAACCACCTCGCCTTCGGCTACGGCGCCCACCAGTGCCTGGGCCAGAACCTGGCGCGGGTGGAGCTGGAGATCTTCTTCAGCACGCTGTTCCGCCGGGTGCCGACGCTGCGGCTGGCCGTCCCCGCCGAGGAGCTGTCGTTCAAGGAGGAGGCCGCGGTCTACGGCATGCACGAGCTGCCCGTCACCTGGTGACCAGCTGCCTCCTGGCCCGCCTCCCGGCGCGCGCTCGGCGAGATCACCGCGGGCCTGGACGCGGCCCGGCGCCTCGGCAGCGGGGAGGCCGGTCTCATCAGGGCCGGCTTCGCCGCCTCGCTCGCGCTGACCGTCCTGCCGGGGCTGCGCGCGTACCGCCGCATCTCACCGAACGACGCACGCACCACCGTCGCGGTGGCCTGGCCTCGCGGCGATGACAACAAGGCGACGGTCCGCTCACCGCTGCTCCAAGCAATGCATGTGAGCGCTACGCCGGTGGCCGTGATGGTGTGGGTGTGGCTTGCAGGTAGGCCAGAACCGCCATGACGCGCCGGTTGTGATCCTCGGACGGAGGAAGGCCGAGTTTGGCGAAGATGTTGTTCGTGTGCTTGCCGATCGCCTTGTCGGTGACCTGGAAGCGGGCGGCGATGGCCAGGTTGGACATGCCCTCCGCCATGAGCGCGAGCACCTCACGCTCCCGGAGGGTCAATGTGGCGAGCGGCTCGTCGCGGCTGCGGCGGGTCAGCAACTGGGAGACCACCTCCGGGTCCATCGCGGTGCCGCCCCCGGCGACCTGGCGTACCGCGTCGACGAATCTGTCGACGTCGCCCACCCGGTCCTTCAGCAGGTAGCCCACCCCGCCGGAATGGTCGCACAACAGCTCCCTGGCGTAGAGCTGCTCCACGTACTGCGAGAGGATCAGCACTGGCAGCCCCGGCACCTGGCTGCGCGCCTCCAGGGCCGCGCGCAGCCCCTCGTCGGTGAAGCCGGGCGGTAGCCGCACGTCGATCACGGACACGTCCGGGCGGTGCCGGACCAGGGCCTCCAGCAGCATGGGACCGTTGTCCACGGCCTCCACGACGGTGAAGCCGTTCGCCGACAGCAGGCGGACCAGCCCGTCCCTCAGGAGTGTCAAGTCTTCGGCTATGACAACGCGCACGGGACCTCCATGGTCAGTATGGTAGGGCCGCCTTGAGGGCTGCTCACGGTGAGCGAGCCGTCGAAGGCGGACAGGCGGTCCTCGATGCCACGCACTCCGGTGCCACCGTCACAACGCACCATGCCGCACCCGTTGTCGCCCACGGTCATGCGAAGCACGCCGGTGGTGTGCCGCAGCCGCACCCATGCCCGTGAGGCGCCGCTGTGCTTAGCCACGTTGACCAGCGCCTCGGCGACGGCGAAGTAGACAGCGGACTCCACGGGCGGTTGCGGGCGGCCGGGCAGATCGATGTCGACCTCGACCGGTATCGGGCACAGCAGCGCGGACGCCTCGATGGCGCCGGCCAGACCTCGGTCGGACAGCACCGGGGGATGAATGCCACGCACCAGGTCGCGCAGGTCCGTCAGCGCCTGGCCGGCGACCTCTCGCGCCTCGTCGATCATGCGCGCCATCTCGCCCGGATCACGGGAGCCGCGGGCCAGCCCCAGGTGCATGGAGATGGCGATCAGCTTGGCCTGGGCGCCGTCGTGCAGGTCACGTTCGATGCGCCGCAGCTCGGCGGCGCGCGCGTCGACCACCGCGGCTCGCGACGCGGTCAGCGCTCGGATTCGCGCGTCCGTCGCGGTGTCACCGTCCAGCAGCCGTCGCGCCAGTCGCGCCTGCCCGATGCGGAACTGGAAGATGGCCATGAGGGCGACCGCCGCGATAGCCACGATGGACAAGCTGAGCGCGAACGTGTTCAGCGTGCCCGTCTGCGTCGGCTGCAGCCGGAACCAGACGTAGTCCAGGGCGGCCAGCATCGCCAACACCGCCGCCACCGGAGCGGGGCCCGTGACGACGTGCACGGCCAGCCAGCCCAGTTCACGCCGCGTGCCGCGGCGGCGCGCTTCCGGCACCGCAGTGGCCCGCCATGGCCGGCCCATTTCACGCCGGTGACCTCCTGCGGCGCCGTCCCTGTCGAGTACTCGGCCCGCCCAGCGGCGCTGGTGGGCGGCCAGGCGATGGACGAGAACGAGCCCGAGGCCGAGCGGCGCCCGCCCGAGACCGGCCACCGGCACGAGGGCGGCGCTCACCATCACCAGGGCGAGCACCACCAGCGCCGCAAGGCCGGTGACCGCGTTCAGCGCCAGCGCCGCCAGGCTGCTCACCGCGTCCCGCGCGTACCCCGCCGAAGCATTGACGGCCTGTCGCGCCGGCCCGCCGAACGCGGGTCGTATCCCCATCACAGGTGCAGTCTGCCCTGCCGGCGAGGAGAACACGGTGGGGCCGGCCCTACCCCTTGAGGTGGCTGTTTCCCACCCTGGCCGGTGGGCCGACACCTATGGAGGCCGGAGCCCGGGACCGCGAGGCTGATCCGGCCGATCGGATCGAGCTGATCGGCCTGATCTGGCGGACAAGGATGAGACGTGATCGAAGTGCGAGGGCTGAGCATGCGATACGGCCGCACGCTCGCCGTGGACGACCTGACCTTCACGGTCAAGCCGGGCCTGGTGACCGGTTTCCTGGGGCCGAACGGAGCAGGCAAGTCCACGACCATGCGAGTCGTACTCGGGCTGGAACTCCCCACCGCGGGTGAGGCGCTGGTGGACGGTCGCCCGTACGCGACGCTGCGCCGTCCCATGCGCACGATGGGGGCGCTGCTGGAGGCCGGGGCGGTACACGGCGGGCGTACGGCCCGCGACCATCTCGGCTGCCTGGCACGCAGCAACGGCATCGGCATGAAGCGGGTGGCCGCCGTGCTCGACCAGGTCGGCTTGACCGACGTGGCGAACCTGCGGATCGGCGGGTTCTCCTTGGGCATGAAGCAGCGCCTCGGCATCGCGGCGGCGCTGCTCGGCGACCCGGCGGTGCTGATGTTCGACGAGCCACTCAACGGCCTGGACCCGGAGGGCATCCGCTGGATCCGCGACCTGCTGCGCTCGCTCGCGGCCGACGGTCGTACCGTCCTGCTGTCCAGTCATCTGATGAACGAGCTGGCCCTCACCGCCGACCACGTCGTCGTCATCGGACGCGGCCGGCTGATCGCCGACACGACGACGAACGCACTCGCCGCGCGGTTCCAGCGCGATGTCTTGGTCCGCACGGCGCATCCGGATCGGCTGGCGCAGACCCTGCGCGCGCACAGCGCGAGCGTGACCGCAGACGCCCTGGCGCCGGGCGACCTGACGGTGCGAGGCATGGACGCGGCCGAGATCGGCGAGCTGGCCCTGCGGGCGGGCATCGCACTGCGGGAGCTGACGCCGCGCAGCGCCTCGCTGGAGGAGGCGTTCATGGAATTGACCGATGACAGCGTCCAGTACGGCGCCCGCCCCGCCACCGTCTCGGGGGTGCCCCGATGAGGGACGTGATCGCCTCGGAGTGGTACAAGCTGCGCTCGCTCCGCTCCAATGTCCACCTGCTGGCCGTCTCGGTCCTCGCCGTGCTGGTCTGCGCTGGGGTGGCGTACCTGGTGGGCCGGGGGTTCGACCGCCAGACGTTCGAGGAGCGGATGCGCTTCACCAGCAACGGCGCCGGGCTGGGCACCGGGCTGCCGGTCGCCTACTTCGTGCTGGGCACGCTGGGCGCGCTCTCGATCACCTCCGAGCACGCCACAGGGATGATCCGTACAAGCCTGGCGGCGGTGCCGCGGCGGCAGGTGTTCCTGTTCGCGAAGATCCCCGGGCTGGCCGCGGTCACCCTGGTCGCCGGCCAGGTGCTGGCGTTCGCGATGCATCTGGCCGCCCAGGCCGTCCTCGGTGACCGCGCCGGTCAGATGCTGCTTGACGGGGGCACCCTCGGCACCCCGCTCTCGGAGCCGGGCGTGCTCGCCACGGTGATCGTCGCCGGGCTGTCCATGACGGCCGCGGCGCTGATCGGGCTCGGTGTGGGGGCGGCGATCCGATCGACCCCCGGCAGCCTGGTCGCGCTCGTCATGTTCTTCCTGGTGATCCCGATCGTCGCGCAGGCGCTGCCGTCCCCGCTGCGTTCGCAGGTGGGCTCGTACATGATGGAGAATCTGCCGTCGCAGATCGCCGGAGTGGGCGGCGGCCTGCTCCCTTCTGGGGTGGCGGCCGCGCTGCTCGTCGTCTACGTCGCCGCAGCCCTGACGGCGGGCGCGACGGTGACCGCGCTTGAGGGACGCCTCAAGGTGGCGGCCGTTGGAGCGGCCGCCACGCTTTTGGCCGCGCTGGTGGCGGTGCCCGCCACCGCAGACTCGGCCGGCTCCGGCCCGTCCTCGCTGGCTTGGGGACCGTGTACCGGCAAGGACGCCCCTAAGGACATGCGCTGTGCCTCCGTCCAGGTGCCCCTCATCTGGACGGAGCCCGCGGGACGGAAGATCACCGTGCCCATCGCGATGCTTCCCGCCTCCGGTGCGGCACGCCGGATCGGCACGGTGTTCGCCATCCCCGGCGGTCCCGGTGTGTCGGGCATCGATGAGCTCAAGCAGTTCCACGCGAGGTTCGCCAAGCTGCGTGACCGCTTCGATGTGGTCAGCTTCGACCCGCGCAACACCGTCAAGCCCGGCGGCGTACTGCCGTACGAGTGCCTGGCCACCGGCCCTTACATCACCCTGCCGGACACCCGTGCCGAGTACGCCGCACTCGCCCGGACCAACCGCGAACACGCGCAGCAGTGCCGGTCGGCAGACCCGGACTTCTTCGACCACATGGACTCAGCCTCGGTCGCCCGCGACATCGAGGCCGTCCGCACCGCGATGGGCGAGCGGCGGCTGAGCTTCCTCGCCACCTCCTACGGCGGACATCCCGCGCTGGCCTACGCCCGCCTGTTCCCCTCCCGCATCCGCGCCATGGTCATGGACGGCACCGCCGGCCATGTCGAGGACACGGTGGCCAGGGAACCCTCCATGTATCTGAGGGCGGAGAAGGCACTGGAGCGGTTCGCCGCCTGGTGCCGTTCGGCCACGGCCTGCGCCCTGCACGGGCAGGACGCCGGTGAGGTGTGGCGTCGGCTGGTGGTCGCCGCCGACCGCTCACCCGTACCGGTGCACAACGACCCGACCGAAGCCGCCTACACCGGATTCGACCTGAAAGTGGCCGCCGCCCCCAGCTTCACCTCGCCCGGCCCGGAACCGGACGTGCCGCGCTGGGTCGAGCTGGCCGAGGCGATCAAGAAGGCCGCCGAGGGCGACGCCTCCGGATTCGCCGAGTACGTCCGTCGCGCCACCGGCAGCCCCAAGCTCCCCTCACTCGCCGGGCAGAACATGACCCACTGCCTCGACGGCCGAGCATACGAGAGCTACGCGGCCTACCGCAGCGCACTGCGCAGGGCGCAAGAGCTGTCGCCGAACTTCGCGGGGCAGCGGGCGTGGTGGCCGCTGGGCTGCGCCGGTTGGCCCGCTCCCGTCACCAACCCGCCGGCGCCGCTGCCCACCAGCGGTCTGGTGCCCTTCCTCGGAGTCGGCAGCTGGACCGACCACGACGAGGTCGCCGACATCATCCGCCACGTGCCGGGCTCCTCAAGCGTCCGCTACGACGGACATGGCCACGCGCTCTACGTCTACGGCAAGGGCGGCTGCGTCACCGCTCACGTCAACCGCTACTTCACCAGTTTGAGGCTCCCGCCCCCGGGCACCACCTGCCAGGCCACCGCATGACGACCGGCCGCATTTCCCGGTGCCGCCCCCCTGGGAAATGCGGCCGCCGAAACTGCCAAGTCCTCGGCGGGTGAGATCATCACGCACCGAACGCCAGGAGGGCCTGGGGCGGTACGTCCAAGACGCGCCGGCCGATGACGTGATGACCGAAGGCGAATGGATCAGCTGGCGCTCCGGGCGCCCACCTCGGCTTCGAGATGGGTGGCGAGCGCCGCGGGGTGGGTGAGCTGCGGGAAGTGGCCGGCGCCGTCGATCGTGGTCACGGGGATGTCCACCGCGACGGTCAGCGGGTCGGCCGAGCCGACGACGATCTCCACGGGCACGTCGATGCGTTCCAGGAGGCGGCGCAGCTCGTCGCGCCGGCCGTGGGCGGCACGCAGGGCGGCGACGACGGCGCGGGCGCGGCCGGGGCGGGCCAGGTCGGCCGTACTGCCCACCGGGATGCCCAGCGTCCTGGCCAGGCGGGCGGCCGGCAGGCGGCGCAGCAGCGGCACCGCCGCCCACGACCGCAGCAGCCAAGAGGAGGGGTTCTGCAGGAACGCGGGAGCCACCAGCACCAGCCGGGAGATCGTGCCACGGTGTGCGGCGGCGTAGCGGAGTGCGGGGCCGCAGGCGAACGAATGCGCCACGAGCACCGGCCGCGTCGCCACCGGCTCCAACAGCCCGGCCACCCACCCCTCCAATGCCCTCGGGTCCAACGCCCTCGGGCCGGCTCGCTCTGCCCGAGCCTGGCCTGCCGTGGGTTCTGGTGGTGGGGCGGATCTGCCGTGACCGGGGAGGTCGGCCGTCAACGTCGGGGTGTCGAGGCGGGTGGTGACATGGGTCCAGGAGTCGGCGTCCAGGGGGAGGCCGTGGAGCAGGACATAGCCGGGTCGCTCCCGGTCGCCGGTCAGCCAGGTGCGGACGCCTGCCACGTCCTGGTAGCCGTAGCGGCCGGTGGGTGGGGAGGCGGCGCCGAAGCGGGCCGCCACCAGGGCGTCGGCCCAGGTCGTCAGAACGGTCTCGGTGGGTGGCTGGCTGAGGCCGGTCTTCTCGGCGAAGGCCCGCGCGGGCGCGGTGTCGTAGCGGTCGGCCGACAGGAACGACAGCGTCTCGGGGTCCACGCCGGTCAGCGCCCGGGGGAGGCGGCGCAGCAGGCCGACCGGGATCGAGCGCCGGGGCGCTCGCACGCCCATGTGGCGGGCCAGCAGCGCGATGAGGTCCGGCAGGACGGGCGTGCGGTCGTCGAGGATCCAGTACGCCCGGCCGGCCGTCTCCTCGTGCTCGGGCAGCCGGGTCATGAACGCCGCGAGGTAGCCGACGTCCACGACCGGCACGAACGCCTCGCGCCCGCCGGGCAGGGCGGGCAGGCGGCCGTGCCACAGGTCCGACACCATCGACGCCAGCCCGACGTACTGGCCGGGTCCGACGGCGGTGGAGGGGTTGGCGATGGTGAGCGGGATGCCGCGCTCGCGGGCGCGGACCCGCACTGCCGCGTCGCCCTCCTTCTTCGACGCCTCGTACGCCCCCAGCCGCCGGTAGTCGGGCGAAGTGTCGTCCGCAGGGCCGTCCGCAGGACCGTCCGCGCTGACGCGGTACCCACTGACGTGCACGACGCGCCGCAGCCCCGGCAGTTCGGCGGCCCAGTCGAGGACGTTGAGCGCGCCGGTCACGTTCGCCGCCCGAGCCTCGGCGACGCTCAGCCCGAACGCGAAGCGGGCCGCGCAGTTGTAGATGTCGCGCACGCCGTCCAGGCCGGTGGGCGGCAGGCCGAGGCCGGTACGGGTGATGTCGGCGCGGACGACGCTCAGCCCGCCGGCCGGCACATCCTGACCCGCCAGCCAGGCGGTGAGCCGGTCGGCATCGCCACGCACAGCGGCGGCGACCCGCCGGCCGCAGCGCAGCAGCTCGGCGACCACGGACCGGCCGATGAAGCCGCCCGCACCAAAGACGATGGAGTCCGGCGAGCCGCCGGACGGATCGAGAGGGCTGGCAGAGCTGGGCAGATCAAAGGGGCTGGAGGAGTTGGGCTGGTCAAGCGGGGCGAAGGAGCCGGGCCGGTCGAGGGGGCCGGACGGACCAGGTTGGTCGAGCGAGCCGGGGGAGTTGGAGGGCACGGGGGTTCTCCTCAGTGGGTGGTGAGTAGGAGGGTGGCGCGGCGGGCTGCGGCGTCGAGGGGGCGGCGGTCGCGGCGGGCTCTGGCCAGCAGAAGCGCGCCCTCGATCAGGGCGAGCACGGTCGTGGCGGTGTCGTCGGCGTGGGGGTGGCCGTCGGCGGCGAGCCGGTCGGACAGGATGCGCTCCCAGGAGTCGTAGACCTCGGCGCACACCTGCTGGAGCACGTCATGGGTGGCCGCCAGTTCCAGCGCGACGGTGGCGACCGGGCAGCCCTTGCGCCACCCGGACGCCTCCAGCCGGTCACCGAGCAGCGTGATCATGCCGGTGAGCAGGGCCGTCGTGTCGGGCGCCGTGGCGGCGAGCCCGTCCACGGCGGCGGCGATCTCCCGCCCGGCCCGCCGCAGCGCCTCGGCGACCAGCTCGTCCTTGCCGCCGGGGAAGTGGAAGTAGAGCGAGCCCCGGGGCATCCCGCTGGCCGCGATGACCTGGTTGAGCCCGGCGCCGAAGTAGCCCCCCGCTTCGATCAGCTCCTGGGTGGTGTCGAGCAGCCGTCCGCGCGTCTCCGCGCCTTTACGTCCCATGCCAGAAAAAGTAGACCGGTCTGCATATTTTTGGCAAACCAGCAAGCCAGCAAACCCTTCAGGGGCGAAGGTCAGGTGGTGGCGCCCCATGTGAGGGACAGGCCGGTGGCTGCGCGTTCGGTGCGGATCTCCATCATGCTGCCCAGGATCGTGGCGTGGTCGGACACCACAGGCGTGGCGTCGAGCGTCGCGGTGACGCGGGTGCTGACCAGCACCGGGCTGCCCTCCGGCTCCAGCAGGTGGCGGGCGGCCGCGGCGTCGAGCAGGCCGGGCCGCACCACCTCCGATGCGCGGGCGACCGCCACGCCCGCGTCGGCGAGCGCGGTGTAGAGGGAGACCTCGGTGAAGTCGCGGTCGCGGATGTGGTCGGCCATCGGCCGGCGCACCCAGGAGACCTGGTGGACGGCCGGGCGGCCGGCGAACTCGCGGACCCGCTCAAGACGCAGCGCGCTCCCGCCGGGCGGCAGCCGCAGCTCGGCGGCGATCCTGGCAGGAGCGCGGCGTACGGCCCGGCCCACAACGACGGTGCGTACGTCGTGGCCCTGCTTGCGCAGGTCGTCGGCCAGGCTGCGGAGCGAGTCGAGCTGGTACGCCAGATGCGGCGGCGCGACGAATGTGCCCTTGCCCGGCCGCTGCACGATCAGCCGCTCGTCGCTGAGCTGCCGCAACGCCTGGCGCAACGTCATCAGGGTGACCCCGTAGGAGGCGCTCAGCTCGCGCTGCGGCGGCAGCGCCTCGCCAGGGGCGTAGTGGCCGGACCGGATCTTCGCGGCGAGGTCGGCGGCGATGGCGCGGTATCTCGCCTCGTGCCCGGCTTCGGCGGTCATCGTGGTGCATCACTCCTGGTCGAGGGCCTCCCGCAGGCTCGTGACGAAGGCCCGCAGGTCGTCCGGCCCCGCACCGTCGAGCACCCGCCGCATGACGGCGGCGCCGACCACCACGCCGTCGGCGTGCCGGCGGGCCTCGCGGGCCTGGTCCGGGGTGGAGATGCCGAATCCTAGCAAGACCGGCAGGTCGGTGACCCGCCTGAGCCGCGCGGCGAGCCGCTCCGCCGAGTCGGCGAGCGCGGCCCGTTCGCCGGTGGTGCCCATGACCGACACGGCGTAGACGAAGCCGCGGCTGCGGGCGGCGATCTTCGCCAGTCTCGGCTCGGGCGTGGTGGGCGAGGCCAGCAGGGCGGGCTCGATGCCGGTCGCCTTGGCCGCGTCGGTCAGCTCGTCCGCCTCGTGCACCGGCAGGTCGGGCACGATCAGGCCGGCGACGCCCGCCTGGCGCAGCGCGGCGCAGAACGGCTCGGGGCCGGCGTTCAGCACCAGGTTGTAGTAGGTGCTGACGACCAGGGGCACGCCCACGTCGGGCATCGCGGCGAGGATGTCGCGGGTGTTCGCGCCTCTGGCCAGCGCGGCCTGGCTCGCCTGCTGGATGGTGGGGCCGTCCAGCGTGGGGTCGGAGAAGGGCAGGCCGACCTCGATCGCGTCCGCCCCCGCTTCGGCGAAGCCGTGCAGGTAGCCGGTCCAGTCAGGTGTGATGCCGGCGGTGACGTACGGCATGAGCAGGCCGCGGCCGGTGTCACGGGCGGCCCGCAGGCGGCGTTCGACCGCTCCCGCGACCAGGACGGAGTCGTTCACAGCAGCTCCTTCAACGTCGCCATGTCCTTGTCACCGCGCCCGGACAGCGTCATCAGCACCGTCGATCCGGCCGGCAGGTCGCCTGCGGCGGCCGCGCGGATGATCCAGGCGAGGGCGTGCGCCGATTCGAGCGCGGGCAGGATGCCCTCGGTGCGCGCCAGCCGTACGGCGGCGGCGACCGCCTCCTCGTCGGTCACCGTGACGTAGCGGGCTCTGCCCAGGTCGCGCAGGTGGGCGTGCTCGGGGCCGACGCCGGGGTAGTCGAGCCCGGCCGCGATGGAGTGCGCCTCGGTGATCTGCCCGTCGCCGTCCTGGAGGAACAGCGAGCGGGCGCCGTGCAGCACGCCGAGCCTGCCGCGCACGGCTCCCGCGCCGCCCTCGGCCTCGACGCCGACCAGCCGGGCCGAGGTGTCGGCGAACCCGGCGAACGTGCCGGCCGCGTTCGAGCCGCCGCCGACGCAGGCCACCACGTGCTCGGGGACGCCGGTGGGCAGCTCGGCGGCGCACTGGGCGCGCGCCTCGTCGCCGATGACCCGCTGCAGCTCCCTGACCAGATACGGGTACGGGTCGGGCCCCACGACCGAGCCGATGCAGTAGTGGGAGTCGCCGGTCGTGCCCACCCAGTGACGCATGGCCTCGCTGGTGGCGTCCTTGAGCGTACGGCTGCCCGTGGTCACCGGCACCACCTCGGCGCCTAGGACGCGCATGCGGAAGACGTTCAGCTCCTGGCGTTCGATGTCACGGGCACCCATGAACACCGTCGCGCGCAGGCCGAGCAGCGCGGCGGCGGTGGCGGCGGCCACGCCGTGCTGGCCCGCGCCGGTCTCGGCGATCAGCCTGGTCCTGCCCATGCGGGTGGCCAGCAGCGCCTGGCCGAGCACGTTGTTGATCTTGTGGGAGCCGGTGTGGGTGAGGTCCTCGCGTTTGAGGTAGAGCCGCACGCCCAGCTCGTCCGACAGGCGGGCGGCGGGGGTGAGCGGGGTGGGGCGGCCGGCGTGCACGGCCAGCAGTGTGGCCAGCGCGTTGCGGAAGCCGGGATCGGCCCAGGCGGCGCGGAACGCCTCGTCCACCTCGCGGCAGGCCTCCACCAGGGACTCCGGGGCGTACCGGCCGCCGTACGCGCCGAACCTGCCGCGTTCCTGCGGCTCGTTCATCGTCGTGTCGGGTGGGGCCGGGTCTCTCCAGGGCAGCACGTCGTACATGCCGAACTCCTCTCGTTATAGAACTCCTATAAGAGTTCTATAACAGTGAGTGTGGCACGGAACCCACGGGACGCGCCACCGGCCCCCGGGGGACTGGTATGCTGATCAAGCACCTGTGAGCCTCCTCGTCCGCCGCGAGGAGGCTTTTTTTGTGCCCGGAACCGGGCGCAACCCTCTCTGATGGAGATTGAGATGAGTGCAACATGGCGGCTCGGCGACCTGACCGTGAACAGGATCGGTTTCGGGGCCATGCGCCTGGCCGGGCGGGTCGCGTTCGGGTCCGACCAGCGCGGGCGTGACCGGGCGATCGCGGTGCTGCGGCGGGCCGTCGAGCTCGGCGTGAACCACATCGACACCGCGTCCTTCTACTTCACCGGCGACCTGGCGGCCAACGATGTGATCAGGGAAGCCTTGGCCCCGTACCCGGACGATCTCGTCATCACCACCAAGGTCTGGCCGGCCCGCCACCCGGACGGCACGTGGTGGTGGGCCACGCCCGAGCAGTTGCACGGCCAGGTGGAGGACAACCTGCGGACGCTCGGCCGCGACCGGCTCGACGTGGTGAACCTGCGCGTGCCCCCGAGCACGCAGGACGGCTCGATCGCCGCGCACTTCGGCGCGCTGGCCGAGCTGCGCGAGGCCGGGCTCGTCCGGCACCTGGGCGTCTCCAACGTCACGGCGGAGCAGCTCGCCGAGGCGCGGGCCATCGCGCCGGTGGTGTGCGTGCAGAACGCCTTCGGCGTCGGCGCCCCCGCGCAGGAGCGCGAGCTGCTGCGCGGCTGCGGCGAGCAGGGCATCGCGTACGTGCCGTTCTTCGCGATCGCCGGCTCCGGCCGCGAGTCGGGGACGGGGACGGGCGAGCACGAGGCCGTGGAGGAGGTCGCCCGCGCCCACGGCGCGTCACCCGCCCGGGTCCGCCTGGCCTGGACGCTCGCCCAGGGCCCGCACGTCCTCGCCATCCCCGGCACCGGTGACCTCGACCACCTGGCCGAGAACGTGGCGGCCGGCGCCCTGCGCCTGTCCGACGACGACCTCGCCCGCCTGAACGGCCTCACCGGCCAGGGCTCGGCGGGTGTGCGTGCGTGAAAGTGCCCCTTCGCACGCGCGCCCGCAGGGGCGGAGAGTCCCCGCAGACACACCAGCAGGGGCGGGTCCGGGTCCGAACAGGTCAGCGGGTGATCGCGGACCCGGGTCCGCGATCCGGCGGGCGAGCCGTGAGCATCGGTCAGGGGCCCCGGAAGGTGGCGCGGTAGGCGGTGGGGGAGACGCCCAGCTCGGCCTTCATGTGCAGGCGCAGTGAGCCGGCGGTGCCGAAGCCAGCGGCGACGGCGATCTCGTCGACGGGCAGGTCGGTGCGTTCCAGCAGCGAGCAGGCCCGCTCGACGCGCTGCCGGGTGAGCCACCGCCCCGGCGAGGTGCCGATCTCGTCGCGGAAGCGCCGGGTGAAGGTGCGCGTGCTCGTCGCCTCCTGGGCGGCCAGCTCGCGCAGCGTGATGGGCCGGTGCAGGTTGGTCAGCGCCCACCGGCGCGCCCTGCCGGTCGAGGAGATCTTCGGGTCCGGCATCGGCCGCCGCACGTACTGCGCCTGCCCGCCCTCGCGGTGCGGCGGGACGACGGAGCCACGCGCCACGTCGTTGGCGACGGCCGCGCCGTGGTCGGTGCGGATCATGTGCAGGCACAGGTCGACGCCCGACGCCCCGCCCGCCGAGGTGAGGACGCCGTCGTCGTCGGTGTAGAGCACGTCGGGGTCGACGACGACGTCGGGGAAGCACTCGCGAAACCGGGCGGACGAGCGCCAGTGCGTGGTCGCCCGCCGCCCGGCCAGCAGGCCGGCCGCGGCGAGCATGAACGCACCCGTGCAGATGGCGGCGACGCGGGTGCCGGGACGGATCCGCGCCAGCGCGGCGACGATCGCGGGGTCGAGCGGCTCGTCCGGGCGCTCGACCCCGCGATCGAACTCGTCGTGCTCGAAGTCGTTCAGGGAGGCCGGGACGACGACGGTGCCGGCCTCGGCCAGCGCTTCGAGGCCGTGCGCGACGGTGAGGGTGAAGTCTCCGTCGGTACGCAGCTCGCCGGGCTCGGCCGCGCAGGTCACGACCTCGTACAGGGCGGCGCCGTCGGCCGAGCGCGCCTGGCCGAAGAGCCGGTGGACGATGCCGAGCTCGAAGGAGAGCGCCCGGTCACGCGCCAGCACGGCCACCCGGTGCCGCCCATCACCGGAGAAAACGGACATGGCCCGATCTTCGCACATGTTGTCCATCAGGCCAGTCGTGCGGGCGGGCGCCGCACGACCAGCATGGACGCCATGAACGTCCTGTGGATCCTCGCCCACCCCGAACCGCGCTCGCTCAACGGCCACCTCGCCGAAGAGGGGCAGCGCGCGCTCCGCGCGGAAGGCCACCGCGTCGAGGTGTCCGACCTGTACGCGATGGGGTGGAACCCCGTCGTCGACCCCGCCGGCTACGCCCACGACCCGGGCGAGCGGTTCCAGGTCGCCGCCGCCGCGAAGCAGGCGTACGAGAGCGGCGCCCTGAGCCCCGACATCCGTGCCGAGCAGGAGAAGATCGACCGGGCCGACACCCTCGTCGTCCAGTTCCCGATGTGGTGGTTCGGGATGCCCGCCATCCTCAAGGGCTGGTTCGACCGGGTCTGGCACCAGGGCTACGCGTACGGGCTGCGCGGCCCGGACGGCGAGTGGATCGGCTACGGCGACGGTTTCCTCGCGGGCAAGCGCGCGATGGCGGTGGTGACCATGGGCGGGCCCGGCTGGTTCTACGGCGCGCGGGGCATCCACGGCGCCGTGGACGAGCTGCTGTTCCCGCTGCAGCACGGCACCCTGTTCTACGCGGGCGCGCAGGTGCTGCCCCCGGTGCTGATCTTCGGCGCCGACCGGTTCACGCCCGGCGAGGGCCGGACGGCGGCCAAGGAGCTGACCGCACGCCTGCTCGCCATCCCGGAGACCGAGCCGATCCCGTACCGTACGCAGAGCGGCGGCGACTACGACGCGAACCTCGTGCTCCGGCCGGACGTGGCCCCTGACCTGACCGGGCTGCGAGCGCACACGGCCTGAACCCTCAGCAGTCGCACGTCACGGTCAGCTCATCCCCCTGACGCCGCCTGACTCCGTCGCGGGTGCGGACCGGGAGGCCCTCGCGCACCCAGTACTCAATGCCGCCGATCATCTCCTTGACCGGGTAGCCGAGTCTGGCGAACTCCAGCGCGGCCCTGGTGGAGCCGTTGCAGCCAGGGCCCCAGCAGTAGGTGACGACGACGGCTCCGGCGGGGATCTCGCGCGCGGCCCTGGCCGCGATCTGCCGGGTCGGCAGGTGGATGGCGCCGGGCACGTGGCCCTGCTCCCAGGCGTCGGCGCCGCGGGTGTCCACCACCACGAAGCCGGGCACGCCCGTCTCCAGGTCCTGGTGGACATCGCTGACGTCGGTCTCGAAGGACAGCTTGGCGGCGAAGTGGGCGGCAGCCCGCTCAGCGGGCGCAGGCGATGAGGAGAGTACGAAGGACATGCGGAAATCCTCGGCCCAAGCGTGTCCCCCCGGCCAGTGGCGCCAGTGACGATGCCCGCTAACATTCCGCCATGCCGCGACCCGCGCCGACCGTCTCGGTGCTCGCCTACGACGGGATGTCGGTCTTCGAGCTGGGCATCGTCACCGAGGTGTTCGGCCTGCCCAGGCCGGAGTTCGACGTCCCGTGGTACGACCTGACCGTCTGCGCGGAGACGCCCGGCCCCGTACGCGTCGTCGGCGGGGCCGCCCTGCACACGCCCCACGGCCTCGACGCGTTCGCCGCCGCGGAGACCGTCATCGTTCCGGGCGTGCCCGACGTCGCCGCCGATCCCTCACCCGAGCTGGTCGCCGCGCTGCGCCGGGCTTCCCATCAGGACGCGCGGATCATGTCGATCTGCTCGGGAGCGTTCGCGCTAGCCGGCGCGGGCCTGCTGGACGGCCGCCGCGCCACCACCCACTGGCGCTACGCCGACCGCTTCCGGCAGCGCCACCCGGCGGTGGACCTCGACCCCGACGTCCTCTACATCGACGACGGGCCGCTGCTCACCAGCGCCGGCAGCGCCGCCGGGCTCGACCTGTGCCTGCACGTCGTGCGCAGCGACTACGGCCATGCGATCGCCAGCGCGGTCGCCAGGCGGCTGGTGATCCAGCCGTACCGCGAGGGCGGGCAGGCGCAGTTCATCGAGGCCCCGCTGCCCGCCGACCCGGCCGACGACCGCATCGCCCGCAGCATCGCGTGGGCCCTGGCGCACCTCGGCGAGGCGATCACCGTCGAGCGGCTGGCCGGGCAGGCCCACATGTCCGCCCGCACCTACCTGCGGCACTTCGCCCGCGCCACCGGCACCACCCCGATCCGGTGGCTGATCCAGCAGCGCGTCCAGGCGAGCCTCGCCCTCCTGGAGACGACGGCCACGCCGATCGAGAAGGTCGCCAGGGCGGTGGGCTTCGACACGGCCGTCACCTACCGCCACCACTTCGCCGCCATCATGCGCACGTCGCCGTCGGCGTACCGGAACGCCTTCAGCGGGGCAGGCGGTCGCCGATGAGGCGGACGGCGCGGCGGACCACCTCCGCCTGGGCCGGGGCCAGGCCGCCCAGGAACGGCTCGACCGCGTCGGCGCGCCAGCCGTCCCGCGTCTGGCCGGCCAGCACGTGGTCCAGACTGAACGCGGCCAGCTCCTCGGCCATCGGCCCCACCCGCGGGTCGTCGGGCTCCGCGCCGGCCAGCTCGTCCAGCCTGCGGTAGAAGTCGTGGCCGCGCGCCGTCAGTTCGGGGTCGGCGGCCAGCGCGTCGAGCACGGTGAACGCCCGCCCGTCCGGCGTCTTGGAGGCGCTGTCGACCAGCACCAGCAGGTCGCGGTCCCAGGCCGCCGACGCCGAGGCCGGCACGTCGATGACCTTGAGGAAGGACACCAGGTCGGGGGACGCGGTGTCGTCCGGGCCGAGCGTGCCGTCCTCGGCCCGGCGCAGCACCTCCGCCAGCCTGGCCCGCCGCAGGCGGATGTCGCGTTCCTGCGCGGCCAGGTCGGCGTCGATCTCGGCGAGGATCTCGGGCAGTTCCCTGGAGCGCTCCTCGGCCATGACGTCGCGGATCTCGTCGAGGCTGAGCCCGAGCCCCACCAGCCGGCGTACGCGGGCCAGGGCGATGGCGTCGCGCATGCCGTACTCGCGGTAGCCGTTGGCCAGGCGCGGCGGCTCCGGCAGGACGCCCTGGTGGTGGTAATGGCGCACGGTCCGGGTGGTCACCCCGAGCAGCGCGGCCAGCTCTCCGATCCGCATACTCCCTAGTTAAGACGTTGACGCGGCGTCAAGGTCAAGCTCAGATCTGGTTGAGGCCGCCGTCCACGTACAGGTTGGAGCCGGTGACGAAGCTGCTCTGACCACTGGCCAGGAAGAGCACGGCGGCGGCGACCTCGTCCGGGCTGCCGAGCCGGCCCAGCGGCACCTGCGCCGCCAGGTTCCGCTCGAACGCCTCCGGGTCGTCGGTCAGCCCCGACAGGCCCGGGGTGAGGATCGGGCCCGGCGTGACGGTGTTGACCCGGATGCCGCGCTCCTTCAGCTCGTTGGCCCAGGTGCGGGCGAAGGAGCGGGTGGCGGCCTTGCTGGCCGCGTACGCGCCGAACGCCGCCGCGCCCGAGTCCGCGTTCGTCGAGCCGTTCAGGATCACCGAGGCGCCGTCGTTGAGCACGGGCAGCGCCTTGCGCACGGTGAACAGCATGCCCCGGACGTTGATGCCGAAGATGTGGTCGAAGTGCTCCTCCGTGGTCTGTTCAAGCGTGACGAACTCGGCCACCGAAGCGTTGGCGAACAGCACGTCCAGGCCGCGTCCCCGCGCGCGGACCGCCTCGTAGAGCCGGTCAAGGTCGGCCAGGTCCGCGATGTCGCCGACCACTGCGGTGGCGTCGCCGATCTCGGCGACGGCGGCGTCAAGCTCGGCCTTGCGGCGGCCGGTGACGAACACGTGGGCGCCCTCGGCCGCCATCCGCGCTGCGGTGGCCCGCCCGATGCCGGTGCTGCCGCCGGTGACGAGCGCGGTCTTGCCCTCAAGCAGTCTCATCTCTATGACCTCCTCAAACTTACGCATCGATCGATGCGGAACTCGAACGGTAGCACTTCTGAAGCGATCGATACAAAAAGGGGTAGACTGCTCGCGTGGAGACCAGGCAGAGCGGACCCATCGGCCGGCCGCGCGCGTTCGACGCCGACGAAGCACTCGAGCGGGCCATGCTCGTGTTCTGGGAGCACGGCTACGAGGGGGCCAGCCTCAGCAGGCTGACCGAGGCGATGGGCATCTCCACCACCAGCATGTACGCCGCCTTCGGCAACAAGGAGGAGCTGTTCCGCAAGGCGCTGGAGCGCTACACCGAGGGCCCCGGCGGCTACCTGACCCGCGCGCTGGAGGAGCCGACCGCGCTCGGCGTCGCCACCTCGATCCTGGCCGGCACCGTCCGCACCACCACCCGCTCCGCCGGCCCGCCGGGCTGCCTCGGCGTCCAGGGCGCCCTGGCGGCGAGCGACTCGGGGCGCGAGGTGCGCGAGCTGCTGGTCGCCTGGCGCGAGGACGGCTGCTGCCGCGTCCGCGACCGGTTCCTGCGCGCCGTCGAGGAGGGCGACCTGCCGCCGGAGACCGATGTCACGGTGCTCGCCCGCTACGTCACGACCCTGGCCTTCGGCATCGCCGTGCAGGCGGCGAGCGGCGTCGGCCGCGACGAGCTGCAGGCGATGGCCGACGCCGCGCTGCGCACCTGGCCGCTGCCGTGAAAAACGTTGGACGGGCCGGTGGCCTGGCCTGTAGCGTTCCGGTGACCGTGACCCGGCCGGAGGAGGTGAGACCCATGAACGCTGTAGCGATGTGGGCGCTCCGCCCTCCCGCCACGGTCGGGCGGCCGACGTAGGTGCCGCCGGGAGCGCCGCCAAAGGCACTCCCGAAAGGCACCACAGATGCACTCTTCCCCCTACGACGTCGTCATCGCCGGCTGCGGGCCCACCGGCGCGATGCTCGCCGCCGAACTGCGGCTGCACGACGTACGGGTCCTCGTCCTGGAGCAGGACACCGAGCCCGGATCGATGGTCCGCGTCGTCGGCCTGCACATCCGCAGCCTGGAGCTGATGGCCATGCGGGGCCTGCTCGACCGGCTGCTCCCGCACGGCCGGCGCCGCCCGGCGGCCGGCTTCTTCGCCGCCATCCCCGCGCCCCAGCCCGAGGGCCTCGACTCCCCGTACGCCTACCTGCTCGGCATTCCGCAACCGGTCATCAACCGCCTGCTGGAGGAGCACGCCGTCGCACTGGGCGCCCACGTCGAGCACGGTCGCGCGGTGACCGGCTTCGAGCAGGACGACGACGGCGTGACCGTCGAGCTGTCCGGTGGCGAGCGGGTGCGCTCGCGCTACCTCGTCGGCTGTGACGGGGCGCGCAGCACCGTACGCAAGCGGCTCGGCGTCGCCTTCCCCGGCGAGCCCTCGCGCAACGACACGCTCATGGGCGAGATGGAGGCCGGCGTGCCGCAGGAGGAGATCGCCGCCACGGTCGCCGCGGTGGCCGGGTCCCACCGGCCCTTCTGGATCAGGCCTTTCGGCGGCGGCGCGACGTACAGCGTCGTCATCCCGGCGGCGGACGTCAGCGACCGTACGGAACCGCCCACGCTCGACGACTTCCGGCGGCAGCTGCGCGCCGTCGCGGGAACCGACTTCGGCGTGCACGCGCCGCGCTGGTTGTCCCGCTTCGGTGACGCCACCCGCCTCGCCGACCGCTACCGGGTGGGGCGGGTGCTGCTGGCCGGGGACGCGGCGCACATCCATCCGCCGTTCGGCGGGCAGGGACTCAACCTGGGCGTCCAGGACGCGGTCAATCTCGGCTGGAAGCTGGCGGCGCAGATCCGCGGCTGGGCGCCGGACACGCTCCTCGACGCCTACCACGCAGAACGCCACCCGGTGGCCGCCGACGTGCTGGACAACACCCGCGCCCAGGCGGAGCTGGCCTCCCCTGAGCCCGGCCCGCGCGCGGTGCGGCGGCTGCTCACGGAGCTGGTGGCCTTCGACGAGGTCAACCGTCATCTCATCGAGAAGATCACCGGCCTCGCCGTGCGCTACGACTTCGGCCCCGGCCCCGACCTGCTCGGCCGCCGTCTGCCCGACCTGGAGCTGAAGCGGGGCCGCCTCTACCCCCTGCTGCGTCAGGGTCGCGGCCTGCTGCTCGACCGCACAGAACGCCTCACCACCGGCCCCTGGTCGGACCGCGTCGATCAGCTCACGGATCCAGGGGCGGCGCTGGACGTGCCATGCGTTCTGCTCCGCCCGGACGGCCACGTCGCCTGGATCGGCGACGACCAGCGGGACCTGGACGACTGCCTTGCGCGCTGGTTCGGCGCACCCGTCACACCCGGCCGGGCAGCCGGGTGGTGACCTCCTGCA
Organism: Nonomuraea sp. NPDC049421; assembly: GCF_040677005.1. Classification (NCBI taxonomy): domain Bacteria; kingdom Bacillati; phylum Actinomycetota; class Actinomycetes; order Streptosporangiales; family Streptosporangiaceae; genus Nonomuraea; species Nonomuraea sp. NPDC049421. The sequence continues at coordinate 24,466 of NZ_JBFAQA010000004.1, forward strand.
GCACCCAGCCGTTGCCGTCAGGGTCGTTGAACGACAGGAACGAGCCGTAGCTGGCCCGCTCCGGGTCCGGGCCGGAAACCCGGGCCCGGGTGCCGGCGTGGTGGAAGACGCCGCCGGCGTCGTGGAAGACCTCGCTCGGGGCGGCGCCGAGCCGCTGGAGCTCGTCGTGCGCGGCGGTGATGTCGTCCACGACGAGGTGCAGCCCCTGCGCCGAGCCCGGCTCCTGCGAGGTGACCGACGTGCCGAAGATGACCGAGGCCGGCGAGCCGGGCGGCGTGACCTGTACCACCCGGAAGTCCGCATCCGTGGTGACGTCGGCGTCCAGCCGCCAGCCCAGCCCGGTGTAGAAGTCCTTGGCCCGGTCGACATCCGCGACGGGCAGCACGACGACTTCGAGTTTCATGTCCATGACCTGCGCCTCCTTGACCCGGCTGCCCCCGGCCGACCGGCGGAAACCGGTCAGGCGCCGACCGGCCGGGCCAGGGCGCCGCCGCCGTTGCGCGCCAGGATCGGGGCGAAGGCGCGGCCGATCCCGCGGTTGCCGTCCGTCACGAGCGCGACCGATCCCTTGATGTCCATGGTGTTCTCCGTCCACAAGCTGAGTTGAAAACTGCAACTCAGACGGGGGCGGGAACGCTTCCCTTGCCACGCGTGACGTGTCTCACGTGAGCAGGTGGCGACCCTGCCCCACGTCGTACGCTTCCCCCAGCCACCCCGCGAACTCATCGTCCAGCTGCTCGGGCCCGGTGATGCGGAAGGCATGGACGAACAGGCGTTTCGTGTACGGCGACACGCTGGTGAAACGCGGGTCCTCGACGACGCGCTGCAGGTCCATGTAGCCGCGCAACCCCCGGGCGTCGGGACGGGCACCGGCGAAGCCGCGGCGGGTGCCCTTGAGGGTGATCATGCTCTTGGAGACGGCGTAGGTGAAGGGCCCGAAGCCCTGCGCGAGGTCGATGAAGCGGTGATATAAGGCCACGAACTCGTCGGGCTTGCCGGCCAGGTGATCGTCGATCGTCCACGTGGAATCGTTCATGATTCACTTTTGCACGCCTCGCTCCGGCCGGGGGCGCACCCCGACCGGAGCGGACGGCGGGTCAGGCGGCGGATCAGGCGGCCTGACGGAGCGGGGCGAGGGCGCGGCTCCAGGCCAGCACCTCGTCCAGCATGGCCGACAAGGCCGCCACCTGGTGCTCGCCGGCCGCGAGCTTGGTGAAGCCCTCGAAGTCGGCGAACAGCGACAGCGTCACGTTGGTGCGCACGTCCGCGAGCTTCAGCTCACCGCCGATCAGCCGCAGGTGCTCGGCCGCGCGGGCGCCGCCGACGCTGCCGTACGACACGATGCCGAACGCCTTGTTGTTCCACTCGGCGAACAGGTAGTCGATGGCGTTCTTCAGCACGCCCGAGGTGGAGTGGTTGTACTCGGGCGTCACCATGACGAAGCCGTCGAACGAGCGGATCTTGGCCGCCCACGCCTTGGTGTGCTCGTTCTGGTACTGGCCGTAGGCCGGGGGCATGGGCTCGTCGAGGTGGGGGAGCGGGTAGTCCAGCAGGTCGACGATCTCGAAGGTGGCGTCGGGGCGGCGGGAAGCGTGCTCCAGCACCCACTGCGCCACCTGCTCGCCGTTGCGGCCGGGACGGGTGCTGCCGAGGATGATGCCGATGCGGGTCATCACGGGGGTCCTTTCGAAGGTTCCGATGTGCGAGCGGCCCGTGACGTGGCGTAGCCGGATCGGCCCTGGAGGCAGGGCGGTGGCGGGGGAGACGTCGCAGGTCGAGGTGGGCGACATGCGCTGCGCCGACCTCGCACTACTGACTACAGGCCGGTGATCGGTCACTTCAACAGAACCGTGGTCACCCGGACGTAACAGGCTCAGCCGCCGGTCGCCTCGTCGAAGGCGTCCCTGTTGGCGCGGATGGTGTCCTGGTTGGCGAGCGTCCAGCGGGCCAGCGCCAGCACCGGCTCCGACAGGCTGCGCCCGAACGGCGTGACCTCGTACTCGACCCTGGGCGGGATCTCCGGGTAGGCCACCCGCTTGACCAGTCCGTCACGCTCCAGCCCGCGCAGCGTCACCGACAGCATGCGGCGCGAGATGCCGGGCGCGACCCGCAGCAGCTCGGTGAAGCGCATCGGCCGCTCCTCCAGCAGCCCGATCAGGAGCAGGCTCCACCGATCGGCCACCCGGTCCAGGACGGACCGCAGCACGTCGGGATCGTGGTCGAGACACGCCTTGCCCCGCGAACGCAGCACCCTGTCGGCTTCGCGTTGATGCGACATCGGCCCCCGTCTCCCCGTCACTCGTAAGTGACCTGGTCACGTTGCTGTTACCGGCCGTCGAAGAGTACATCAGGGGTCGAAGGCGACTTACCGAGGAGCCCCGCGATGACCGTCCCGACCGCGGACCGGCGCCGCCGCGCCCGCCCATGGTGCCGCGAGGCCACCGCACGAGTTCGAGAGAGGTGACAGATCATGCAGGATCTTCCGGTACCGAGCCGCGGCGACCCGGCGCACATCGGCGGCCACCGCGTGCTGGGGCGGCTGGGGGAGGGCGGCCAGGGGACGGTCTTCCTCGGCGCGTCGCCCGCCGGGCGGCGGGTGGCGATCAAGGTGTTGCACCCCTGCTTCGCCGCCGACCGTCCCATGCGCCGCCGCTTCCGGCGTGAGGCGGACATCGTACGGGGGCTGGCGGGCTTCGCCACGGCCCGGGTGCTGGAGACCGGCTTCACCGGGGAACGCCCGTACATCGTCAGCGAGTACGTCCCCGGGCCTTCGCTGGAGCGGCTGGTCAAGGAGGACGGGCCGCGCGGCGGCAGCGCACTGGAGCGGCTCGCCGTCACCACCCTGACGGCGCTCGCCTCGATTCACGCGGCCGGGATCGTGCACCGCGACATCAAGCCGAGCAACGTGATCATGGGCAGCGAAGGGCCCGTGCTGATCGACTTCGGGATCGCCTCGCCGCTGGACGCGGCCGCCCGCTCCGCCACGCCGATCGGCACGCCCGCCTACATGTCACCCGAGCAGTTCGACGACCTGCCGCCGACAGCCGCCTCCGACCTGTTCTCCTGGGCGGGCACGATGATCTACGCGGCCACGGGCCGGCCGGCCTTCGCCGGCGGCAGCGTGCCGGCGACGCTGAACGCCGTGCTGCACGCCGAGCCCGACCTGTCCGGGCTGCCCGAGCCGCTGCGCGGCGTGGTGGCCGCCTGCCTGGCCAAGGACCCGGCAGCCCGGCCCGCGGCGGCGCAGGTGCTGTGCGAGCTGGCCGGCCACAAGCCCGCCCCGGCCCTGTCCCAGCAGGCTCCGTCCCGCCAGGCTCCGTCCCAGCAGGCCCTGTCCCAGCAGGCCCTGTCCCAGCAGGCCCTGCCCCAGCAAGCCCTGTCCCAGCAGGCCCCGTGCCACCAGGCCCGGCACCGGCGGCCACACCGGCCACACCGGCGTCGCGGCCTCGCGGTCGTGGCCGCCTGCGCGGCGGTGCTCGCCGGACGTGCGGGCCGGATCGGCTCGGTCAGCTGACGGCGGCCGACAGCTCGGCGACGTCGTCGTCGGTCAGTTCGAGGCCGGCGGCGGCGACGTTCTCCTCCAGGTGGGCGATCGAGGAGGTGCCGGGGATCGGCAGCATCACCGGGGAGCGGCGCAGCAGCCACGCGAGCGCGAGCTGCGACGGCGTGGCCGACAGCCGCGAGGCGATCGCGTCGAGCGGCCCGCCCGGCTTGACCAGCCCGCCGGTGGCCAGCGGGAACCACGGGATGAACCCGATCTGGTTGCGCTCGCAGTAGTCGAGCACGCTCTCGGCGGAGCGGTCGGCCAGGTTGTAGAGGTTCTGGACGGTGGCGATCGGGGCGACGGCGCGGGCCTGCTCGATCTGCTCGACGCTGACCTCCGACAGGCCGATGTGGGCGATCTTGCCTTCGTCCTGGAGCGCCTTGAGCTCGCCGACCTGGTCCTCGAGCGGCACCTCGGGGTCGACGCGGTGCAGCTGGAGCAGCGGGATGCGCTCGAGCCCGAGTACGCGCAGGCTCATCTCGCACTGCTGGCGCAGGTAGGCGGGCCGGCCGACGGGGGTCCACTGGTCGGGGCCCTGCCGGGTGAGCCCGGCCTTGGTGGCGATGACGATGCTCTCGTCGTACGGCGCGAGCGCCCGCCGCAGCAGTGGCTCGGCGACCAGCGGGCCGTAGGAGTCGGCGGTGTCGAACAGCGTGACGCCGAGCTCGGCCGCGCGGCGCAGCACGCGGACGGCTTCGTCCTCGTCGGCAGGAGGCCCCCACACCCCTTTCCCGGTGAGCTGCATGGTGCCGTAACCGAGCCGGTTGACGGGAAGAACGTTCTCGATCGTGAACTGGCCGGACGCGTCGGCCCGCACAGAGGTCATGGCGCTTTCCTTTCTCCGCTGGCCCGTCGAGGCCGCAGGCGTGCTGGGTGGGCCTGCCCCGTGGGTCCGCGCCCTATCTCAACCTCGGGCAAAGCCATGCCACCGATCATGGCCGGAGGTCGATCACCACGTCCTCGCCGGTCACCTCGCGGCCTTCGCCGTCGACGAACGCGACGTGCACCGGCTCGCCGGTGGAGCGTCGCCTGCGCAGCGCCGAGGGCCCGGACGGGCGCGGGCGGTGCTCGTCGCCCCACTGCTGCAGCGCGCCCAGCACCACCCGCAGGTCGGCGCCGGCCGGGGTGAGGTGGTAGCTGCGGCGCTGCCTGCTGCCCGGCTCCTGATAGGTGTACGTCCGCAGCACCCCGGCCGCGACCAGCGTCTTCAGCCGGGCGCTGAGCAGGTTGGGCGCGACGCCCAGGGAGTCTCTGATGTCGGCGAAGCGGTGCCTGCCGCGGAAGATCTCGCGCAGGATCAGCAGGGTCCACCGCTCGCCGAGGATCTGCAGGCTGCGCTCGATGGAGCAGGCCGGCTCATCCTGATCGGTCTTACTCACTTTCATTACTGTACTCAGGCTCCCGATGATCGGGATCGGTTGACAGACTCCGGCTGATATGGGCGTAATGGCGGTCGCGTCGCGTGTCGCCGGCCGGGAGGACGGTCGCGGCATGGAGGCGCCGAATCAAGGGGGATGACGCCGTGGACACTCACACCATCGGTCGTGCCTGAGCACACCGCGCCCGTGCGTCTTCCCATGCCTGTTGCGGTGTCGTAAGCACCCGCGCGCCGGCATGCCCGCGCGGGTCGAAGCATGTCCAAGACACCGATCATCAGGGAGCCTTCTTTCAGCATGCCGGAAAACTTCAACCAGCAGGTCATCGACGAGTTCCGAGCCAACCGCGGCCAGGTCGGCGGCCCCTTCGAGGGCGGCAGGCTACTGCTGCTGACCACCGTCGGCGCCAAGTCGGGCGCCCCGCACACCACCCCGCTCGGCTACCTGCCCGACGAGGACCGTGTGCTCGTCATCGCCTCGGCCGGCGGCTCGTCCAGGCACCCGGCCTGGTACCACAACCTGCGCGCCACCCCCCGGGTCACCGTGGAGGACGGCATCTTCACGTACGCGGCCGACGCCGTCGTCCTGGAGGGCGAGGAGCGCGACCGCGTGTTCGCCCGCGCCGTCGAGATGGACCCGGGCTGGGCCGCCTACGAGGAGCGCTCGGGCCGCACGCTGCCGGTGGTGGCGCTCGTGCAGGCCGAGTTCGGGCCGCCGGCCGGGCGGCGCATGGGCGACGCGCTCAAGGACATCCACGACGTCTTCCGCCGCGAGCTGGCCCTGATCCGCAGGGAGGCCGCCGCTTCGGGGCCGCGCCTGGCCGCGCAGCTGCGGATCAACTGCCTGACCATGTGCGCGGGGCTGCACATGCACCACTCGCACGAGGACAACGGTCTGTTCCCCGGCCTGGAGCGGCAGTATCCGGAGCTGGCTCCGGCGATAGGGCGGCTGCGGGCCGAGCATGAGGTGGTGGCACGGCTGCTGGAGGAGCTCAGGTCACTGCTGTCGGCCGACGACGTCGCGCCCGCCGACCTGATCGCGGGCGTGGACCGGCTCACCAAGGAGCTGGAGGCCCATCTCGACTACGAGGAGCAGCAGCTCGTCGCGCTGCTGAACTGACGCGGACGTCCGGCGTGCCCCTGTGACATGAGGGACACGCCGGACGTATCCTGACGTTGCGTCCGGGCCCGGCGCCACAGCTTTCGGCGTAGCCGACCTCTCACCACTGATCACGCGCCCCCTTCGGCGTGCGCGGACAAAAATTGCAGTGGATTGCAAATTTACAGTACGCTCCAGCGGCATGACTGAAGGACTGCGCGAGCGGAAGAAGCGCCGCACGCGGCAGCACATCTCCGAGGTTGCCGTCGGCCTGTTCGTCGAGCGCGGTTTCGACAACGTGACGATCGCCGAGGTCGCGGCCGCCGCCGAGGTGTCGGTGAACACCGTCTACAACTACTTCCAGGCCAAGGAGGACCTGGTGCTGCCGCCGGAGGAGGCCTCGCCCCGCCGGCTGGCCGACATCGTGGCCGGGCGCGCGCCCGGCGAATCGGCGGCCGGGGCGGTGCTGGCGCGGCTGCGGCAGGAGGTGCGTGAGCGCGAGCGCCGCGTGGGCCTGACGCCGGGGTTCGGGCGGGTGCTGGAGATGATGCGGGCCGCGCCCACGCTGACCGCACGGCTGGAGGACCTGGGGCAGCGCATGACCGGCGAGCTGGCCGGTCTGCTGGCCGAGGAGTGCGGCGTGGGGCCGGATGATCCGCTGCCCCGCGTGGTCGCCTGGCACATCGGCAGCCTGCACGCGCTGGTGCTGGGCGAGATCGGCCGCCGCACGGCCGCGGGCGAGCAGCCGGACGCGATCGCCGAGGCCGTGCTGGAACTGCTGGACGCGGCCGAGAGCGTGCTCGGCGAGAAGGTGCTGGCTTATGCCGTACGAGGGGAGTGACGTGATGTTCCGGGTGACGATCAGCGGGAAGTTCCAGGGGCTCGACGACGCCGGGCGGGAGGCGGTGCGGGCGGCGGCCGGGACGGCGTTCACCGAGGCGGGCACGTTCACCCACGATCAGAGCGTGAAGGTGTTCACGTTCCGCTGCCAGGTGCCGGCCGAGCCGGAGGACGGGGACGACGAGGCGGCGCTGGGGGCGATGGCGGCGCTGGAGGCGTACGGGCAGCCGTACGAGGTGCTGCGCATCGGCGTGACGGACATGCGCGACATCAAGATCCGCCGGCGCTGATTCTCATATCTGGGATAGAATCCCGGATATGAGAGGGGATGTGGAGAGCCGGCTCGCCGACCGCCTCGCCCGGCTGCGCATCGAGCGTGACTGGTCGCTGGAGGAGCTGGCGAGCAGGTCGGGCATCAGCCGCTCGACGCTGTCGCGGCTGGAGCGCGGCGAGATCAGCCCGACGGCGGCGCTGCTCGGCAAGCTCTGCGAGGTGCACGGGCGGACGATGTCGCGGCTGCTGGCCGAGGTCGAGACCGAGCCGCCGCAGGTCGTGGCCGCCGGGGCGCAGCAGGTGTGGCGGGACGAGTCGTCAGGTTTCGTGCGCCGTTCCGTCTCGCCGCCCCACCCCGGGCTGCGCGGCGAGGTCGTGGAGGGGCGGCTGCGGCCGGGCGCCGACATCGCCTACGACGCCCCGCCCGTCCCGGGCCTTGAGCAGCACATCTGGGTGCTGGAGGGGTCGGTGGAGATCACCTTCGACGGGCGTACGCATGCCGTGGAGGCCGGCGACTGCCTGCGCTTCCGCCTGTGGGGGCCGTCCAGGTTCCGCTGCCCCGGCCCCGGCCCGGTCCGGTACGCGATCTTCGTCGTCCTGCCCTAGGAGGAGCCCGCATGCGCACGATCACCCGCCTGTCCCCGGCCGAGTTCGAGACCTGCGTCAAGGAGCTGGCCGCGCTGCTGGCCGACGCCGTGGACGGTGGCTTCTCGCTGGGGTTCGTCATGCCGTTCGACATCGAGGACGCCGCCGCCTGGTGGCGCGCGCAGGCCCCCGCCGTCGCCGCCGGCGAGCTCATCGTGTGGGCTTGCCGCGAGGACGGCGCCGTCGTGGGCACGGTCGGCCTCGTCCCCTCGCCGAAGGCCAACTCCCGGCACCGCGGCGAGATCATCAAGCTGATCGTGCACCGCGAGGCACGCAACCGCGGCCACGCGCGCGCCCTGCTCGCCACCGCCGAGCGGGAGGCGTCGGCGGCCGGCCTCGACCTGCTGATGCTCGACACCGAGACCGGCAGCGCGGCCGAGCATGTCTATCTCACCTGCGGCTGGACCCGCTTCGGCAGTGTCCCCGACTACGCCGGCTCGCCCGACGGCACGCTGCGCGAGTGCAGCTTCTTCTACAAGCGGCTCACAGCGACTGCGTGAGCGCGTCGAGGTCGGCGAGCCGGTCGGCCGGGGCCAGGCGGGCGGCGGTGGCGACGAGCAGCAGCTCGGTGACCGCGATCTCGTGGGCGAGCGGCGCGATCGGCCCCGCGGCCTCGCGCGGCAGCGCGATGAGCAGCTCCGCCTCGGCGGCAAGCGGCGAGCCCCAGGTGTCGGTGACGAGGATCAGCCGCGCGCCGCGCCCGCGCGCGGCCCGCACGAAACGGGCGGTGGCGGGGGAGTAGCGGCGGAAGTCGTAGGCCACCACCAGGTCGGCCGCGCCCAGGTCGAGCACGGTACGTGCGCGCGCGTGGACCGGCTCGGGCACCCGGTGCGCGCCGGGGCGCAGGCCGGCGAGCTGGCGGATGAGGTAGTCGGCGGCCAGCTCGCTCAGCGGCCCGCCGAGCGCCCAGACGGTCCTGGCCTCGGCCAGCAGGCCCGCGCCGCGGTGGCAGAGCTGGGCGGGGACGGCGGCCAGTGTGCCGTCGAGGCCGGCGCGCAGCTCCTCGGCCGCCTCGCCCAGCTCGCCGGGGGGCTCGTCATCGGGGCGGGTGACGTATTCGAGCAGGCGTGAGCGGTCTCTGGCGCCGTCGCGTACGGCGGCCTGGAAGTCGGCGAAGCCCGCGTAGCCGAGCCGGTCGAACAGCCGGGACGCGGTCGGCGGGCTCACCCCGGCCCGCTCGGCCAGCGCGCGCAGCGAGCCGAGCGCCGCGAACGGGTGGTCGTCGAGCAGCACCCGCACCACCGCCCGCTCTCCCGGCGGCAGCTCGGCGTAGACGGCGCTGAGCCTGGCCACGATCGCGTCGCTCTCCATACTGACGAATGTTACATCATTCCAAGCATACGAAACGAATGTTACGGTTCCGAGCATGACTACCTGGAACGGCCTCATCGACAGTCCCTACCGGCGCTGGCTGCCGGTCACCCCCGACACCCCGGCCATCTCGCTCAACGAGGGCAACACCCCGCTGCTGCGCTCGGCCCACCTGTCCGAGCTGACCGGCTGCGAGGTCTGGCTGAAGGTCGAGGGTGCGAACCCGACGGGATCGTTCAAGGACCGGGGCATGACGGTGGCGATCAGCCGCGCGGCCGAGGCCGGCGCCGCGACCGTGATCTGCGCCTCCACCGGCAACACCAGCGCCTCGGCCGCCGCCTACGCCGCCCGCGCCGGGCTGCGCGCCGCCGTGCTCGTGCCCAAGGGGCGGGTGGCGCTGGGCAAGCTGGCCCAGGCCGTACGGTACGGCGCCGAGATCGTCGAGGTCGGCGGCACCTTCGACGACTGCCTGCGGGTCGCCCGTGAGCTGGCCGCCCATCACCCCGTCGCGCTGGTCAACTCGGTGGGCAACGAGCTGCGGCTGGCCGGGCAGCGCACGGTCGCGTACGAGATCGTCGACGCCCTGGACGCGGCGCCCGACGTGCACTGCCTGCCGGTCGGCAACGGCGGCAACATCACCGCGACCTGGACCGGCTACCGCACCTACTCCCCAGGCGAGCCGCCGCGCATGTGGGGCTTCCAGGCGGCCGGGGCGGCTCCGCTGGTGCACGGCGCGCCGGTGTCCGAGCCGCGCACGGAGGCCAGTGCGATCAACGTCGGGCACCCGGCGACGTGGGAGGGCGCGATCGCGGCCAGGGACGAGTCGGGCGGGCTGATCGGCGCGGTGAGCGACGAGCAGATCTTCGCCGCGTACCGGCTGATCGCCCGCCGCGACGGCGTCTTCGCCGAGCCCGCGTCGGCGGCCGGGGTGGCGGGGCTGCTCGACCTGCACGCCAGGGGCGGGCTGGAGCCTGGCCTGCGGGTGGTGATCACGCTGAGCGGCAACGGCCTGAAGGACCTCGACGCGTCGCTGCGCGGCGGTTACACCGCCACCGAGACCTCGGCGGCGACCGGGGAGGTGGCCACAGCTTTGCGGCTCGCAGCCTGACCTACCTGCGACAACCACTCGAAGTAGCTGAACAGTAACGTTATGTGAAAGTTCTCACGGGCACGAAAGTCACGACAAAGCCGACAGGTGGCCGATCGGGCGGTTCAGCGCCGTCGGCCTCCCCTCTCCTGAGCGGTGACCCCCTGCTCCGAGAGGACTCCTGCCGTGCCCGCGACCCGACTTCGCCGTGCCCTGGGCGGCGCGAGCGCCACCGCGCTCCTGCTCACCGCCGCCGCCTCCGCCCCCGTGCTCAAGCCCGACGCCGCCCCCTGTGCGCGGCTGCTCGAAGCGTCGGCCACCTACCGCGCCTACGAGCACACCTTCACCACCGACGCCGCAGGACGTCCCGTAGAAGCCGTGGCCAAGACGCTCGTCGACCGGGACGCCCCGCGCGGCTCGTGCGAGGGCAAGGTCGGCGACTGGGGCGGGAGCGGCGACTGGCAGGGCGGCCACCTCATCGCCGCCTCCTTCCGCGGCGCGAGCATGCGCTACAACCTGGTGCCCATGCGGGGCAGGCAGATCAACCAGGGCCTGATGAAACGGGTGGAGAACGGGGCGCGCGCCTGCCTGGAGGACGGCGGCGAGGTGCGCGACTACCGGGTACGCCTGCACTATCCCGACCGTAGGACCCTGACCCCCGACACGATCCGCGTCAGCCTCAAGGTGGCATCCCGGCCGGTCACGTTCACCTTGCCGAACCGTACACTGAGCGCCGAAGACCTGGAATCCCAGCAAAACGGGATAACTGCCGCGTTCGATGCCGCGCCGTGCGGCAGGGACGGCGCGTGAGCGCGGTATCGATCGCCAGCAGATGATCGGAGGGAAAGTTGTGGGATACCTCCATGCCTGAGCCCGCCCGTTCTGGTGTGGGATCGACGCCATGAAGGATGAAGGGAAAAAGCGCAGGAGGCTCGCGACGGGCACGCTGGCGCGGGTGGCCGTCTTCGCCGCGCTCATCGCGGTCATGGGCCTGCCCGGCACGCTGAACGTCTTCGGCAACGCCGTCCCGATCACGCTGCAGACCATGGGCGTGATGCTGGCCGGCGCCGTCCTCGGCGCGTGGCGGGGCGCGCTCGCCGTCCTGGTCCTGTACGTGCTGGTCGCCGCCGGGCTGCCGCTGCTGGCCAATGGGCGGGGCGGGCTCGGCGTGTTCTTCTCGCCGTCGGCGGGGTTCCTCATCGGCTGGCTGCCCGGCGCGGCCGTCACCGGCTGGCTGGTCGAGCGGGCGGGGCGCAGCCCGAGTGTGCTCCAGCTGTTCGTGGCGTCCGTGGTGGGCGGCATGGGCGTCGTCTATCTGTTCGGCATCCCGGTGCAGGCGCTGGTGACCGGCGTCTCCCTCAGCACGGCGGCCGGGCTCACCGGGGTGTTCCTGCCCGGCGACCTGATCAAGGCCGCGCTGACGGCGGTGGTGGTCAGGGGCGTCCAGCGGGCCTACCCCGACGCGGTGCCCGCCGTGCACCGCGAACGCCTCGGCGGGGGGCGTTGACCGCTCGATGCCCGTAGCAGAACACGTGCTGACGCACGCCGCCGAGCGGCCCTCCAAGCTCGCGGTGCGCGGACCCGGCGGCGAGCTGACCTACGCGCGGCTCGCCGCCCGCATCGAGGCCGCCGCCCGGCACCTCGCGGACGACGGGCTCGGCCCCGGGGTGACGGCGGCCATCGGCCTGGCCGACCCGGTGGACCTGCTCGTCGCCGTCCTGGCCGCCGACCTCGCCGGTGCGACCCCCCTGGTGGGCGACCACACCTGGGACCGCGACCGCTGGCGCACGCTCACCGCCCCTCTGCCGACCGTCCCCATCACCACATCACCGATCGACACGCCCCCGCCCGGCCCCGCTGTGCGGCGGCGGGCCCGGCCCGACGATCTCGCCTGGGCCTGTTTCAGTTCCGGGAGCACCGGGCGGCCGCGGGCGATCGTCCGTACCCGCGCCTCCTGGACCGGCTCCTACCACCATCTGAACGCCCTGACCGGCATCGGCCCCGACGACGTCGTGCTCGTGCCCGGCCCCCTGGTCTCCTCCCTGTACGCGTTCGCCGCCCTGCACACCCTGGCCACCGGCGCCACGGCTCTGCTGCCGGGACGCTGGCCGGGCCGTGCCCTGGCCGATCACCTGGCGGCGGCGAGCGTGGTGCACCTGGTGCCACACCGGCTGCCCGACGTGCTGGAACAACCGGGTTCGCTGCGGGTGGCCGTGGTCGGCGGCGCCGCCCTCGCCCCCGGCACGCGCCAGGCCGCAGAACGCGCCGGCGTGCGCGTGGTGACCTACTACGGAGCCACCGAGCTGTCGTTCGTGGCCGCCGACACCGACGGGCGCGGGTTGCGTCCCTTTCCCGAGGTGGAGATCGAGGTGCGCGGCGACGGGCCGCTGGGCGAGGTGTGGGTGCGCTCGCCGTGGCTGGCCGAGGGCTACCTGGGTGCGGCGGCCGGGCCGCTGCGGCGCGACGAGGACGGCTGGGTGAGCGTGGGCGACGTGGCCGAGCCGTACCGGGCGGGCGGCGTACTGCGCGTACGCGGGCGCGGCGACGGCGCGATCCAGACCGGCGGCGCCACCGTCGTGCCCGAGGACGTCGAAGAGGTGCTGCGCAAGGTGCCCGGAGTGGGAGACGTCGTGGTGGTGGGCTCGCCGCACCCGTCCCTGGGCGCGGTGGTGACGGCGGTCGTCGAGACCCCGTTCTCCGAGCCGCCGCCACGCGCGCTGCTGGAGGAGACCGCGCGCGGCGGGCTCGACTGGGCGCAGCGGCCCCGCCGCTGGTACGCGGTGCCCGAGCTGCCCCGCACGCCCACGGGCAAGCCGGCGCGGGCGCTGGTGGCGGCCCGGCTGGCGAGCGGCGACCCGGCCATCAGGCGGCTGACGTGACCATGGACCTGACCCCCGTGGTGGTGTCGGCCCGGCGCACGCCGATCGGCACGGCCGGGCACGCGTACAAGTCGCTGACCGCCGAACACCTGGCCGCACCCGTGATCGCCGCAGTGGCGGGCGACCTGAAGGGACGGCCGGTCGATGACGTGGTGCTGGGCAACTGCATGGGACCCGGCGGGAACGTCGCCAGGGTCTCCGCGCTGGCGGCCGGCCTCGGGCACGAGGTGCCGGGGGTGACGGTGGACCGGCAGTGCGGCAGCGGCCTGGCCGCGATCCTGCTGGCCGGCCAGGCCGTCCGCGCGGGCGAGGCGGACCTGGTGATCGCCGGAGGCGTGGAGAGCGCCTCGGCCGCGCCGCTGCGCACGTTCAGAGGGGCCTCGAAGCCGTACGAGCGGGCGCCGTTCACCCCGGAAGGCAGCCCAGACCCGGACATGGGCCCGGCGGCCGAGGCGCTGGCCGCGGCCAAGGGCGTCGATCGCGAACGGCAGGACGCCTACGCCTGCCGCAGCCACGCCCGCGCCCTGGCCGCCCGCGCGGCGGGACGGTTCACCGACGAGAGCGTCCCCGTCGCCGGCCGCACCGACGATCAGCGCCCGCGCCCGCTGCGGGCGGCGTCGCTGGCCCGGCTGCCGGCGGCGTTCGTGCCGGGCGGCACGGTGACGGCCGGCAACTCCTCCCCGAACAGCGACGGCGCCGCCGCCGTGGCCCTGGTGCCGGAGGGGCTGCGCGACGGCATGCCCGGCCTGCGGCTGCTGGCCGGGGCCGTGGCCGGGTGCGATCCCGAGCTGCCCGGGTGGGGGCCGGTGCCGGCGATCCGCCGGGTGCTGGCGCGTACCGGGGTGGCGATGGAGTCGATCGCGGTGGTGGAGATCGTGGAGGCGTTCGCGGCGCAGGTGCTGGCCGTCACCGACGCGCTCGGGCTCGACCCGCTGGGCGCCGACGACGAGCGGGTGTGTCCCGGCGGCGGCGCGCTGGCGCTCGGGCATCCGTGGGGCGCGACCGGCGCGGTGGTGGTGACCAGGTTGTTCGGCGGGCTCGTCCGCGCCGCGGCCCCGAAGGGCACGCTGGGCCTGGCGGCGGCCGCGGTCGGCGGCGGGATGGGCGTGGCCGCCCTGTTCGAGGTGGTGTGAGAGTTGATCGAATTCGCTGACGTGCACGTCCGGCTGGGCACGCGCGACGTGCTGCGCGGCATCACCGCGGCGCTGCCCGAGCGCCGGGTGGGCGTGGTGGGCGCCAACGGCTCCGGCAAGAGCACGCTCGCCCGGCTGGTCAACGGGCTGGCGCTGCCGTCGTCCGGCCAGGTCACCGTGCTCGGCATGGACACCCGCCGCGACGGCGCCAGGATCAGGCGCGGTGTGGGGTTCCTGTTCACCGATCCCGACGCGCAGATCGTCATGCCGACGGTGGCCGAGGACGTCGCGTTCTCGCTGCGCCGCAAGGGCCTGACGCGCGAGGAGGTGGACCGGCGGGTGGCCGAGGTGCTCGGCCGCTACGGCCTGGCCGGGCACGCCGACCATCCCGCGCACCACCTGTCGGGCGGGCAGAAGCAGTTGCTGGCGCTGTGCTCGGTGATGGTGCTGGAGCCGGAGATCCTGGTCATGGACGAGCCCACCACGCTGCTCGACCTGCGCCACTCGCGCCAGGTGGCGGAGCTGCTGGAGGAGATGCCGCAGCAGGTGTTCCTGGTCACCCATGACCTGCCGCTGCTGTCGGGGTTCGACCGGGTGCTGGTGATCGATGATGGCCGGGTGGCCGCCGACGGCACGCCCGCCGAGGCCATCGCCCACTACAGGAAGCTGATGGCGTGAACAGCCTCACCGGCGCCTACGTACCCGGAGATTCGCTGCTGCACCGGCTGCCCGCCGGCGCGAAGCTGGCCGCGCTGGCGCTGGCCTGCACGGCGCTGGTGCTGCTGCGCTCGCCGCTCGCGCTGGCCGTGGCGGGGGTCGTGGTGGCGGCCCTGTACGCGCTGGCCAGGGTCGGCGCGGCGGCGGCGTGGGCGCAGGTCAAGCCGGTGCGCTGGTTCGCCGTGATGCTGTTCGGCGTGCAGCTCGTCTTCGCCGGGCCGGCCGCGGCCGCCGCCACGACCTTGCGGGTGGTGCTGGCGGTGGCGCTGGCCGGGCTGGTGACGCTGACCACCCGGTCGGCGGCCATGATGGCGGCGCTGGAGCGGCTGCTGTCGCCGGTCCGGTTCGTGGGGCTGGACCCGTTCCGGCTGTCGTTGCTGCTGTCGCTGACCATCCGCAGCGTGCCGGTGGTGGCGTCGCTGGCCACGCGGGTCAGGGAGGCGCAGCGGGCCAGGGGCGTCGAGCGCAGCCTGCGGGCGTTCGCGGTGCCGCTGGTGGTCAGCTCGCTGCGGCACGCCGACGCGCTGGGCGAGGCGTTGAGCGCCCGCGGGCTCGACGACG
The DNA here is from genome assembly GCF_040677005.1 of Nonomuraea sp. NPDC049421. Taxonomy (NCBI): domain Bacteria; kingdom Bacillati; phylum Actinomycetota; class Actinomycetes; order Streptosporangiales; family Streptosporangiaceae; genus Nonomuraea; species Nonomuraea sp. NPDC049421. The sequence continues at coordinate 39,930 of NZ_JBFAQA010000004.1, forward strand.
ATAATTAAGAGTTGACTTATATAAGCAGATCCTGAAACACTCTGGTGGTGCACGCCTTCGACGTCCTCGGCGATCCGGTACGCCGCCGGATCCTGGAGCTGCTGGCCACCGGCGAGCTGAGTTCAGGCGAGGTCACCGCCGTCATCCGGCAGGAGTTCGGCATCTCGCAGCCGGCCGTCTCCCAGCACCTTCGGGTGCTGCGTGACAGCGGGTTCGCGAGCGTACGGGCGGAGGGCACCCGCCGCCTCTACGCCGTCGAGCCCGGCCCGCTGCGCGAGATCGACGCCTGGCTGGAGCGCTTCCGCGCCTTCTGGGACCAGCGCCTGGACGCGCTGGCGACGGAGCTGGCCCGGGGCAAGCGCGAACGCCGCATCACAAAAGAGAAAGAGGATCCCTGATGGACATGGTCGACGAGATCAACAAGACGCACCGCGAGCTGATCGACGGTGAGCGCAAGGTGCAGGTGCTGCGCCGCCACTACGACGCCGAGATCGAGGACGTCTGGCAGGCCTGCACCGACGCCGACCGCATCTCCCGCTGGTTCCTGCCGGTCAGCGGCGACCTGCGGCTGGGCGGCCACTACCAGCTGGAGGGCAACGCGCATGGCGAGATCCTGCGCTGCGAGCCGCCCAGCATGTTCAGGATCAGCTGGCTGTTCGGCCCCGCGCCCGGCTTCTCCGAGGTCGAGGTGAGCCTGGCCGCCAAGGACGGCGGCACGGTGCTGGAGCTGCGGCACACGGCGGAGGTGCCGGAGGAGATGTGGTCGCAGTTCGGCCCAGGCGCCACGGGGGTGGGCTGGGACCTGGGGCTGCTGGGCCTTGCCCTGTATCTGAGCGGCGGCGTCAAGCCCGACGAGAACACCTTCCACGAGACCGAGGAGGGCCGGCGCTGCATCACGACCAGCAGCAAGGCGTGGGGCGAGGCGCACCGGGCGGCGGGCGGCTCACCCGACCTGGTGGCCGCGACGGTGGCCGCCACCACCGCCTTCTACGCCCCCGAGTGACCCGCGGGCCCCTCCGAGTAGGGTAGTGAGTACTCACTCACCCTTGGAGGGAGCCCTATGAAGATCACCGTCTTCGGTGCGACCGGTGGCAGCGGGCTCGAGCTCGTACGCCAGGGCCTCGCCCTGGCGTACGAGGTCACCGCCGTGGTCCGCGACCCCGCCCGGCTGCCCGCCGAGCTGCGCGAGCAGGCAGACGTCGTCCAGGCCGACGTGATGGACCCCGACGCCATCGCCTCCGCTGTCGCGGGCCGCGACGCGGTGCTCAGCGCGATGGGCCCCCGCGGCACGGGCCCCACCACCGTCTGCTCCGACAGCACCCGCGCCATCCTGACCGCCATGGAACGCACCGGGACGCGGCGGCTGCTCATGGTCAGCGCCGCCGGGCTGGAGAGCGACGCCGGTGACGGCCCCTTCTCGCGGTACGCGCTCAAGCCGGTCATCCGCCGGTTCCTCCGCCACGTCTACGCGGACCTGGCGGTGGCGGAACGGCTGGTGCGCCAGTCCCGTACGGACTGGACGATCGTGCGGCCCGCCCGCCTCACCGACGCCGGCCGCACCCACCGCTACCGCACGGCCCGCGACCTCAGCGTCCGCGGCGGCCACATCACCACCCGCGCCGACCTCGCCGACTGCATGCTCAAGCTGATCGAGGACGGCACGTCGGCGGGTCACGTGGTGTCGGTGGCGACGTGAGGCTCAGCCGACGAGGGCCGAGGGGTCACGGTCCGGAGGGCCGGCGGGCCACCACCGGTCGTCGCGGCGGGTGAAGGGGTACCAGCGGCCGTCCCGGCCGTAGCGGAGCTGGAACTCTCCGAGGGTCCAGCGGTTGCGCCAGGCTTGCACCGGCGGGGGTTGCGCGCCTTCCCAGGCGGCTTCGAGCCGGGCGCGCGCTCTGGCCAGGTCGTGGCGGGGCGGGGTCCAGGCGTGCTCCAGCGCGGCCAGGCCGTCGGCGCCGCCGTGCCGCCAGGCGGCCACGGCCGCCCCCAGCTCCTGTTCGCTTCGGGCGTCCGGCTGGTCGAGGATGTGGTCGGCGAGCAGCCGTACGTGGTCCTCGTGCTCGGTCAGGTGCGGCAGGCGGTCGTGCAGCAGCAGGTCGCGGGCGCGGGCGGCGGCGGAGGCGGCCAGCACCGCGAGGGCGGCCACGTCCACGCCGGGCGCCGGGTCGAGGGCGGGTGGGGTGTAGGCGACGTCGTACGACGGCGGGTCGGGCAGCGGGGGCACCCCGGCCGCGAACGCGACCGCCGCCGGCGTGCCGGACGGCCGGGCGGCATCCTCCGTCCGCCCCGAACGCGTGGCGGCGCCCGCCGCGTTCCGTGCCTGCAGGGCCTCGACCAGGTCGCTCTGGCCGCGGCCGCGCAGGAGCAGCAGGACGAACGGGTCGGCGTCCAGCAGCCAGGACGCCTGGTAGCAAAGGGCGGCGGCGTGCTGGCAGGGGTGGCCCCAGTCGGGGCAGGAGCACTCGGGCTCCAGGTCGCCGACGGCGGGCAGCAGCGGCACGCCCACGTACTCGGCCGCGTCGACCAGGTCGTGCGGCATGTCGCCGTCGAGCAGCGCGGCGATGTGGCCGGCCTTGGCGGCGACCTGGTCGAGGAAGCGTTCCCATGCGTCGCCGGTGAGCTGCTCGACGCTCACGACCACGTCGTACTCGTGCTCGGCGACCGCGGCCAGGCGTCCTGGGCTGACGGTGATCGGGCCGAGCTGCCCGGTCTTGGCGTACGCGCGGCCCTTGCGCAGCAGGGTGTGGTCGAGCGAGGTGTCCTCCATGGCCTGGATCCAGGCGCGCCCCCACCAGGAGGTGGCGAAGCGGGCGCCGGCGCGCTGGCGGGGGAAGGCGGGGAAGCCGCGGGCGGGGGTCATCGGGGCTCCAGGATCGGGTTGGTCATCGGAGTTCGACCAGGGCGGCGAGCTCGGCGTCGGTCAGTTCGGTGAAGGCGGCCTCGCCGGAGGCGAGCACGGCGTCGGCGAGCGAGCGCTTGGCGGTGAGCATCTTCGCGATGCGGTCCTCGATCGTGCCCTCGGCGATGAGGCGGTGCACCTGGACGGGCCTGGTCTGGCCGATGCGGTAGGCGCGGTCGGTGGCCTGGTCCTCGACGGCCGGGTTCCACCAGCGGTCGTAGTGGATGACGTGGTCGGCGCGGGTGAGGTTGAGCCCGGTGCCGGCGGCCTTGAGCGACAGCAGGAAGACGGGCGCCTCGCCGTCCTGGAAGCGCCTGACCATCTCCTCGCGGCGGGCGACGGGGGTGCCGCCGTGCAGGAGCTGGGTGGCGACGCCCCGGCCGGTCAGGTGGCGCTCCAGGAGGCGGGCCATGGCGACGTACTGGGTGAAGACGAGCACGGAGCCGTCCTCGGCGGTGATGGTGTCGACCAGCTCGTCCAGCAGCTCCAGCTTGCCCGAGCGGCCGGGCAGGCGCGGGTCGCTCTCGTGCAGGTACTGGGCGGGGTGGTTGCAGATCTGCTTGAGCCCGGTGAGCAGCTTGACGATGAGGCCGCGCCTGGCCATGCCGCGCGCGTCGGCGATCTGGGTCATGATCTCGCGGACGACGGCCTCGTACAGACCGGCCTGCTCGGTGGTGAGGGCGACGGGACGGTCGGTCTCGGTCTTGGGCGGCAGCTCGGGCGCGATGCCGGGGTCGCTCTTACGACGGCGCAGCAGGAACGGCCCGACCAGCCGCGACAGGCGTTCGGCCGTGGCGGTGTCGCCTGACTCGACCGGCCTGGCCCAGCGGGCGCGGAACCGGGTCAGCGGGCCGAGCAGTCCGGGGGTGGTCCAGTCGAGGATGGCCCACAGCTCCGACAGGTTGTTCTCGACGGGGGTGCCGGTCAGGGCGACGCGGGCGGCGGCGGGGATCTCGCGCAGCGCCTTGGCGGTGCCGGACGCCGGGTTCTTGACGTGCTGGGCCTCGTCGGCGACCAGCAGGCCCCACGGGTGCGCGGCCAGGCGGTCGGCGTCGAGGCGCATGGTGGCGTACGTGGTGAGCACGAAACCCTCGTCGGCGAGCGTGCGGTTGCCGCCGTGGTAGCGGCGTACCGGGACGCCCGGCGCGAATCTGGTGATCTCGCGCTCCCAGTTGCCCAGCAGGGAGGCGGGGCAGACCACGAGCGTCGGCCCTGAGGCGCGGTGCAGGTGCAGCGCGATGAGCGTGACGGTCTTGCCCAGGCCCATGTCGTCGGCCAGGCAGGCGCCGAGGCCGAGCGAGGTCATCCTGGCCAGCCAGCGCAGCCCCGCGTACTGGTAGTCGCGCAGGGTCGCGGCCAGGCCGGGCGGCGGCGGCACCTCGGCGGGCTCGGCCAGGCGGCGGCGCAGCTCGTCGAGCCAGGCGGTGGGCTCGACGGGGATCTGCTCGTCCTCGACCTCGACCGTCCCGGTGAGCGCGGCGCCGAGCGCCTCGATGCCGGTCAGCGGTTTGAGCTCGCGCGTCCGGGCCTTGCGCGCCAGGTCGGGGTCGATGAGCACCCACTGGTCGCGCAGACGTACGACGGGGCGGTGCGCCTCGGCGAGCTGGTCCATCTCGGTGGCGGTCAGGCGTTCGCCGCCGAGTGCGAGCTGCCAGTCGAAGCTGGTCAGGTGGTGGCCGCCGAGGAAGGAGGGCAGGTCGGACGGCGCGGGGTCGCGGTCGCCGACGACGGCGCGGGCGGTGAGGCCGCGCACGAACGAGCGCGGCCAGTGCACGTCCACGCCCGCCGCGGCCAGCCGGTCGGCGGCTCCGGCCAGCAGCGCCTGCACGTCGCCGTCGGACAGGGTCAGCTCGTCGGGCACGGTGCTGTCGAGCAGCTCCTCCAGGCGGGGCCAGGCGCGGGCGGCCCTGCGTACGGCGAGGGTGGCCTCGATCCTGGCGCCGGGGCCGAAGCCGGCCTCGCCGCCGCGCCACAGGTCGGCGGCGTCCACGACCAGCGAGGGGTCGGCCAGGCTGTGCAGCTGGGCGACGGCGCGGAACTCGGCGGCCACCGGGTCGTCGGCCTCGATGCGCAGCGACAGCCGCAGGCCCGCGTCCAGCCCGGCGGAGACCTCCTCGGCCCAGCCGCGCAGGTGGGGCACCTTGACGGGCTTCGCGGCGGCGTAGGCGGTGAGGCCGGTGGCGCGTACGGCGCCGGGCGAGCGCGGCATCGCGTCGGCGACGGCGTCGAGAAAGGCCCGCACCAGCGGCTCGGCGTCGGGCAGCAGGGCGTCGCCGGCGGGCAGGGTGTCGCCGGCGGGCAGGGGGACGGCGCGGGCGGTGGCGGGCATGGCGGCGGCCAGTTCGCGGACGCGGCGGGCGTCGTCGGCGTCGAGCGGCCCGGCCCGCCAGGAGTCGTGCTCGCCCGGTGACACGCCGGGCAGGATGCGGCCCCGGGTGACGAGCTGCAGCGCGATGAGGGCGGCGGCGCCCCAGAAGCGGGCGGCCGGGTGGGCGTGGGGGTCCTTGCGCGCTCTGGCGAGGGCGGCGACGGCCTCACCGACGGGCACGAGGGTGGCGGGGACGGCGCGCGTGGCCACGCCGCCGTCGCGTTCCTCTGCCACGGTCAGCACACTGTCACCGGCGGGGTCGAGGAAGGCGATGTGCCCGGTCCTGGGCGGGTCGCCGGGCTGGAAGACCGCAGGGTGCCGGGCCAGATCCGTCTGAGAGCTCACGGCCGTACAGTGTACGGTACGCTGAGGGTGTGGTTTGCCGCAGTGCCGAACGGGCAGCGACCACATTCCGCACTCGGCCCGATCTTCCATAGCCTGGATCGCATGACTGACTGGCTGGTAGGACTCATGGACCGCCTCGGAGCACCCGGGGCCGGTCTCGCCATCGCGCTGGAAAACCTTTTCCCGCCTCTTCCGAGCGAGGTGATCCTGCCACTGTCCGGTTTCACGGCGAGCAGGGGCAAGATGCAACTGCTCGACGTGCTCGTCTGGACGACGCTGGGCTCGGTGATCGGCGCACTCGCACTCTACGGCGTGGGCGCGCTGCTGGGCAGGGAACGCACGCTGGCCATCGCCGGCAAGCTCCCCCTGATCAAGATCTCCGACATCGAGAAGACCGAGGCGTTCTTCCAGCGTCACGGCGGCAAGACCGTCTTCTTCGGCCGGATGATCCCCATCTTCCGCAGCCTGATCTCCATCCCGGCCGGCGTCGAGCGCATGCCGCTGATCAAGTTCACGCTGCTCACCACGGCCGGCAGCGCCATCTGGAACACGCTCTTCGTCATGGCCGGCTATCTCCTGGGCGAGCAGTGGGAGCTGGTCGAGACCTACGTCGGCGTCGGCACCAACGTGGTGATCGCCGTCGTGGTCCTGGCGATCCTGCTGTTCATCGGGGTCCGCCTGGCCGAGCGGCGCAAGGGCAAGCATGCGAGTCGTCGCTGAGGGTCTGCGGGTGGCCGCGGCGGTCACGGCAGGCGCTGCGACCGCGTTCGCCGAGCTGGTGTTCCTGGTGCTGACGCTGCCGTTCCTCGGCCACCCGAACGTCCTTGCCTCCGCCCGCCGGCTGGCCCGCCTGGAGGCGCGCCGCCTGCGGCTGGACACCTCCCACCTGGACGCCCTGGAGGACGCGCGGGGCGGCAGGGCCGCGCGCTACCTGGCGGCGCGGGTGCCCGTCGGAGTGCTCGGCGGGCTGGTGATCGCGCTGCTGGTCGCCGGGGTGAAGGTCGCGGTGCCGTTGCTGGCCGCCTGGGCCGCGGGCCGGCCGTTCGACGGGATGGAGCCGACGGCGCCGCTGGTGGCGTACATCCTGACCGGGGGTTTCGTCCTGCTCTTCCTGGACCTGTCCGGTGTGGCGGGCGTGCACGCGCTCGAACGCCGGCTGGCCGTCCGCCTGCTCGGCCCCGACCCGACCGAGCAGCTGCGGCGCCGCATCACCGAGCTGGCCGAGAGCCGGGCCGGCATCGTCGCGGCGGTCGACTCCGAGCGCCGCCGCATCGAGCGCGACCTGCACGACGGGCTGCAGCAGCGCCTGGTCGCGCTGTCGATGCTCATCGGACGCTCCCGCCGCGGCCGTCCCGAGCTGCTGGAACAGGCGCACGCCGAAGCCCAGCACGCGCTGGCCGAGCTGCGCGAGGTGGCCTGGCGCGTCTACCCGAGCGGGCTCGACTCGCTCGGCCTCGGCGAGGCGCTCGCCGGGGTCGCGGAACGCTCGAGCGTGCCGGTCACGGTAGATTGCCGGCTGCCGGAACGTCCCCCGATGGCGGTGGAGACGGCGGCGTACTTCGTGGTGTGCGAGGCGGTGACCAACGCCGCCAAGCACGCCGGGGCGGCGGCCATCACGGTCGGGGTGCACAAGGAGGGGGCGGCGGTGGTCGTACGCGTGCGCGACGACGGCTCGGGCGGCGCGCGCCCGACGGGCGGCGGCCTGTCGGGGCTGGCCAGGCGGGTGGCGGCGCTCGACGGCCGCTTCGAGGTCGACAGCCCCGCCGGCGGCCCCACCACGGTCACGGCGGTGCTGCCGTGCGGGTGATCCTGGCTGAGGACTCCACGCTGCTGCGCGAGGGCCTCGTACGCCTGCTGCTGGAGGAGGGCCACGAGGTCCCGGCCGCCGTCAGCGACGGCGAGGCGCTCATCGAGGCCGTCGAGCAGCACGAGCCCGACATCGTGGTGGTCGACGTGCGCATGCCGCCCACCCACACCGACGAGGGCCTGCGCGCGGCGCTGGAGATCCGCAAGCGCCGGCCGTCGGTCAAGGTGCTCGTGCTGTCGCAGTACGTCGAGAAGCGCTACGCCACCGAGCTGATGAGCTCCGACGTCGAAGGCGTCGGCTACCTGCTCAAAGACCGCGTCGGCCAGGTCGGCGACTTCCTCGACGCGCTCGAACGCGTGGGCGCGGGCGGCGCCGCCTTCGACCCCGAGGTGGTGCGCCAGCTGCTGGCCCGCACCACCCAGCAGGACCCGCTGTCCAAGCTCACCGCCCGCGAACGCGAGGTGCTGGAGCTCATGGCCCAAGGGCTCACCAACGCCTCCATCGCCCAGGCCCTGCACGTCTCCCAGAGCGCGGTGGAAAAGCACGTCAACTCGCTGTTCGACAAGCTCGACCTGTCCCACATCACCGGCTACAGCCGGCGCGTCCTGGCGGTCCTGCACTTCCTGGAGACCTGACCCGGAGAATTGTCGGCGCGGCCCGCTACCGTCCCCGCCATGGATCATGAGGACGAGATCAGGAAGCTGATCTGGCAGCGCCACGCCGACCGGCTCGCCGAGCGCGTCAAGGCCCTCGACGAGCCCGCGCGCAAGCGGGTCGCGGCCGAGCTGCCGCAGCTGCTGAAGGAGCTGACGGCCACCTTCAGCCCGTGGGAGAGCGACGGGCTGGCCGACTTCGGCCCCGCGCTGCGCGTGGCGGGCGCGGCCACGCTGGGCGGCGCGGCGGCCGTCGCGTCCTGGCTCTACCGCCGGGCCTACGCGCCCCAGTGGGCCGGCCCCGACAACGACGTCGATCTCGTCCTCGCCGTCATCGCCGACCGTCCCGCCGCCTGGCGTGCCGACCTGGCCGAGCGGCTGACGCTGCGGCTGCGCACCGCCGACGACCGCGGCATGCGGCTGGCGCTCGCCCTGCTGCGCGAGACCGGCATCGAGCCGCCGCCGCACGACGTGCTCGTGGCCGGCTGGGTGTCCGAGCCGCCCAAGGGCCTGGCCGACGACCCGCTGCTCGACCACCTGCTGCCACGGCTGTTCGAGGCGCAGGGCGTGGGGCGTCAGCTGCAGTGGCAGAGCGATCCCGACCAGGGCTGGCTCGGCGCGCTCCTTGACCTCGCCGACAGCGGCCGGGTGCGGCGGGCCGATCTCCTCGACGGCTGCCTGCGCCGGTTCCTGCTCGGCGGCGCCCCCGTCGAGCTGCGTTTCTTCGTCCACCTGCACGAGGCCCTCGATCCGGCGCCCGGCGAGGTCGACGGCCGCGCCCGCGACTACCTCCGGCTGCTGCCCGCCGCGCCCGGCCAGGTCGCCGAGGCGGCCGCCAAGCGCCTGCGCGGCTGCTCGGCGCTGACGGCCGACGACCTGGCCGAGGCGTGGGAGTCGCTGCTGTTCCGCCAGGAGCGCAAGCTGGTGCGGGCCGGGCTGTCGTGGCTGCAGGCGGCGGTGCGCCGGCGGCCCGAGCTGGCCGGCGTGGTGGCCGCGCCGCTGGCCAGGGCGTTCGCCGCCGAGTCGGCCGAGCTGCAGGAGAAGGCGGCCGAACTGGCGCTGGCCCACGCGGCGGCGATGGACGAGGAGGGGCGCGCGGCCGTGCGCGAGGCGATCGAGCTGCTGCCGCCCCGGCTGGGCGGCCGCCTCGCGGCGGCCTTCGGCGGTGCGGCGGCGGCCGAGCCGGTCTTCGCGCCGCCGCCGCTGCCCGCTGCGCCCGAGCGGGCCCGGCCCTTCGAAGAGCCGCCCGCCACTCCCGACGAGCTGGTGACGCTGTGGGTGTCCATGTCCCGGACGTGGCAGACGTGGGAACGGCTGCTGGCCGGGTTCGTCACGCTGGCCGGTCGCGACCGCGCCGGCCTGGCCGCCAGGCTGGAGGGCCTCAGGCAGCCGTGGTGGCGCTGGCAATACCAGTCCTCGTTCTGGGACTCGGTGGACGACTGGTTCAGGGGGGCGGTCACGCACATCGTCGGCCTCGGCTCCGACCAGCCGGCGTGGCGCACGCTGCTGCCGTCAGGAGGGCTGGCCGTCCCGCAGCGGGTGCTGCTGCACCGCGCGGCGGAGATCCTGCGCGCCCTGGATGAGGGCACGCTGCCGCCGCTGCTGCTGGCCACCCCCACCCACGACACCGGGCACGTGGCGCCGGCCGAGCTGGTGCGCCGGCTCGAGGTGCTGGAGGCGGCGGGCGCCAAGCCACTGGCCGCCGACTTCCAGCAGGCACTGCTGCGGCTGCCCCCCGATGAGCCGGTCGAGGCGGGGCACCTGACGTCGCCGGCCGGGCGCATCCTGGCCGCCTGGCGGCACCCGGAGACCGAGCTGGGCCTGCAGTGGCGGTGCGGCGACCACGGGCCCGAGCACGACTGGCACGCCCGCGACCACCACCACTACAGCAGGCCGCACCTCCTCGTCCGCCGGGCGGCGCGCACCGGGTTGCCGCTGGCCGACTTCCTGCTCAACCGCTTCGAGCCCTCCCTCTCCTCCGACGCCGAGGTGCGTCATCTCGACTGGTGGCCCGCCATGCTGCCCTTCCATCGGGAGACGGCCGCGGCGCACCTCGGCCCCTACGTCGTGCACTCCTACGGCCGGCCGCACGTGCGGGGGGAGCACGCGCGGGCGCTGGCGCGGGCCGGCGGGCCGGCCGGGGCGGCGTTCGCGGCGGTGCTGGCGCGGGTGCTGGGCGACCCGCAGGAGACGGAGGCGGTCGATGTGCTGCTGGAGGTGGCCGCGCGTGGCGAGTTACCGGCGGCCGAGGTCGGCAGGCAGGCCGGGCTGCTGCTGGCGAGCGGCGAGGTCAAGATGAGCGACATGATCGCCGCGCTCGACACGGCCGCGCAGCGGGGCGCGCACGCGCAGGTGTGGGAGATCATGGCGGCGGCGCTGCCCGTGGTGCTGCCCGAGCCGGGCGCGCGGCCGCGCAACGGGTCGGCCGCCTTCGTCGCGCTGGCCGGCACCGTCGCGGGGCGGTGCGGGGCGCGCGGGGAGATCCCGCGGGTGCGCGACCTGGCGGCGCGCAAGGGGAGCAGCGCGCTGCTGAGCGAGCTGCGGGCCCTGCACGCGCTGCTCACCACTGACACTTCGGCGAACGTCGCTCGGGAAGGGGCATGATGGCGCACCGCAGGTTTCCCCGTCAGATGGACGAGGGGCACGACACGCGCATGCACATCGGCGATCTGGTGCGCGCCGCCGTCCCGGACGCCTCGCGGGTGACGGTGCGACGGGCGCAGCTGGGCGCGTCCGGGGTGACGACCGTGCTGGGCGACGGGCGGCCTTGCGAGGTCGATGGCGAGGTCGATGGCCTGGACGAGTCCCTTGAACGGCTGCGCGAGCTGTCCTATCGCAAGGGGAAGGGCACCTGGTTCAGCTGTGAGCTGGAGTTCACCTCCGGCAGCCGGGGTCATGGCTGCAGGGCCGACGGTGAGGCGATGCCGTTCGCGCTGGTGGAGCCGGCGGCGGCGCTGGGGGAGCTGACCATGTTCCCCCGCGACGTGCCGCCGGAGTGGCTGCTTGCGGCGCTGCCGACCGCCATGCCGTTCGGGCTGCCCGTCCCGCTGCTGGACGAGCGGCCGTGGCACTCTCCCTTCGACGAGCACCGGCCGGCCCCGCCGATCACCGGCGAGGTGTCCTACACCCCTGCCGCCGGCATGACCGCCCGCGTCGCCGGGCACGAGGAGGACTCCGAGCCCGTGCCGGGACAGCGGCTGCTCTGGCTGGGCGAGCGGCCCGACGACCCCGACGCCGAGGCGGTCGTGCTGACCGTGCACGAGGAGACGTACTACCTGGCGCGCCACCCGGAGGGCGCCACCGACGGCGGCCTGCGCTCACTGACCCTCGACGGTGCGACGCTGCGGGTCGAGCTGACCCCGCGGGCCGCCGACCGCCTGCGGACCGAGACCGTCTTCGAGGTCCGCCTCGACCTGCCCGCCGAGAGCATGGCCACGGTGCGGGCGGCGGTGCCGGGCATGCTGGGGCGGCTCACGGACGGGCCGCAGCTGCTCGGCTTCTGACCACCCCGGCCTTGAGCTTCTGGCCGGTCCCGGCCGCTCCTTGGGCGGCCCGCCCCATCAGAACGATCGGCGCGTGCGCTCCGGGCCACCGCGGCTCGCTTGCCCGGCGTGGGCGCCGGCGGCGTGCGACGCCGTGACCAGGCTGGCTGGTCTTCCTGGGGTGCGGTCACGGGGTGGTACGCAGGCCGGCGAACAAGTCGTTCTCCGGGAGAGCGACCTCGACGTCGGTGCGGGCGAGAAGGTAGTCCTCCGTGGGCCAGACCTCGCGTTCGACGTCGCGGTCATGCAGCATGAAGCCGCCTGCGGGGTCGATCTGGGTGGCGTGGGCGAGCAGCGCCCGGTCCCTGGTGGCGAAGTGATCGGCGCAGGGGACGCGGGTGGTGAAGCCGGGATCCGGTGCGTCGGCGGGGACCTCGGCGGGGACCTCGGCGGGGAACTCGGCGAGGACGTCGGCCATGCCGGAGTCGAGGCCGCGCGCGGTCATGGCGTCGTGCATGGCCTGGAACCACGCCCTGGACAGGGCGCCGTGGTAGTAGAGCTTGGCCGGCCGCCACGGCGGGCCCGCCCCGGGGTGGCGGCCCGGGTCGGTGGCGGCGTCGAAGGCGGCCACGGTCACCCGGTGGGTGTGGACGTGGTCGGGGTGCGGGTAGCCGCCGGTATGTGTAGGTGATGATCACGTGCGGGCGGAAGGAGCGGATGAGCGCCACCAGCCGCCCGGCCGCCTCCTCGACGGGCCGGCGGGCGAAGCAGTCGCCGGGCAGGGGCTCGCCGGGTCCTGGCAGGCCGGAGTCGACGTAGCCGAGGAAGTGCTGGCGTACGCCGAGGATCTCGCGGGCGGCGGCCATCTCGGCGCGGCGGATCTCGGCGAGGTTCTCGCGGACGCCGGGCTTGTCCATGGCGGGGTTGAGCACGTCGCCGCGTTCCCCGCCGGTGCAGGTGACGACGAGCACGTCCACGCCATCGGCGGCGTATTTGGCCAGCGTGGCGGCGCCCTTGCTCGACTCGTCGTCGGGGTGGGCGTGCACGCTCATCAGGCGCAGGGGTGAGGTCACAGGGGCCTTTCGTGGACGAAGTCCGCCAGGCAGCGGAGGAACGTGGTCATGGCGGGCAGGACGGCGCCGGTCAGCATCGCCAGGTGGAAGACGTGGGGCAGGCCTTCGTACACGTCGAGGACGGCCCGCGGGGCCGCGGCGGCCAGGCGGCGGGCGTCGTCCAGCAGCACCCCCCGCGAGCCCGCCGCGAGCGGCCTCGGTGGCGGGCCGTCCTGAGGCGTTGACCCACCGGCCGGGCACGCCGCCGGTCGCGGCGTGCCCGGGGTGAGGTCGGCGTCGGCCAGCAGGCCGGGGACGCCCGCCTGGAGGAGGCCGAGGTGCTCGGTGACGGCCGTGATCTCGCTGGGAGTGAGGTGGACGTTCAGGGGGTGCCTCCTCAGCGGCCCTTCTTGCCGCGCGGCAGCTTGAGCGGCACGGGCTTGGCGGTCGGGCGGATCGGGCTGGTGCGCTGGTCACAGGTGGTGCGGGCGTTCGGCTGGGTGGTGCGCAGATTCATGAGCGCTCCTCTCTCTTGGCTTCGCCCTAAACTTAGTACCGACCTAAATATCTTGTCAACCATGAACTTAGGTCTGACCCAAGATTCTCTGCCCAGGGAGGAGCGTCCGAGTGTCAGACCAGGGTCTTCTCGGCCCACTCGGCGAAGGTCGTCATGGGGATGTCGAAGCCCTTGGCGTACTCGGGCCTGGCGGGCTGGCTCCTGACGTTCATGTACGCGTGCGAGATCCCCATGTCCGGCATCCCGGCCGCCTTCGCCTCCTCCAGGGTCATGTCGGGAGCCGTCAGCGGGGCGCCCAGCACGCGGGAGAGGGTCGCGGCGATCTCCGCCATGGACAGGAAGTCGCCGCACAGCTCCAGCTCGACCTGGTGGAAGCGGTCCGGGTCGGCGATGGCGGCGGCGGCCGCGGTGCCGACGTCCTCGGTGTCGATGAGCGGCACGCGGGTGTCCGGCTTGAGCAGGCTCACCAGGCCGCCCTCGACGCCGCGGGGGAACAGGAACCGCATGGACGGCAGGAAGTTCACCATGAAGAAGGACGGCTTGATGATCGTCCAACGGGGGAAGCCGGCCGCGCGCAGCCGGTCCTGGATGGCGGCCTTGGCCTCGATCGGGGCCTTCAGGGCGCTCCAGCGGCCTTCGGTCCAGCCGGGAATGTCGGCCTGGTGGCCGGCGCCGGTGACGGAGGTGTGCACGAACTGCGCCACCCCGGCGGCCCTGGCGGCCTCGATGAGGTTGACGCCCATCCGCACCTCCTCGTCGAAGTCGGCGCCGGCGGCGGTGAAGGGCGGCATCTGCACGGAGAAGACGGCGCGGGCGCCCTCGGCGGCGCGGGCCACGGAGTCGCGGTCGCCGAGGTCGCCGGTCACGAGTTCGGCGCCGAGCGCCTCGACGGCCTTGGCGCGTTCCGCGGCGGGGTCGCGGACGAGGGCGCGGACGGGGACGCCGGCGGCGAGCAGGGCGCGGGCGGTGGCGCCGCCCTGCCTGCCGGTCACGCCGGTGACCAGGACGGGTGCGGTGGATGCGGACATGATGCTCCTCATGAAGTACGGAAAATGGCGGGGCCCGCCGTTTCCTCTTGCGGTACGATATGGCGACCCCCGCCACTTAGCAACCCGAAACGGCGGGGCCCGCCATTTAGTGAGGGGGAGACGACGCCATGCCCGAACGCCAGCGCGCGGACGCCCGGCGCAACTACGCGCGCATCCTCGCCGTGGCCGAGCAGGAGGTCGACGCCCACGGCGCCGCCGCCTCACTCGAACAGATCGCCCGCGTCGCGGGCGTCGGCTCGGCCACCGTGCGCCGCCACTTCCCGACCCGCCGCGCCCTGCTGCAGGCGGTCTCCCACCAGCGCATCGACGCCCTGTGCGAGCGCGCCGACGAGCTGGCCGGCAAGGACGACGCCCGCGCCGCCCTGCTCGACTGGCTGAACGACCTGCTCACCTACTGCGTGGCCGCCCGGGGGCTGGCGGCCGCGCTCGTCTACGACGGCGAGAGCGAGCCGGTGCACCAGAACTCCTGCTCGACGCGCATCGAGGAGGCCGGCGAGCCGCTGCTGCGCCGGGCCGTGCAGGACAAGGCGGTGCACGGTGACGTCACCGTCTCCGAGCTGGTGGCCCTGATCATCGGCATCGTCCTGACCACCGAGCACCGCCCCGACGCCCAGGAGGCGGCGGAGCGCCTGTTCACCCTGACCGTGGCCGGCATCAGCCCGCAGCCCTGAAGTCTTGTCTTGGGTTGTTGACCAGTGAGGCTGAGGACGCCCCGGACCGGCTGCTGGACTGGCATGTCGCCCATTCAGATCAAGGGTTCGACCACCTGAGTGATCGAGGTCGGCGTACTGATTGACGTGCAGAGCCGCGTACGAGCAGACGTGCAGAGATGATCAGTGAATCTGCCTCTGGCACTGAAGAACGGGCTGCGAGTGGTGCTGATCCGCGAACCGTTTGAACATGGATACCGCGGTCAGGAGGAGCTGACCAGGTCGTGCGCGGCCTTGGCGAAGGCGCGGACCCGAGCGGTGGCGCCGTCGGTCCGCCACAGCAGGCCCCAGCGCAGCGGCGGGGCGTCGCTGATGGGGATATAGGCGACGTCGGGGCGTGCGTAGTAGCGCCTGGCCTGGGCGCCGACGGGGAAGGCGCCGTGGCCGGCGCCGATGAGGGTGAGCATCTCGTTGAACGTCGAGGCCAAGGGGCCGGGGTCGATCGGCCGTCCCGCAGGAGTGGCGCGCGGAGTGCGGTCCTCTCGCAGCGAGATCGGCAGGGTGTCCGGCAACTGGAGGAGCTTCACCCTGGCGAGATCGTCGAGCGAGACCGACGTACGACGGGCGAACGGATGCTGGGACGGCACGGCGAGCATCCGCATTTCGGACACCAGCACCGGACCGGTGACGATGCCCGGCTCGTCGATGGGGAACGTGCCCAGCGCGAGGTCGACCTGGTCATCGCGCAGCCAGGGCATCAGGTCGACTATCTGCGCTTCGCGGAGCTGAACCTCGCAGTCCGTCAGGCGACGGCGGAACAACTCGGCGGCCCCGGCGAGCAGTTGCCCACCCGCCGCGCCTACGAAGGCCACCCGCAGGGTGCCGGTGAGGCCGCGCCCGGAGTCGATCGCGCGCGCGACCGCCGCGGCGATCTGGTCCCAGGCGGGCCGGACTTCTTCGTACAGTTGCCGGCCAACCGCGGTCAACTCCACCCGGCGACTGGTGCGGGTGAACAACGGCACGCCAGTTCGGCGCTCCAGCTTGGCGATCGTTTGGCTGATCCGGGCGGTGGACACGCGCAGGCGCTCGGCGGTGCGGCCGAAGTGCAACTCCTCGGCCAGGGTCAAGAACGCCTCCAGCTCGTGGCGCTCCAGCATGTCACCCCCAGATCGTTAACTCCAGCTTCACGATTCTTCCACAGAGCCGCATTGATCTGCCCGTCGCTCCCCAACGAAGGTGGAGCACACCAATCGTCATTGTGACCTGCACGGGAGCAAGCATGTACGTCACCGCAGAGCACGCCCTGTCCGCTCCGACCACCGACGCGAACGCAGTCGTCCAGGAGCTACGGGACCGCGCCGAGATCCTCGATGCGCTCTACCGGTTCGGCCTGGGTCAGGACCTGAAGGACAAGGCCCTGTTCGCCTCGGCCTTCGCCCCCGACGCTGAGCTGGACTTCCGCCCGGCCGCCGCCAAGTGGGGGGCCAAGCCGCCGCTGATGTCCGGGCGCGACACCATCGTCACCACCATTCTGGCCTTGTTCACCGGCCGGGTGGACACCACACACCAGGTCACCAACACGCGGATCACGATCGATGGCGACACCGCCCGGCTCACCGCCCTGGTGGAAGCTCAGCACCTGCTCATCGCCGACTCCACCACACACGCGCTGCTGAAGAACCCCTACGACGTCGACCTGGTCCGCGACGGTGACCGCTGGGTGATCCGTCGGCTTCGCATCGACAACACCTGGTACACCGGCGACCCCACCGCGATCTTCGACAACTGACGGTCCCTTCCCTCCACCCAAGATCGGAAGAAAGATGACCAACAAGGTCAACGACCTGCGCACCATCGTCCGCGGACGGGTTCTGCTTCCCGGAGACGACGGTTTCGACCAGGCCCGGCGCCCCTGGAACCTCGCCGTCGAACAGGCCGTTCCCGCCGTGGTCGAAGCGGCCGACGACGCCGACGTCGCGGCCGTGGTCCGCTTCGCCCGTGCCCGCGAAATGGCCGTCTCGGCCCAGCCCAACGGCCATGGCGCCACCACCGAACTGGACGGCGCCATTCTGCTGCGCACCCACCGTCTGGATTCCCTCCAGATCGACCCGGCCGCCCGACGCGCCCGCGTCGGCGCGGGCGTGTCCTCGGGCGGCCTTCAGGCAGCCGCAGCGCCGTACGGCCTGACCGGCCTGCCCGGCAGTTCCCCGGTCGTCAGCGTCACCGGTGTCGCGCTCGGCGGCGGACTGAGCTGGTTCGGCCGCAAGCACGGCTGGATCGCCGACAGCGTCACCGCCTTCGACATCGTGGACGCGGAAGGGCGGCCGCGGCGCATCACCGCCGACACCAACCACGACCTGTTCTGGGCCATGCGCGGAGGTGGCGGCTCCTTCGCGATCGTCACCGCCCTGGAACTCGCCCTCCACCGCGCGCCGCACCTGTACGGCGGCCGGCTACTGTGGCCCGCCGAGCACGCCCCGGACGTGATGGACGCCTACCGCCAGATCACCGCCACCGCCCCCGACGACCTGACTGTCTGGCTGGACCTGCTGCACTTCCCCGGCTCCGACCCCATGATCGCCGTCGATGCCGCCTACCTCGGCCAGGCCGCCGCCGCCCGCGACCTGCTCAGCCCCCTGGACCGCCTGCCCCGCCCCCTCACCGACAGCAGACGGACCATGACGGTCGCCGAACTCGGCACCATCACCGCCGAACCGACCGACCCCAGCGCGGGCTCCTCACGCGCCGAACTGCTCACCCAACTGGACGACACCGCCGCCAAGACCCTGCTGGCCGACCCGATCGCCCCGCTGATGAGTGTGCAGATACGCCACCTGGGCGGCGCATTCACCCGCCCGTCCGACAGCCCGCACGGCCCGATCACCGAGCCCTACGCGCTCTACCTGTTCGGTGTGCCGGCCGACCCGGCAACCACCGAGGCCATCACCGCCAGACAACGCGCGCTCACCGACGCTCTCCCGGTGAGCGGACGCAAACCCTTCACTTTTCTCAGTCCCGGCGAATCAGTGGCCGACGCCTTCCCTCCCGCTGCGCTCCGTCGCCTTCGCGACCTCGAACGCCACCACAACCCGCGCAACACCTTCCGTGCCAACTTCCCCATCTCCGGCTGAATGCATCCCCTTTATGCCCGTCAGCGCGGGCTCGTCGCCGGTTCTGTGGGGCCGGCCTGGCGCAGCAGGGTGACCAGGTGGGTGGCGACCACGCGGCGAGCCTCCGGCGACGAGGATCATGGGACGAGCATCACTGTCAGCTGGCGGTCAGGGTGTCGCCCAGGGTGGTGCGTTCGTAGCGGACGCTGCGGCCGGTCCTGGTGCGGGTGACCAGGCCGGATCCGCGTAGGACGGCCAGGTGGCCGCCGACCGCGCCCAGGCTGAGGCCCAGCTGGCGGACCAGCTGCGTGGTCGTCGCGGGCGCCTCCAGCGCTCGCAGGATCTGCGCGCGGTGCGGGCCGATCAGCCGGGCCAGGGCGGCCGCGCCGCCGTGCGCGGGTGGCGGCCCGAACAGGTTCGCGACGCCGCGCGCCGGATAGACCAGCGCGTACGGCCAGGGCGGCTCGACGTAGCTGATGAGGGTGCCGAAGACGGTCGGCATCAGCAGCAGCCCCGTGCCGTCGAGCCGGTGCCGCTCCTGCACGTCCCGGGGGCCGGCGTGCACCTCGATCACGCCGCGCTCTGCCTCGGAGCGCCAGCGTACGCGCGGGTCCAGGTCGGACAGCGCCGCGGCCCAGCCGTCCATGGCCAGCTGCCCGGCGCGGTGCACGAGGTCGCGTTCCAGCACCGTGCGCAGCCGCGGCCAGTCGGGCTCGACCAGCGCGTGCCAGGCCGCCTCGATCGCGTCCGCGAGCCGCGTGAGCACGTCGGGGGCGGTCAGGATCTGCTGGACGTGGCGCGGCGGCGTACGCATCCCCGCCAGGTTGCGGGCGAGCTCCGCGCGCACCCGCGCCAGCGGGGTCGCCCGCACCACGGCCAGTTCGGCGGTGAAGTCACCCTCGCGGCCGGTGGGGGTGGTGAGCGCGGTGGAGTTCGGTCTGCGGGGGGTCGGTGGGGGGTGGATGAAGTCGGCGTTGTAGGCGTCGCGGCGGAACAGCGTGGTCAGGGCCCCGACCTCAGGGGTCTCGCGCAGCAGTTGCCTGTAGCGGGGGGCGATGCGTTCGGCCCAGGGGCGCAGGGGGCCGGCGGGTTGCTCGCCGGCTGCGACGCGGAGTGCGTTCATCGCCTCTCCCAGCGGGGAGATGGCGTAGCGGGTGTGGGCCACGTCGAGTGGGCCTACCTCGATGAGCAGCACTTTTCGCCTCCACCCGAAACCTTAACGCCCGCGCGGGCACCGCCCCGAGACTGGCCCGCATGATCACTACCCGGGCCACGTACCGCGAGGTGTTCGCGGTGGGCCAGTTCCGCGTGCTGTTCGCCGGTTACACGCTTCACCTCGGCGGCGAGACGGTGAAGATGCTCGCGCTGTCGGTGACCGTCTACGCCGGCACCGGATCGCCGCTGCTGGCCGCGCTGGCTTACGTGGCCGGTTTCCTGCCGTACGCGCTCGGGGGCACGTTCCTGCTGGCGTACGCCGACCGGTGGCCGCCCCGGGCGGTGATGGCCGGATACGACCTGGTCAGGGCCGGCGTCGCGGCGGTGCTCGCGGCCGGGGTGCTGCCGCCGGCGGCGATGCTGGTGCTGGTGTTCGTCACCGGCGTGCCGGGCGCGGTCGCTTCGGCGGCGCGCAGCGCGTTGCTGCCCGATCTGCTGGACGGCGACCGGTACGTGCTGGGCCGGGCCGTGTTCTCCATGGCCGCGGGCGGCACGCAAGTGCTCGGCTTCGCCGTGGGCGGGATGCTGATCGCCGCGGTGGGCCCGTACGGGGCGCTGTGGATCACGGTGGCGAGCTGCCTGGTGTCGGCCGCGCTGCTGCGGTTCCGGCTGGCCGATCGGCCGGGCCGTGGTCCGGCCGTCGGGTCGGCGGTGGGGCGGACCTGGCGCGTCAACCGCGAGCTGCTGCGCCGGCCGGATGTCCGTGCGCTGCTGTGGGCGCAGTGGTTGCCGCCCACGCTGGTGGTGGGGGCCGAAGGGGTGCTGGTCCCGTACGCGGCTCAGGTCGGGGTGCCGGGTGCGGCCGGATTGCTGTTCACCGCTGTGGCGCTCGGCATGCTCGCCGGGAACCTGGTGATCGGGCGGCTGGTCGCCCTGCGGCTGAGGGAGCGGCTGGCGGGGCCGCTGGCGCTGCTGCTCGGCGGGCCGCTGCTCGGGTTCGCCGGCTCGCCGGGACCCGTCGTGGCGGGGGTGCTGCTGGCCGTGTCGGGGTTCGGGGTGGCGTACCAGCTGGGGCTGGCCCGGCGGTTCCTCGAGGTGGTGCCGGAGGCGAACAGGGGGCAGGCGCTCGGGCTGGCGCTGACCGGGACCATGACGTGGCAGGGGCTGTTCGCGGCCGGTGGCGGAGCGCTGGGTGAGGCGGTGGCGCCGGGCCAGGTGGTCGCCGCGGCGGGCGCGGCGTCCGTGCTGGCCGTGGCGGGCCTGTGGCGCGTGCTCACGCCAGGCGGGATCGGGTGATAGGGTGCTTTCGATCGTGAGAGGGGAGGTGAGGTTGATGACCGCGGCGAAGACCGCTGCCCTGGGCAGCGCCCGGACCGACCTCACATCCCGGGCCCCGGTCCGCCCGCAGGCCTGAGCCGAACGGGCCGACCTCGTCGGGGCCCCCTTTCTCACAAGGGTTCTTACGTTGTCTCATTCCTGGATCACCCGTCCCGAGGGCGCCGGTGACGTCGCCGCCATCCGCGACATCAACCTCGCCGCCTTCCCCACCGCACACGAGGCCGACCTCGTCGAGGCGCTGCGGGCCGACCCGCAGGCATGGCTGCCCGGCCTGTCCTGGCTGGCCGAGACCCCCGGCGGCGAGCCCGCCGGGTACGCGCTGCTCACCCGCTGCCACGTCGGCGGCGAACCCGCCCTCGCTCTCGGCCCGTGCGCCGTCCTGCCCGGGCACCAGCGGCGAGGAGCCGGCGGCGCCGCCATCAGGGCCGCGCTCGACGCCGCCCGCGAGCAGGGCGAAAACCTGGTGGTGGTGCTCGGCCACGCCGAGTATTACCCGCGCTTCGGCTTCACCCCGGCCTCCGGGCACGGCATCCGCCCGCCCTTCGAGGTCGAGGACAAGTACATGATGGCCCTCGCCCTCGACCCCGGACGGCCGGTCCCGACCGGCCTGATCCGCTACGCGGCGCCGTTCGGCGTCTGATCCATCCAACCGGCGGCTCCCAGCACGACTGGGGGCCGCCTCATCCCATGCGGATGGGCCCCACGAGCATCCGCCGCCGCAGGAAGTCCTCGGTGAACGGCACTTCGGTGACCTTCGCGGCCACCGCGAAGGTCACCGCGAAGGTCACCGCGAAGGTCACCGCGAAGGTCACCGCGAAGCTCTCCGCCACGGGGTCGTCATCGTCGGAGAACTCGCCGTCGAGGCCGGTCCACAGGCCGGTGTCCCCGGTGAAGCGGCGTACCACCCCGACGGGGGTGAGGCCGCGGAAGAACGCGACGCTGAAGATGAAGCCGAGCGGGCCGCCGCCCCGCACTTCGGAGACGCTGAGCCAGCGGAACGGGGCCAGGGGAGTCATGGCGGCACCCTAGCGGGCGAGCCGGTCGAGCCAGTCGCGCAGCAGGGCGGTCTCGGCCGGGCGGAGCGGGAGGGTGTCCTGTGGCGCGGCGGTGAGTGCGGCGTCGAGGGCGAGGGCCCGGGAGGCGAGGCCGGTGTCCTCGGCCGGCGGCGGGTCGGTGGTGAGCGAGGCGATGAGGGTGTCGCGCATCCTCGCGGACAGCTCCGGCAGGCGGGACTCCTGTCCTGAGGTCTCAGGTACGCGACCGTCCGGCCCTTGAGGCCCTGCGGCGGGGGCGCCGATCAGGGACAGGGCGACGCCGGTGACGGCGGCGTGCAGGAGGCCGGCGGCGGTGCGGGGCGGCACGCGCAGGCGGCCGGCGGCGGCGATGCGCTCGAGGTAGCCCAGCAGCAGCTCGTGCGCCTCCTGGGCGGCGGGCGGGCGGCGGCCGGGGCGGTCGGTGCCGAACATCAGCACGTAGAAGGCGGGGTGGCGCAGGCCGAAGTCGACGTGCATGTCCCAGCCGCGGCGCATGTCCTCGACCGGGTCGCCGCTGTAGGCCAGCTCGTGCTTCTCGGCCAGGTAGAGGTCGAAGCCGTGCACGGCCAGGGCGGCGAGGAGGGCGTCTTTGTCGCCGAAGAGCTGGTAGAGCGAGGCGGCGCGGATGCCGGCCGCCGCGGCGACGGAGCGGGTGGAGACCGCGTGAGCGCCCTCGCGTTCGAGGATGCCGGCCGCCGCGGCGAGGATCCGCTGCCTGGTCCTGGTCTTCTCGTCGTCCACGTTGCGATGTTACGGCATTTGGCGTAACACTGGAACGGAACAGTGCTACGCATAGAAGCGTCGCAGTGATACAGCGAGGGAGAAACCGATGAACCGGATGGGATACGGCGCCATGCAGCTCGCGGGACCGAACGTGTGGGGCCCGCCGCAGGACCCCGAGGCGGCACGGCAGGTGCTGCGCCTGGCGGTCGAGCTGGGCGTGACGTTCTTCGACACCGCGAACGCCTACGGGCCCCGCATCGTGAACCAGCTGATCGGCGAGGCGCTGCGCCCGTTCCCCGACGGGGTGATCGTCGGCAACAAGGTCGGCGCGGGGCGCGGCCCCGACGGGTCGTGGATCATCACCGACCACCCGGACACCGTACGTAGGCAGGTCCACGAGGCGCTGGCCGACATGGGCGCGGAGACGAGCGAGCTGACGTACCTGCGGCTGCCGGGCGACATGCCCGGCACGCACACCGACGTGCCGCTGGAGGAGTCGCTCGGCGTGCTGGTCGAGCTCCGCGAGCAGGGGCTGATCCGCCGCATCGGCCTGTCGGGCGCCTCGCCGGAGCTGCTGGCCCGCGCGCAGGAGATGACGCCGATCGCGGCCGTGCAGAACCGCTTCAACCTGCTCGACCGCAGCGGCGTCCAGGTGCTCGAGGCCTGCGAGGAGCAGGGCATCATGTTCGTCCCCTACTTCCCGCTGGCCTCGGGGCGGCTGGCCGGCTACGCCGAGCTGGCGGGCCCCGCGCAACGCCTGGGCGTGACGCCGGCCCAGGTGGCGCTGGCCTGGCTGCTGCGCCGCTCACCCGCCATGCTCGTCATCCCCGGCACGGCGAACCCCGCCCACCTGCGCGCCAACGTCGCCGCCGCCGGCATCGCCGCCGATCTGACCGACGACGAGGTGGCCCGCCTGACCGGCCTGGTCGACGAGTCGCAGGCCAGGCTCGGGCAGCCGCACCAGTCCACGCTGGACGCGCTGACGGCGGCGGCGGAGCGCCACGCCGGCAATGTCCGGTGAATGTCCCTCCCGTGCCCTGGCGGGACGGGCGGGCGCCGGTGAGAATCGGCGGAGCCCGGCGGCGATGAGTTCCGGGCCGATGCGTGGTCTGTGAGGACGAACCCGATCGCCCGTACGCGAGGAGCAGCGCCGTGACCGTCACCTACACCTTCGACGTCTTCAGCAGTCTCGACGGCTTCGGCTCGGTGACGGCCGGCTGGAGCGGCTACTGGGGCAAGCAGGGCCCCGAACTGCTGGATCACCGCCTGGCCTGCTACAGCGAGGAGCAGCGGATGGTGTTCGGCGCCACCACCTTCCGCAGCTTCGTGGACATGCTCGCCGGCGCCGCCGACGACGCGGACGTGCGCGATCCGTGGGTGCGGCGGATGTGCGACCTTCCCGCGACCGTCGTCTCCAGCACCCTCGCCGAGCCCGTCGACTGGCGCGACGCGACCGTGGAGCGCGGCGACGCCGTCGAGGTCGTGCGGCGGCTGAAGGAGGAGTCGAAGGTGCCGCTGCGTTCGCACGGCAGCCTGGCGATGAACCGCGCGCTGATGGCGGCGGGCCTGGTCGACCGGGTGCAGGTGACGATCTTCCCGGTCATCACGGGGCAGACGGGGACGTCCCCGCTCTTCAAGGGTGCGGCGGACTTCGATCTGGAGCTGCTGGGGTCCCATACGCTCGACGGCCGCACCCAGGAGCTCGTCTACCGCCCCACCCTGCACACCTGACCGGTGCTCAGGCCAGGCTCTCACCGCCGTCGACGGTGATGACCTGGCCGGTGACGTAGCCGTTGGCCATGCAGAACAGCGCCGCGGCGGCGGCCTCCTGCGCGGTGCCGACGCGGCCGAGCGGGGCGCTCTGCCCGGCGGCGGCCACGCCCTCGTCGGAGTCGAGGCCGGGCAGCAAGCGCAGCAGCGGGGTGTCGATGCGGCCGTAGCGGATGGCGTTGACGCGTACGCGGGCGGCGGCGAGCTCGACGGCCAGTGCCCTGGTGAGGATCTCCACGCCGCCGGCGACGGCGAGCGGGGCGGTCATGGCGGGCATGGGCCGGGTGACGAGGATGCCGGAGCTGAAGGTGAGCGAGCCGCCGGCGGGCAGGCGGGTGGCCGCGGCGCGGGCGGCGGCGAAGGGCCGCCACAGGCCGTCGGCGAGGGTGGCGCGGATGTCGTCGGGCGGCAGGTCGGCCAGCGGGCCCGCGCCGCTGATGCCGCCCGCGGTGAGGTAGACGTGCTGCACCTGGCCCGCCCGCTCGAATGCCTCGTCCAGCGTGCGCTCGTCGCCGGCGTCTCCGGCCACGGTGAGCACGTCGTCCTCGCCGCCGGGTGCGGCGGCTCGTACGTGCTCCGCGGCGGCCTTGAGCTTCTCGGCGTCGCGGCCGAGGAGCACGACGCGGGCGCCGACCGAGCGCAGCAGGGTGCCGGCGGCCAGGCCGATGCCGGAGCTGCCGCCGATGAGCAGCGCGGTGGCGCCGGCCAGCGAGGCGGGCAGCGGCGTGCGGACGGGAACGGGTGTGGTCATGAGGATGCCCTTCCAGACGAAATAAACCAACCGGATGTTTTTCTTTCCGGGGTCGATACTGCCCCCAGGAGGCGCAAGAGTCAACCGGGTGGTTTAATTCCTCGCATGGCCTACGACGCGGAGGACACCAGACGGCGCATCTTCGAGGCCGCCACGGCCGAGTTCGCCCGATACGGCCTGGCCGGCGCGCGGGTCGGCCGCATCGCCGAGGAGGCCAGGGCCAACAAGCAGGCCATCTACCTCTACTACGGCAGCAAGGAGAAGCTGTTCGCCGCCGTGGTGCGGGCCAAGCTGGAAGAGGTCAGCCGCTCGGTGTCGATCGACCCCGACGCGGTGGCCGAGTCGATCGGCCAGATGTTCGACTGGTACCAGGAGCATCCCGAGCTGATCAGGCTGCTGCTGTGGGAGGCGCTGGAGGCGGGCGGCGCCGGGGCGGGTGACGCCGAGCGGCGGGAGGCCTTCCGCGGCAAGGTGCGCTTCCTCGCCGGCAGCGGCGTGGTGCCCGAGCGGGAGCAGGCCGAGTGCGTACGCGCCGGCCAGGACCTGCTGTTCACCCTCATGGGGCTCATCGCCTGGAACTTCGCGGTGCCCGGGATGTGCCGGGCGGTCCTGGACGAGGACGACGAGTGCGCCGCCTACGCCCGCCGCCGCCGGCACGTCATCGACACCGCCCGCCTGCTCACCTCCGCCTACGCCCGCAGCCTCTCCTGACCGCCGGGTCAGGCGCCGAGCAGGCGGGGCGTCCAGCGGCGTACGGCGGCCGTCACCTCCTCGGTGAGGTACTGCCGCAGGGTGTCGTCCGGCACGCCGGCCGGGCCGATCAGCGTGCCGGTGGGCAGGTCGGCCGTGGCGGCGGCCACGACGGCGGCGGCCGCCTCCGAGGCCGGGCGCTTGACGCCCTGCAGGACCTGCTCCCACAGCGGCCGCATCGGCGGCGGCAGCAGGTCGATCGTCATCTCGGCGGCGTTGGGCGTGGCGGCGGGACCCGGGTCGACGGCCACGACGTCCACGCCCTGGCCGTCCAGCCGCGCGGCCAGGTCCATGGTGTGCGCGAGGTGGGCCAGCTTGGCCCGCCCGGTGG
Organism: Nonomuraea sp. NPDC049421; assembly: GCF_040677005.1. Classification (NCBI taxonomy): domain Bacteria; kingdom Bacillati; phylum Actinomycetota; class Actinomycetes; order Streptosporangiales; family Streptosporangiaceae; genus Nonomuraea; species Nonomuraea sp. NPDC049421. The sequence goes on from NZ_JBFAQA010000004.1 coordinate 65,714, forward strand.
TGGCCATCCCGTGGTAGGGGCCGGGCGGCTCGGTCTCCTCGTAGGTGGGGTCGGCCGCCATGATGGCCGAGGACGTCACGTTCACGATCCGGCTCGGCGCACCCGCCTTGAGGGTGTCCAGCAGCGCCTCGGTCAGCACGTACGGCGACAGGTGGTTGACCGCGACGCTCGCCTCGATGCCGTCGGCGCTCTCGCGGCGCCTGCTCCACATGCCGCCCACGTTGTTGACCAGCAGCTGCAGCGGCCCCTCGTCGGCGAGCCGGCCGGCAAGGGCCCGTGCGGCCTCCAGCGAGGACAGGTCGGCGGCCAGGAACCGGCCCGCCGCGCGGCCCGCCACCTCGTCCAGGCGGGCCACCGCGGCGGCGCCGCGCCCGGCGTCGCGGCCGACGACCGTGACGTCGAAGCCGGACGCGGCCAGCGCCGTGGCCGTCTCCAGGCCGATGCCGCCGGTCGCCGCGGTCACGACTGCCTTGCGAACATATGTAGACATGCGTCATCCATTCAGGAAAGGGATCGGGAAGGGCGGCGGGCCCGGCCCGCGCCTTGACCAGACAACACCGGCCGCCTGCGGCGACGGAAGTTCCTATCGGGCAGGCCGCGATGCCGCGGCGGCATAGCCGCACATGAAAGACTGCGCGGGTGAGTGATGTGGAGATCCGGCAGTTGCGCTACTTCATCGCGGTGGCCGAGGAACGCAACTTCACCAGGGCCGCCGAGCGGCTGCTGATGACGCAGCCCGCGCTGTCGCGCGCGATCAGGGCGCTGGAGCGCGAGGTCGGCGCCGAGCTGCTGGTGCGCTCACCGGGCGACGTCGGGCTCACGCCGGCCGGGCGGGTGCTGCTGGCCGAGGCCCGCACGCTGGTCGCCCAGGCGGGCAACGCGCTGGCCCGCGCCCGGCGCACCGGCGGCGGTCCGTCGGCGCTGACGGTGACGGCCTCCGGCTGCAACGCCCCGCTGATGGACGACCTGGTGCGCTCCTTCAACGACGGCGATCCCGCGGTGCCGGCGGAGGCGGTCGTGGGCAACGCCGCCGACCAGCTCGACCGGCTGCGCTCCGGCGCGGCCGATCTGGCGCTGCTGCGCGCCGCGCCCGACCCCGCCACCATGGACGGCGTGCCGCTGCTGCTCGACCAGGTGCACGTCATGCTGTCGGCGAGCCACCGGCTGGCCGGCCGTTCTTCGCTCACCACGGCCGACCTGGCCGACGAGCCGGTGCTGCGCTGGCAGGGCGGCAACCTGCAGATGATGACGCCGGAGCTGTGGCCCGAAGGCTTCCCCGGGCGTCCAGGGCCCGACGTGAGCGACGGGATGCAGCTGTTCGCGGTGGTCCGGCTGGGGCAGGCCGTCGTGCTGTGCCCGCCCCCGGCGCAGGGCTTCGACGAGCAGCCCGGCACCGTCACCCTGCCGCTGGCCGACAAGGAGCCGGTGCCGTTGCGGCTGGTCTGGCTGCGTGAGCACGCCCGGCTACCGGCGGTGCGGGCGTTCGTCCGCCACAGCCGGGCGCGGGTCGCGGCTCAGCCGGTCGTCAGTGGGTAGGTGCTGCGGGGTGAGAGCCGTCCACGCCGCCGCCGCTGCCCATGTGCCGGCGCCGCCCGAGCAGGTGTTCGCGCTGATCACCGACTGGCCGCGGCATCCGGAGTGGATGTTCATGACGACCGCGCGGCGGGTGGGCGATGACGGGCTGGAGGCGTACACCGGCCTGCGGCCGTTCGGGTTCCTCGACACGATGACGATCACGCACTGGGAGCCGCCGTACCTGATGCGGGTCGATCACACCGGGCGGGTGGTGCGCGGGCGCGGCGCCATCCGGGTGCGGCCCGAGGGTGAGGGGAGCCGGGTGGTGTGGGCGGAGGAGCTGCTGGTGCCGTTCGGGGCGCTCGGCGTGGCGGCCTGGCCGTTCATCCGGCCGCTGGTGAACGCCGTGGCCCGCCGCTCGCTGCGCAAGCTCGCGGCCCTGCTGCCCACCTCATAGCCGACCGGCCCGGTGAAGATGATCACGCGGTTCTTCCGATGAGGCGGTGGCGGGCGGCCGCGGCGGCGAAGGCGGAGATGACCGGGTGGGGCCGCCGCCCGTCGCCGGCCAGCTCGGGCTGGAACATCACGCCCAGGAAGAACGGGTGCCCGGGCAGCTCGACCGCGCGGGCCGTGCCGTCGTCGGCGTGGCCGGAGAACACCAGCCCGTGCCCGGCCAGGGTGTGCTTGTAGTCCTCGTTGAGTCCGTAGGAGCAGTTGTAGACCTCGACCGTCGAGGACGCGCCGACGATGCGCTCCATCATGGTGCCGGGCTCCAGCCGTACCCGGCTCTCGTGCCCGGCCAGCGTGCAGGCCAGCGGGGTGAGCAGGAAGTCGCGGGCGCCGGGGGTGTTCTCGGCGTGCGCGACGTCCAGCCCGCACACGTTCCTCGAGTACTCCAGCAGCAGGTGCTGGAAGCCGCCGCAGGTGCCGAGGAACGGGATGCCGCGCTCGCGCGCCACCCGTACCGCCTCCAGCGCGCCCGCCTCGTCGCGGTAGGGGCTGCCTGGCACGAGCCAGATCCCGTCGAACCCGTCCACTCCGCTCACGTCGGCGGTGGAGATCCAGTACGCGTCCACCGCGCTGCCGTCACGCTCCCGCAAGGCCCGCACCAGCAGCGGGATCCTGGCGTGGGAACGGACGGAGGGGGAGCGTTCCCCCACAAGGGCGATTCTCATGACCCCCATCGTGGCCGCCCGCGGGGCTCAAGCGCCAACGATCATTTCTTGCCGTGCTATAAGCACCTCTAATGGACCCTCATCTGCTGGCCACGTTCGTCGCCGTCGCCCGTCACGGCTCGTTCTCGGCCGCCGCCGCCGAGCTCGGCTACACCCAGTCGGCGGTCTCCCAGCAGGTCGCCGCGCTGGAGAGCGACCTGGGGCTGGCGCTGCTGACCCGCCGCCCTGTCGCGCCCACCCCGGCGGGCCGCCGTCTGCTGGAACACGCCGAGCCGGTGCTGCTGCGCCTGCGCGCGGCCCGCGCCGACGTGCTGCGCGCCGCCGCCCCGCCCGGCCACCTGCTGCGCCTGGCCGCCACCCCGCTCGCGCTCAACCCGGTGCTGGCCGGCCGCCTGGCCACGGCCTGCGCCCGCCGGCCCCGCCTGGACGTGGACGTGCACACCTGCGGCCGCGACGACGTGGCGGTCACCGTGGCCAGGGGCGAGGCGGACCTGGGGCTGGCCGACGGCATCGTGGCCCCCAGCGACCCGCTGCGCCTGCCGGAGACGGGCCCGATGACGGCCACCGGCGTCGCCGAGGAGGACCTGCACGTCATGCTCCCGCCGGGCCACCCCCTGTCGGGCCGCACGGCGCTGCGCCTGGGCGACCTGGCCGACGCGCGCTGGCTGCGCACGCCGCTGTGCCCGCTGCCGCGACTGCGCGAGCTGGCAGGCGACGGTTTCCCCGCGGCGGTCGGCTACGACGGCGAGGACGTGCACACGGTGCTGAACCTGGTGGCCGCCGGCCACGGCCTGACCCTGCTGCCCGCCCAGGCGCACCCCGGCCCCTGCGCCGGGGTGCGCCTGGCCGAGCCCCGCCTGGTGCACCGCGTGGAACTCCTGCACACCGCTCTCCCGGACGGCCCCGCCGCCGAGGTCGCCGCCATCCTGAAGGGCGGCTGACCCGGCCAGGATCGCGGCGAAGCCGAGATGCCGGCCGGCCACGATCCGCTCAGCCCCCGCCGCGTCAGGCGTGCCAGTCGGCGGGGCCGCCCGGCAGCGGGGCGGCGGGGTCGTAGGGGTCGCGGGTGAAGATGAAGGTGTTGAGGTCGAGGTGGTCGTGGGCCACCTTGAGCGTCTCGCCGGCGTAGTAGCCGTCGAGGCCGAGCCAGGTACCGTCGTCCTGGGCGACGAAGCGGGAGGCGCGGCCGCGTCCGCCGACCGGCTCCAGCGCCAGGCCGCGGTCGGCCAGCAGGCTCAGCACGTACGGCTTGGGGCCCCAGTGCCACAGGCCGGTCAGGGCGAGCAGGCCGGGGTCGGCGGGGGCGGGCTGCCATTCGTCGGGCAGGCGCGGCTCGTACTCGTGCAGGATGTCGAGCAGGTCGTCGGTGAGGGCGCCGGTGAGGCCGGAGGTGGTGTTGGCCATGAACAGCACGCCGGTGTCCTCGTCGGGGTCGGCCCACACGGTGGCCAGGAAGCCGGGCATGGAGCCGGTGTGGCCGGCCAGGCGGCGGCCGCGGGCGCGGGAGAGCTGCAGGCCGAGCCCGAACCCGCCGGTCCAGGTGTGGCCGTCGTCGACGCCGATGGGTTCGCGCATCTCGGCGAGGGTGGCGGCGGGCAGCACGCCGCTGGTGTGGCCGGACAGGAACGCGGCCCAGCGGGCCAGGTCGTGCGGGGTGGACCACAGCTGGCCCGCCGGACCCATGGCGTCGGCGTCGTGTTCGGGCTCGGCGAGCACGACGTCGGCGTAGGGGTGGACGGCGTAGCCGGTGGCGTGGGGCGGGCGGGGGCGCGGGGTGGTGTCGTGCATGCCGAGCGGGTCGAGCACCTCGGCGCGCAGGGCCTTGAGCCAGGTGGTGCCGCGCAGCCGGCCCACCAGCTCGCCGAGCAGCGCGAACCCGACGTTGGAGTAGTGGAAGCGGCGGCCGGGACGGTGTTTCAGCTCGGGTCCGCCGAGGCGGTCGAGCAGGTCGTGGGCGGGGATGCCGGGGGTGCGCTCCCACCAGTCCGTGGGCGGCTCGGCGGTCAGGCCGGCGGTGTGGGACATCAGCTGGCCGATGGTCAGGTGGCCGACCTGGGTGCCGGGCAGGTGCCGCTCGAGGGGGTCGTTGAGGTCGAGGGCGCCTTCGTCGCGCAGCCGCATGACGACGACGGCGACCATGCTCTTGGTGATGGATCCGATGCGGTATTGGGTGGCGGGCGTCGGCTGCTGGTCGCCGACGCGGCCTCTGCCGCCGAACCACGCGGTCCGCCCGTCGCGGACGATCGCCGCCGTCAGCGACGGCACCCTGCACTCGGCCTGTTCGACGGCCAGCCTGCGCAGCAGGGCGCGCGCCGTCGCCTGTCCCACCTGACTCATGAGCGACAAGAGTAGCGGCTGCTCAGCGGGAGGGTGCGCGGTCGAAGGCATCGAGGATGAGGCGGGTGGCGTCGAGGTCGCGGGTGGTGTGGCCGAGGCGAGGGACGGGCATGGCGCCGGGCCAGGTGTGGCCGCCGTCGGCGACGGTGTAGAGGCGCAGGGTGGCGCCGGGGCAGGTCCAGTCGTGCAGCCGTACGCGGGGGGCGGGGGTGGTGGTGGCGGGGCCGGTGCAGCCGAGCAGGTCGGCCCAGCCCGCGGTGGCGCGCCCGACGGGGTCCAGGACGATGAGGTCGGCGAGTTTGCGCAGGTCGCCGGTGGCGTCGCGGAAGGGGTGGCCACCGTCGTAGGGGACGATGCGGTCGTCGGTGCCGTGGAAGGCGATGATCGTGGTGGGGGCGGGCGGCTTGCAGGGGCGGGCGATGTTGATGCCGGCGACGGCGGCCACGGCCGACAGCCTGCCGTCGAGGGCGCAGATGAGGCCGGTGGCCATGGCGGCGCCGTAGGACATGCCGGCGGCGAACTGACGGTCGGCGCGGACGCACAGGCGGCGTTCGAGGTGGGCGAGCAGCGCGGTGAGGAAGCCGGTGTCGTCGGGGCCGGCGGTGCGGGGCAGGGTCCAGCCCATGCGGCCGTCGGCGGCCTGGGGGGTGGCGACGATGTAGCCGCGGCGGGTGCCGTGCTCGGCCAGGCGGCTGTAGGCGTTCTGGCGGGCGGCGGTGGAGTTGAGCCCGTGCAGGTCGAGGATGAGGGGGTGGGGGCCGTCGCCGTTGGGCAGGGCGAGCAGGAAGCGGCGGCTGAGCCCGTCGTGGGCGAGGCGGTGGGTGCCGGGTTCCAGCCGGTCGGCGGACTGGCAGCCGCTGGTGATGGCGGGCTGGGCGGCGGGGGAGGGCGGGACGGGCGCGGGCGGCGCTCCGTCGCAGCGGACGGCCAGCAGGGCGAGTGCCGCCGTCAGGGCGAGGCGGGCGAGCATGGGCGCCTCCTTCCGTCCCGCCTGCAACGCTACAGCGGCAGCCCCTGCGACGCCCCTCTTCGGCGGTCCCTTCCCCCTTGGCGGTCAGACGTCGTCGGGGAGGGTGAGCATCGTGTTGAGCACCGGGACGAGCTGCTGTTCCTCGTAGTCGAGGTGGGCCTCCAAGCGGGTGGCAAGCCGGTCGAGCTCGGTTCTCACCTGGTCGTGGCCGTGGTCGTGGCCGTGGTCGAGCAGGCGTCTGATGTCGTTCATGAGGGTGGCGACCACCTGGTGCTCCTGGCGGAGCCGGGTGAGGACGTCGGCGAGTTCGGGGTGCTCGGTGGCGAGGTGCGGGAACAGGGCGCCGTCCTCGCCCTCGTGGTGGGCGTGCAGGGCGTCGCAGAAGGTCAGGCAGTGCGTACGCAGGCCGGCCGCGTCCATCCGGGACTCGCGCAGCGCGGCGAGGTCCCGGCGGAAGCCGTCGTGCAGTTTGATCAGTTCGTCGCCCCAGGCGGCGATGCGGTCGTTCATGCCGGTTCCATCTCTCGGGTGGGTGTGTGGGTGAGGCGGGTGTGGGCGGTGGCGAAGAGGGCGGCCAGCAGCCCGGCCGCGGCGGCGACGCCGAACGTCCATGCCGGGCCGCCGGCGTCGAGCACGGCGGCGCCGACGGCTCCGGCGACGCTGCCGCCGGCGATCCTGACCAGGGCGTTGATGCCGCCGGCGGCGGCGGTCTTGGCGGGTTCGACGTGTTCGACGGCCATGGTGCCGAGGGCGGCGTAGCCGAGGCCGGTGCCCAGGCCGAGCACGGTCGCGGCGCCGTACAGGTCCATGGGGGAGGAGCCGGACAGGGCCAGCCACAGGGCGGAGGCGCTGACCAGCGCGGACCCGGCCGCCACGAGGGCTGAGGCGGTGTAGCGGCGCATGAGCGGCCCGGCGAGCACGGACGTCACGAGCATGAGCAGGGTCGTGGGCAGCAGGTAGAGGCCGACCTGCAGCACCGAGGCGCCGAGGCGGCCCTGCGCGACGGCCGAGACGGTGGTGATGGCGGTGAACAGGGCGAGCCCCATGAGGAACGACGCCACGGTGGCCCCGACGGTGGCGCGGTGCAGCAGCATGGGGATCTCGATGAGCGGGTACGGGGTGCGGCGGGCGGTCACGACCCAGACCGCGGCCCCGGCTGCGGCGGCGGCGAACAGGCCGAGGGTGGCCGGTGAGGTCCATCCCCACGCGGCGCCTTTGCTGACGGCCAGCAGCAGGCTGCCGAGCCAGAAGGCGACGAGCGCCGCGCCGGCCAGGTCGGGACGTCCGGGTGCGCGGTCGTGACTCTCGCGTACCACGGCGGTCACCAGCAGCAGGCCGAGCGCGGCGAGCGCGGCCTGGGCCCAGAAGACCGCCCGGTGGTCGCCCTCCAGCAGCCCGGCCATGATGAGGCCGCCGCCGCAGCCGACGCCGAGGGTGGCGCTGAGCACGCCGATCGCGGCGGGCAGCCGGTCGGGTGGTACGAGCTGCCTGACCAGGCCCATGGACAGGGGGAGCAGCGGCGCGGCGGTGCCCTGCAGGACGCGGCCGGCCAGCAGCAGGGGCAGCGTGCCCGCGACGGCGCTGAGCGCGGATCCGGCGGCCAGGAGGGCGAGGGTGAGCAGGGCGATGGTGCGGCGGCCGTACATGTCGCCGAGGCGGGCCAGCAGCGGGATCGACACGGCGCCGGACAGCATGCCGGCGGTGAGCGCCCAGGAGACGGTGGTGGGCGGGGCGTGCAGCAGGCGTTCGAGGCCGGGCAGCAGGGGGACGACGACGGTCATCTGCAGGGAGCCCACGGCGACGGCGAAGGCGAGGACGGGGATGGCCAACGATTTTGTATACACGTACACAAAGTAGCATGGCGGTCATGCCGACGCGTACAGGAAGGCCGCCCCGCATCTCCCGGGCGGAGATCGTCACCGCCGCCTGGCGGGTCATCGAGCAGGACGGAGTGGGCGAGCTGACCATGCGCAGGCTGGCCAGAGAGGTCGGCAGCACGCCGATGGCGCTCTACCGGCACGTACGCGACAAGGACGAGCTGCTGGTGCTGCTGCTCGACGACCACGCCGCCGGCATCCCCCGCCCCGACCTGCCCGACGACCCCCGCGAACGCGCGATCACCGCCGCGCTGGCCATGCACGAGGCCGTCTCGGGCTGCCCGTGGGCGGTCGACGTGCTGCGCGCCGACGACCTGCTGGCGGTGGGCGCGCTGTGGTACCCCGACCGGATCGTCGACGCCTGCCTGCGGGCGGGACTGACGATGGAGGAGGCGGTGGACGCGTACCGGATCATCTGGCACTACACGGCCGGCGAGATCGGCGGCCGCGCGGCCGCCCGCCGGCGCCGCGAGCAGGGCGGCCCCACCTACCGCGAGAAGGTCTTCACCGGCCTGGACGCGGCGCAGTTCCCCCGCCTCAGCGAGATCGCCGGCCGCTGGGAGGAGCTGACGGCCCGCGACACCTACGCCAAGGGCGTCCGCGCCCTCGTCACCGGCCTGCTGCCCGCGCTCAGAACCTGAGCTCCCACGACTGGTTGATCCGCCAATGCACGTAGGACTTGTCCGGGAAGCAGTCCCAGATCTGCAGGAAAGCGCCGTCGGGCGGCAGGACGGCCCGGCCGACGCCCGCGGGATTGTCGACGTCGAGACACCTGCCGCTGCCGATGTTCACCAGCCGCGTGATGCCCTCGTTGGGCCCTTTGTAGTACGACTCGATCCGCCATTGCTGGTTGGGGCCTCCATGGCAGCCCCACAGAATGACAGGAGCGCCGCGATCCGTCCGGCCGTGCGCCACGTCGAGGCAATACCGCCCGTTGACGTCGTACCACTTGATGAGGTTGCCGTCGACGAAGAAGGAGTCGTAATTGCTGCGGCTCAGCCTGATGCGCGAGCCGAGGACGCAGTCGGGGTTCTCGAGGTTGTAGGCGCAGCCGCGCGGCTCGTCGACGTGAATGGGCCAGCCCCGCCATTTGTTGGTGATCCAGGTGGGCGGACCCGAATGGTGGCCGATGCCGGCGAACGCCGCCGGCTGACCGGCGAGGAACAGCGACGACGCGGCGAACGCCTGCATCGCGATTTTTCGTGCGGACATTGCGACCCCCCGCTGACCTGCTGAGACGGAATCCTGGGAAGCAACGAGACGAGCTTATGGCGCGCACGTGCAAGAAACGCCGGCATTTCCGCAACGCTTCTGCCCGCATAACCTGACCACCGGCCCGGTTTATCGGATCGATTCCCCCATTACGCGCATGGCGGTCCGCCCGGCGGAGACGGAAAAGACCGCGCACCCGAAGCTCCCTGGCCGCCACCCGGCGCGCGTGTGACCCTGGAGCCATGGAGACCTTATTCGAGCACGCCGGCGGCCACGACAAACTGCACGAGTTCATCGACGTCTTCTATCGCAGCCTGCTGGCCGACCCGCTGCTCCAGCCGCTCTTCGGCACGGGCAGGGCCACCCACGTCGACCGTCTGACCGCCTTCACGGCGGAGACCTTCGGCGGCCCCGACACCTTCTCCACCGACATGGGCGGCTTCCCGCTGCTCATCCGCGCCCACCGGGGGCTGCGGATCACCGAGGAGCAGCGCTCGCGCTTCGTCGAGCTGTACATGCGGGCCGCCGACCGCGCGGGGCTGCCCGACGACGAGCCGTTCCGCGCCGCCCTGCGCTCCCACGTGGAGTTCGGCACGGAGGTGGCCAAGCAGAACTCCCACGCCGAGACCGACGACCAGCTCCATCCGCTGCGCGAGGTGCCGCTCTGGACGTGGGAGTGAACGCGGCGCGCACCACCGGCCGGGCCGGGTGCCGCGGCGGCGAGGATCTCCCCTAATCTCGTCGGTGTGGTGGACCGCGAGGCGGGCCCGGACGCGGGTTCCAGAGAAGCCGGCACTCAGTTGAGCGCCGTCCTTGAACGCATCACCTACGCCAACGAGGAGACCGGCTACACCATCGCGCGCGTCGCCACCGACCGCACCGGGGCCGACCTGCTCACCGTGGTCGGGCCGCTGCTCGGCGCGCAGGTGGGGGAGTCGCTGCGGCTGCACGGCCGCTGGACGTCGCATCCCCGCTACGGCCGCCAGTTCGAGGTGTGGTCCTACACCACCGTGCTGCCGGCCACCGTGCAGGGCATCCGCCGCTACCTCGGCTCCGGGCTGATCAAGGGCATCGGGCCCAAGATGGCCGAGCGCATCGTCGACCACTTCGGCACCGACACGCTCGAGGTCATCGAGCAGCAGCCCGGACGCCTGGTCGAGGTGCCGGGGCTCGGCCCCAAGCGCACCAGGATGATCGCCGCCGCCTGGGAGGAACAGAAGATCATCAAAGAGGTGATGATCTTCCTGCAGGGCGTCGGCGTGTCCACCTCCATCGCGGTGCGCATCTTCAAGCAGTACGGCGAAGGCTCCATCAACGTCGTGCGCACCCAGCCGTACAAGCTGGCCGACGACGTGTGGGGCATCGGCTTCAAGACCGCCGACACCATCGCCCAGGCCGTCGGCATCCCCCACGACAGCCCCGAACGCGTCAAGGCCGGGCTGCGCTACACCCTGTCGCAGGCCGCCGACGACGGCCACTGCTACCTGCCCGCCCCCAACCTCGTCGCCGACGCCGTCAAGATCCTCGACGTGCCGCCCGACCTCGTCACCACCTGCCTGGAGACGCTCGTCGCCGAGGAGGGCGTCGTGCGCGAGGAGGTGCCGGCCGGCGACAACCACGTACCGGCCGTCTACCTGCCGCCCTTCCACCGCGCCGAGACCTCCCTGGCCGGCGGCCTGCTCACCCTGCTGCACAACGGCCACGACCGGCTCAAGAGCTTCGCCGACGTCGACTGGGAGCGCGCCGAGCGCTGGCTGCACGGCCAGACCGGCGCCGACCTGGCCGCCGAGCAGCGCCAGGCCGTCCGCCTGGCGCTCACCCACAAGGTCGCCGTCCTGACCGGCGGCCCCGGCTGCGGCAAGAGCTTCACCGTACGCTCGATCGTGCTGCTGGCCCGCGCCCGCCGCGCCAAGGTCATCCTGGCCGCCCCCACCGGGCGCGCCGCCAAACGCCTGGCCGAGCTGACCGGCCACGAGGCCACCACCGTGCACCGCCTGCTGCAGCTGCGCCCCGGCGGCGACGCCACCTTCGACCGCGACAACCCCCTCGACGCGGACCTGATCGTCGTGGACGAGGCGTCCATGCTGGACCTGCTGCTGGCCAACAAGCTCGTCAAGGCCGTCGCGCCCGGCGCACACCTGCTGTTCGTCGGCGACGTCGACCAGCTCCCCTCGGTCGGCGCCGGCGAGGTGCTCAAAGACCTGCTGGCCGCCCCCGACATCCCCCGGGTGCGGCTGACGCAGATCTTCCGCCAGGCCCAGGAGTCCGGCGTCGTCGTCAACGCCCACCGCGTCAACACCGGCCGCCACCCCGTCCTGGAGGGCATGAAGGACTTCTTCCTGTTCCCCTGCGAGGAACCGGAGGAGATCGCCGCGCTCACCGTCGACGTCGTCGCCCGCCGCATCCCGCGCCGCTTCCGCCTCGACCCCCGCCGCGACGTGCAGGTCCTGGCCCCCATGCACCGCGGCGCCGCCGGCGCCGGCGCGCTCAACACCGCCCTGCAGGAGGCCCTGACCCCCGCCCGCGACGGCATGCCCGAGCGCCGCTACGGCGGGCGCGTCTTCCGCGTCGGCGACAAGGTCACCCAGCTGCGCAACAACTACGACAAGGGCGCGGCAGGAGTGTTCAACGGCACGGTCGGCATCGTCACCGACATCCGCCCCGACGAGCACAAGCTCACCGTCCTGACCGACGAGGACGAGCCGGTCGACTACGCCTTCGACGAGCTCGACGAGCTGGCCCACGCCTACGCGGTGTCCATCCACCGCTCCCAGGGCAGCGAATATCCGGCCGTGGTGGTCCCGCTGGCCACCAGCGCCTGGATGATGCTGCAGCGCAACCTCCTCTACACCGCGATCACCCGCGCCAAGAAGCTCGTCGTCATCGTCGGCTCGCGCCGGGCGCTCGCCCAGGCCGTACGCACCAAGGGCGCCGGACGCCGCCACACCGGCCTGACCCACCGCCTGGCCCGCACAAGTAATTGAAATGTGATCGAACTCTCCCAAACGATTCGGCGTCTTACAGGCAGGAGCATTAAGGTTTTTGGAGTGCCCTTTGCGGCGCCGTTGGCGAGAGGAAGAACTTGAACGCGCAGACCGGCCCGAGGAGACCCGCCACCGCATTCGCGCTGCTGGCAGCGGCTGCCCTGACGGCGTCCTGTTCAGGCGGTCCCGCGAGCCCTCCGCCCGACGCGCCCGACGCCACCATCGTCGCCACCCCGCAGGCGCCCACGGTCGCGATCAAGCCCGCCGAGGGCACCAGCAAGGTCCACCCGGACAAGAAGGTCGTCGTCTCCGCCGCGGGCGGCGCGCTGGAGAACGTCACGGTCGAAGCCGACGGCGAGCAGGTCACCGGGAAGTTCAACGCCGACAAGACCCGCTGGATCTCCAAGACGCCGCTGAAGCCCTCCACCCGCTACAACGTCTCGGCCACCGCCGGCGCCACCACCGCGACCAGCACCTTCACCACCGCCAAGCCCGAGCGGCCGCTGCAGGTCGCCGACGTCACCCCCAACGCCAAGGGCGAGACGCTCGGCGTCGGCGCCCCCATCATCGTGACGTTCAACCAGCCCGTCACCAACAAGGCCACCATCGAGCGGGCCCTGGAGGTCGAGGCGGAAAAGCCCGTCCAGGGCGCCTGGCGGTGGATCAACGACAAGGTCGTCATCTACCGCACCGCGAAATACTGGCCCGCCCACCAGAAGGTCACCTTCAACGCCAACATCACCGGCATCAAGGGCGGCAAGGGCCTCTACGGCGTCAAGGACTACACCGCGGACCTGAAGATCGGCGCCAAGCAGATCAGCAAGGTCGACGTCGCCAAGCACATGATGTACGTCTACAAGGACGGCAAGCGGGTCCAGACCATGCGCATCAGCGCAGGCAAGGGCAACACCCGCGAATACACCACCACCTCGGGCGTGCACCTGACCATGGAGCGCGGGAACCCCGTCCGCATGATCTCGCCCGGCCGCGAGAAGGACGACCCCGAGTACTACGACGTGATGATCAACCACGCGGTGCGGATCTCCAACTCCGGCGAGTACGTCCACGCCAAGGACAACGTCTGGGCCCAGGGCCGCACCAACGTCAGCCACGGCTGCGTCAACGCCCGCCCCGACCAGGCCAAGTGGTTCTACGACCACATGCAGCGCGGCGACGTCGTGGAGATCACCGGCACCAACCGCGAGCTGGAGTGGAACAACGGCTGGGGCTACTGGCAGATGCCGTTCTCCCAGTGGAAGAAGGGCAGCGCCCTGAGGACGGTCAAGAAGAAGTGATCCGCGTCCGTCCCGCCGGGCCGGGCGACGTGCCCGTCACGCTCGCCATGTTCGACAGCGCCGTGGCCTGGCTGACCGCCCAGGGCCGCACCGGCCAGTGGGGCAGCCGCCCCTTCACCGGCGACGAGCGCCGCACCGAGCAGGTCGCCTCCTGGCAGCGCGGCGGCGGCATGCACATCGCCGAGCACGACGGCGAGCCCGCCGGCACCATCTCCATCGGCCCCGCCCACGCCTACGTCACCCCCGCGACCGAGCCCGAGCTGTACGTCCAGGCCCTGGTCACCGACCGCCGCCACGCCGGCCACGGCATCGGCCGCGCCCTGCTCGACTGGGCCGCCGAGCAGGCCCGCGAACGCGGCCTCGGGCTGCTGCGCGTCGACTGCTACGCCGGCGACGACGGCCGCCTGGTCGCCTTCTACGAAAGCTGCGGCTTCACCCGCCTCGCCCCGTTCACCGTGGGGGAGTGGCCCGGCATGCTCCTTGAGCGCCGCATCACGGGCTGACGTCCACCAGCACCTTGCCGACCGCGCCGCCCTCCACCGCGCGGTGCGCGTCGGCGGTGCGCTCCAGCGGGAAACGCACCAGCGGCAGCCCGTGCTCCTCACCCACCGGCAGCGCGCCGCCGGCGACGGCCGCCGCGACGTCCTCGGCGCCCGCGCGCAGCGCCTCGTCGCCGACCGTGTAGAGCACCAGGAACTGGAAGCGGGTGTTCAGCGTCATGTTCTGCCGCACGTCCAGCGAGACCGGCTTGCCGCCGTCGTTGGCGTAGGTCGCGATCACCCCGCGGGTACGCAGCACCGCCAGATCCAGGGCCAGGTTCGCGCCCAGCGCCACCTCGGCGATGATGTCGACGCCGTCCGGCGCGAGCTCCCGGATCTGCGCCGCCGGATCCCCCTTCCGATAGTTGATGACGTGGTGGGCGCCCGCGGCCGAGGCCAGCCGCGCCTTCTCCGGGCCGCTGATCGTGGTGATCACCGTCGCGCCGGCCCAGCGGGCGAGCTGGATGACCGCGTGCCCCACCGCGCCCGCCCCGCCCGCGGCCAGCACCACCTTGCCCTCCAGCGCGCCGGGCCCGAGCCGCCGCGGCCCGTCCTCGGCCACCGTGAGCGCCCGGTGCGCGGTCAGCGCCGGCACCCCGAGGCTCGCCCCGACGTCGAACCCCGCCTTCTCCGGCAGCGCGACCGCCTGAGCGGCGTCGAGGAGCGCGTACTCGGCGGCGGTGCCGGTGGAGCCGCCCTGCGTGGCCATGAACAGCCAGACCCGCTCACCCACCCGCCCCCGATCGACTCCCTCGCCGACCGCGTCGATCACCCCCGCACCGTCGAGGTGCGGGACGACCTCGGGCACGCTCTGCGGGTTGGTGGCGCCCGAACGGGTCTTCCAGTCCGTCGGGTTCACCCCCGACACGGCGACGCGCACCCGCACCTGACCGGGGCCGGGCTCGGGCAGGTCACGCTCGACGAGCTGCAGAACGCCGGCGTCGCCGGTCTCGCGGTAGATGATGGCCTTCATATCGTGCCGTCCCCGTTTCTCGATGGTTGCCGTGGCCATGCTCTCCTACCCACGCCCGTGATCAGCCGATCCGGCCCCGCCTCGGCCAGCACCGCCCGCGCCCGCCCCTCCAGCAGCCGGAACCGGCACGCCGCCGCGATCTGCGCCGCCTGCCCGGCCGCGTCCCGCGCCCCCGCCACGTCACCGGCGCGCGACCGGGCGGCGGCGAGCCCGGCCAGCGCCCGCGCCTGTCCGTACGGATAACCACCGCGCGCCAGCTCCACGCCCCGCTCGAACCACGCCGCCGCCGTGCCCGCCTCACCCAGCGCCAGATACGCCTCCGCCACCGTCGCCGCCGTCTGCGCCGTCGCCTTCCTGTCGCGCACCGCGATCGCCATGTCATAGGCCCGCCGCGCCACCTCCAGCCCCGTCGCGGCGTCCCCGCGCTGCAGGTGCAGCAGGCTCAGCTCATCCAGCGTCGACAGTTCACCGCGCAGGTTCGCCGCCTTCCGGTACGCCGCCAGCACCTCGCCCAGCAGCCCGGCCGCCCGCTCCTCCGCGCCCAGACCCCGCAGCGCACCGGCCAGATTGCCCCGGTTCACCAGCGCCGAGGTCAGCCGGCCCGTCTCCTCGTTGATCGCCAGCGCCGCCCCGAACAGCCCGGCCGCCTCCCGCAGCTCACCCTGACTCAGCCGCAGCACCCCCAGCCCGTTGAGCGCCACCGCCCGCACGTGCCCGCGCGGCTCGTCCTCCGTCCGCGCCAGCGCCCGCCGCAGCCACGTCTCGGCCTCGGCGAGCCTGCCCTGCTCCAGCCGCAGCCAGCCGATCTGATGCGCCAGGTACGCCGCCGCCCTCGGCTGACCGGTGTCCGCCGCGAGCCGCTCACCGGCCAGGCAGTCCGCCAGCGCCTCCTCGTCCCGGCCCGCCGACCACAACGCCTGCCCTCGGCTGATCAGCATCGCGGTCCGCGCCGCGTCGTCCCCGGCCCGCTCGGCCGCCTCCATGCCCGCCTGCGCCGCCGGCAGCCACCCCTCCACGTGCCGCCGGATCAGGAAATAGCCACGCAACTGGTCGGTGATGCGCCACGCCGCCGCCGGATCGTCCGACGTGGCCGCCAGCCGGACGATCGCCACCAGCGCCGGCAGCTCGCCGTCCAGCCAGGCCAGCGCCTCGTCCTCACCGGCGAACACCTCCTGCCTGCGGACGTGCCTGCCGAGCCTGACCAGCTGCGGGTAGACCCACTCCATCGCCGCCGTCACCGTGTCGGTGTACCAGGCGTGCAGCCGGGCCCGCGCCGCCTCACCCTCCGGGTCCTCGGCCAGCAGCCGCCGCGCGTACAGGCCGAGCAGGTCGTGGAAGCGGTAACGGTCGGCCGCGTACTGCAGCAGCATGTTCGCCTCCAGCAGCTCCTCCAGCACCCGGTCGGCCTCGGCGGCCGGCAGGCCGAGCAGCACGCCGGTCGCGCCCGCCCCGAAGTCGTCGGCCGGATGCAGGCTGCACAGCCGGAACGCCCGCCGGGCCGCCCCGCTCAGATCGGCGTAGCCGAGCTGGAAACCGGCCAGCACGCTCGACTCGCCGGTGGACAGCTCGGCCAGCCTGCGGTTGTCGTCACGCAGCCGCCTGGTCAGGTCGCCGATCGTCCACGCCTGCCGGGTGGCCAGCCGCGCCCCGGCGATGCGCAAGGCCAGCGGCAGGTGCGCGCACGCCTCGGCCAGCGCCCCCGCCGCGCCGGGATCGGCCTGCACGCGGTGCGCTCCCGCCGTCGCGGCGATCAGCGTGACCGACTCCCGCGCGTCCAGCGGCTCGAGGTGCACCGTACGCGCCCCGGCCAGGCCCGCCATCCTGCGCCTGCTGGTGACGATCAGGTCGCTGCCGCCCGCGCCGGGCAGCAGCGGCAGCACCTGGCCCGCGTCGTGCGCGTTGTCCAGCAGCACCAGCATCCGCCGGTCGGCCAGCTCGCTGCGGAACAACGCGGCCGCCTCGGTCTCGTCGGTCCCGATCCGCCGGCCCGGCACGCCCAGCGCCCGCAGGAACCGGCCCAGCACCCGCATCGGCTCCGGCGCCGCGGAGCCGCGCAGGTCGGCGTACAGCTGGCCGTCGGGGTAGCGGCCGCGCAGCCGGTGGGCTGCGGCCAGCGCCAGCGCCGTCTTCCCGACCCCCGCGATCCCGTCGATCAACACGACCCTGGGCGGCACCCCCACCTCCTCCCATCTGCCCCTCCCGTCGGGGGTTTCCTCGCGCCGGCCGGCCGCGTCGGGGGTCTCCTGCCGCTGGCCTGCCTCCTCCAGGGTTTCCTCATTCCGGCCGGCCGCGTCCCGGGCTTCCTTGTGGCGGATGGTCAAGGCGGCTTCGATGGCGGCCAGTTCGGACGTCCGGCCGACGAAGTCCGGGGGCGGGGCGGGCGCCTGCTGGATCGCCGTCCATCCCGCCGCGTGCCGCTCCTGCCGGCGCAGGACCGCGAGGTGGGCCTCGCGCAGCCGCTCGCCGGGGTCGATGCCGAGCTGGTCGGCCAGCGCGGCCCTGATGCCCTCGTACGCGGCCAGCGCCTGCGCCTGCCTGCCGCTCGCGGCCAGGGTGAGGATCAGCTCGGCGTGCAGCGGCTCGTCGAGCTCGTGCCGCCGCGCCAGCTGGCCCACCGGCTCCAGCGCCCGTTCCGGCACGCCGAGATCGCGCGCCAGGGCGGCGAACCTGCGTACGGCGGCGGCGTACTCGGCGGTCACCGCGGCCTGCAGCGGGCTGGAGGCGAGTTGCGGCACGTCGAGGTCGCCCCGCCACAGCGCGACGGCCTTGCCGAGCCGGGCCAGCGCCTCCTCAGGCCCGTCATCGGCCGCCCGCGCGGTCAGCTCGCGAAAGCGCAGCAGGTCCAGCTGGTCGGCGGTGACCGCGAGCCGGTACCCGCCACGCCCGCCGGGCAGCACACCCCCGCCTCCAGCCCCGCCTCCAGCCCCGCCGCTGGAACTGCCGCCGGAGTCGGCCCCGCTTCGGGGCCCGCTTTCGGGGCTGGGTCCGCTTCCAGGGCCGGGTCCGCTCCCGCCTCCTGGCCCGCTCCCGCCTCCCGGTCCGCTTCCAGGGCCGGCGCTGAGGCCGGAGCCGGGTCGGGAGCCGGGTCGGGAGCCTTTTTCCAGGAGCCGGCGTAAGCGGGCGACGTGCGTGTGCAGCAGGCCCACCGCGCGGGAGGCGTCGCCGTCCGGCCACAGCAGCTCGATCAGCTCGTCCTGCCCGGCCGGAGCTCCGGCGCCGAGCGCGAGCCGGGCCAGCAGTGTGCGTTGCAGGCCGGAGCCGAGCGGGGCCCCCAGCTCGCCGTGCCACACCTCGACGGGGCCGAGCACCCGGATGCGCAACGGCCCGCCCCCGAGGACCTCGGTGTGCTGGGCGGGCCGGGCGTGCGCGGCGGCGTGCAGCCGTGCGGCCTCGGCGTCGTTCAAGGCGAGCGCGGCGGCGATGGCGCGTACGGAGTCCTGTTTCGGGGTGCGCGTCCTGCCCTGCTCGAGGTCGCGGATCGCGCCCGCGCTCACCCCGGCACGGGCGGCGAGCTGCCGCTGGGTCAGCCCGGCGCGGCGGCGCAGGGCGCGCAGCAGGTCACCGAAGCTCTCCTGCGTCACCGGTGACCGCACCCGGTGACCGTGACGTGCGACACCGCACGATCTTAGGTCAAAGTACACGAAAGGCCCAGAGTGCCGAGGCACGCTGAGCCGTTCGCAGGGGGACGGGCTAGGACACGGTCGTCACGCCCAGGATGCGGAAGGCCGCGACGCGCGCGTTGCGCAGGCTGCCCTCCGGGTGCACGGCGACCGTGGTGCCCGGCTCGAGCGCGTCGAGCACGTTGCCGTCACCCTCCCAGAACGCCACGTGCCCGACGGCCTCCGAAGTCGTCTTGTAGAAGATCAGGTCGCCGCCTTTGAGGTCCGGCCAGGCGACCGACTTGGCGTAGAACTTCGACGGGGTCTGGTGGTTCTCGGCCCACTGCCACATGTCCACCGCGCGGCGCACGGGCCAGCCGGGGAAGTGCGGGATCGCGTCGTAGCCGACCTTGACCAGGCCCGAGCAGTCCAGGCCGGGCTTGGCCGCCGTGTCCTCGCCCCCGAGCCGGTACGGCACGCCGCGCTTGGCCATGGCGTTCTTGTGGCCGATCATGCTCCAGTTCCAGATCTCCCGCACCTGCGTGCAGTGGACGCCCTGCGCGGCGGTGCCGTTCTGGACCTGCACCCGCAGGTGGTTGATGTTGTCGATGGCGGTGGGGTTCCAGTTGGACTTCAGGCCCACCTCATGGGTGCCGTTGCCGCCGTTGTGGATGTAGTAGGCATCACCCGCGGGGAAGATGAACGCCGACCCCTGGTGGTCGGAGTCGTGGGCCGAGATGCGCAGCACGGGGGAGACGCCGCCGGCCGTGCCGGTGTCGTCGACCCGCCAGCGGATCGTCACCCGGTCGCCGGCCTTCCAGTCCACCTGCAGGAACGCCTTGGCGCCCGCGCACTCGACGGTGAGCGTGCCGCTCGGGTTGCTCAGCCCGTCGGCGGAGGCCGCGGGCGCGTTGACGAAGACGGCGGCCGCGGCGGCCAAGGCCGCGAAGGACGCGAAGGACGCGAAGGACGCGAAGGACGCGACGATTCTGGATCTCAACGGGGTCTTCCTTTCACGCGGGGGTCCTCCGAAAGCCGGATCCCGGCCTCGAGGGGCGTGAGCACACCGTAGGAAAGGCCGCTGGCAGCCCTCTGTCCGTACCGCGCCCGTACCGCCTGATTAGGGTGAGAGATGACGGGCACTCCTGCTGTGAGGAACATGACGGCCACACTTGTGTCGGTGAACGTCGGGATGCCGCGAGACGTGTCCTGGCAGGGCCGCACCGTGCACACCGGCGTCTGGAAGCGTCCCGTCGCCGGACCGCGCATGGTCAGGCGGCTCAACATCGACGGCGACGGCCAGGGCGACCTGCAAGGACACGGCGGCGAGCAGCGGGCGGTGCTGGTCTACCAGATCCAGTCCTACGCCCACTGGCAGGAGCACTTCGGCCGCGACGACTTCACCTACGGCCAGTTCGGCGAGAACTTCACCGTCGACGGGCTGCCCGACGACGAGGTGTGCATCGGCGACCGCTACCGCATCGGCGAAGCGGAGTTCGAGGTCACTCAGCCCCGCGTCACCTGCTACCGCGTCGGCATGCGGCTCGGCGAGCCCGAACTGCCCGCCCTGCTGGTGGCCCACCACCGGCCCGGCTTCTACCTGCGCGTCCTGACCGAGGGCGAGGTGTGCGCAGGCGACGCCATCGTCAAGACGCGCACCGGGCCGCAGGCGTTCACCGTCGCCGGCATCGACGCCCTGCTCTACCTGCCCGGCCGCGACCCCGGCGACCTGCGCAGAGCGCTGGCCATCCCCGCGCTCAGCCCCGGCTGGCGGCAGTCGTTCCAGGAACTGGCGCAAGGACAGGCGGCGCACGCCGAGGCATGGCAGGGGTTCCGGCCGCTGCGGGTCGCCGCCGTCGTCCGCGAGACCCCGTCGGTGCTGTCGATCCACCTGCAGGCGCCCGACGGCGCTCCGCTGCCCGCCGCCGAGGCCGGGCAGTACCTCACGTTCCGGATCGCCGCCGCCGGCGACCCGCCGCCGGTGCGCAGCTACTCCCTGTCGTCCGCGCCTGGCGCGGACCGCTACCGGGTGAGTGTCAAACGCGAGGAGTACGGCCTGGTCAGCCGCTACCTGCACAGTGACCTGCGCCCCGGCGCGATACTGGAGGTCGCGGCGCCGCGCGGCGACTTCGTCCTCGCCGGCGGCCCCCGCACCGTGACCGGCCCCGTCGTCCTCGCCTCGGCCGGTGTCGGCGCCACCCCCGTCATGGCGATGCTGCACCGCCTGGCCGCCGAGCACACCGGACGGCCGCTGTGGTGGATCCACGTGGCGCGCAGCCGCGCCGAGCACCTGTTCGCCCGCGAGGCCCACACCCTGCTCGCCCGCCTGCCAGGCGCCCGCGAGCACATCTTCTACACGGCCGAGGACCACCAGGACGGCCCCTGCGAGGACGGCACGGGCGAGGACGCCCCCGGCGGTGAGGCGACGGGCCGGCCTGCCGTGGTGCACCACGGCAGGCCCACGCTCGAGAGCCTGGCCGCGCTCGGCCTGCCCGCCGACGCCACCGCCTACCTGTGCGGCCCCGCCGCCTTCATGACCTCCCTGCGCGCCATGCTCACCAGGCTCGGCCTGCCCGGCGACCGCATCCGCACCGAGCTGTTCGGCGCCCGCGACGCCATCACCCCCGGCCTGACGGCCCGCCCCGCCGTGGCCCCGCACCAGCCCCAGTACCCGTCGCCGGGGGAGCCGGGCACCGGCCCGCTCATCACCTTCGCCCGCAGCGGCCTGACGGTCGCCTGGTCACCCCGCCACCGCTCCCTGCTCGACCTCGCCGACGCCTGCGACGTGCCCACGCGCTGGTCCTGCCGTACGGGCGTCTGCCACACGTGCCTCACGCCGCTGCTGTCCGGCGACGTCGAGTACGCCCCCGACCCCCTGGAGCCGCCGCCCGCCGGCCAGGCGCTCATCTGCTGCTCGCGCCCCCGCCACGACGTCGTGCTCGACCTGTGAGGCGCGACCCCCGTCAAACGCTGTCAGAGCGGCCGCCGCCGATGAACGGCACCCTGGCCGGCCGAATAACATTCCGCGAACGTTCATGGTGAAGACACTGGTCAGACCTACCGCAAGCTGACCGCGATAGGCAGAATCCAGCAAGCACGAATGTGAATACACCATGAACGAAAGCAGGACCGCACGACCATGCAAGCGCGCGCTATCAGTCAACGGGGACCGACGGGCGAGCGCCGGTTAGCACTGCTCTACCTCGCGCCCTCACTGCTCATCTTCGCGATCTTCGTCTTCTATCCCCTCGGCAGGACCTTCTACCTGTCCACCATGGGGACCGACATCATCGGGCGGGCCAACAAGTTCGTCGGCCTGGACAACTTCACGGCCATGTTCTCCGACCCGGCCTTCTTCAAGGCGATCGGCACGACCGCGCTGTTCGTCCTGTTCACGGTGGTGCCGGCGATCCTCGGCGCGCTCGCCGTCGTGCTGCTGCTGGAGTCGCGCATCAGCGGGCAGCGCATGTTCCGCACGGTGTTCGCGCTGCCGTTCGCCTTCTCGGTCGCGACCGCGTCGGTGATCTTCGCGCTCATCTACAACCCCGCCGTCGGCATGGCCAACGGCATCCTCAGCCACATCGGCGTCGAACGCATCGGCTGGCTCACCGAGCCCGACCTGGCCCTCATCTCCGTCTCCATCACCACCGTCTGGATGACGCTCGGCTACAACGTGCTCGTCCTGTCGGCCGGGGTCGGCGCCATCCCCACCGAGGTGGTGGAGGCGGCCAGGCTGGACGGCGCCACCGGATGGCGGCTGCACTACCGCATCACCATCCCCATGCTGTCGCCGCAGCTGTTCTTCCTCATCGTGATCTCCACGATCCACGCGCTGCAGAGCTTCGGCCAGATCCACATCCTCACCAAGGGCGGCCCCGACGGCGCCACCTCCACGCTCGTCTACTGGATCTACGAGAAGGCCTTCAGCTACGGCTCCTCCGACTTCGGCACCGCCAGCGCCGCCGCGATCGTGCTGCTGGTCATCGTGCTGATCTGCACGGGCATCCAGTTCGGCGTGCTGGAAAGGAAAGTCCACTACCGATGAGCCGCTCTTCCACCACCTCATCCTTCACGAGCAAGCTCGTCGTCTACGTCGTGCTCGGCGTGTGCGCCCTGCCGGTGGTCTTCCCGCTCTACTACGCCGTCGTCGGCGGCATCATGACCCCCAGCGACCTGGCCAGCTACCCGCCCAAGCTCATCCCGACGGCGATCGACCTCGGCAACTTCACCTCGGCGCTCGACACGATCCCGCTGGCCCGCCAGTACCTCAACTCGGCGATCCAGACCGGCATCGTCACCATCTGCCAGCTGCTGAGCAGCGTCCTTGCCGCCTACGCGTTCGCGTTCCTGCGCATGTGGGCCAAGACCGCGATGTTCGCGCTGTTCATGGTGACCCTCATGGTGCCGTGGGAAGCGATCATCCTGCCGAACTACCTGCTCATCTCCGACCTGGGCCTGACCAAGGGACCGCTCACCTACCTCGGGCTGACCCTGCCGTTCCTGGCCCACGCCTTCGGCACGTTCCTGCTGCGGCAGTCGTTCCTGCAGTTCCCCGTCGAGGTCCGCGACGCCGCCGTCATGGACGGCTGCGGCCACCTGCGCTTCCTGTGGCGCATCCTGCTGCCGCTGTCGAAGCCGGCCATCGCCGCCGTCGGCGTCTACGTCTTCATGACCACCTGGAACCAGTACTTCTGGCCCCTCATCCTCGGCAACGACGACAGGTACAAGACCCTGCAGATCGGCGTGTCCATGCTGAACGACGCCGAGTCCTCCAGCCCCACCCTCATCCTGGCCGGGGTCACCCTGGCCCTGCTCCCCACCCTCGCACTCGTGATCTTCGGACAGCGCTTCATCATCCGCGGGCTCACCGCGGGCGCGGTCAAGTGACCTCCTCGAACCAGAAACGGAGTTCCCCCCATGGCATCACCCCGAACCCGGCACCTGCGCGGCGCACTGGCCGTCGCGGCCGCGCTGTCGCTCACCCTGGCGGGCTGCGGCAGCGACGGCGGCTCAGGCGAGGGCGGTGAGGCCGCCACCGCCCCCGGCCCCGACGCGATCACCGAGCCCGTCGAGATCGAGTTCTGGCACTCCATGAAGGAGAAGAACGAGCTCGCCATCAAGGCCATGGTGGACGACTTCAAGAAGGCCAACCCCAACATCACCGTCAAACCGGTCTTCAAGGGCGACTACGACCAGATGATCGTCGCCTACAAGCAGGCCGTCCAGCAGGAGGCCACCCCGCCGCTGGTGCAGATCTACGACATCGGCTCCCGCTTCATGTACGACGCCCAGCAGGTCGTGCCGATGTACAAGTTCATCGAGGCCGACAAGTTCGACCAGAACGCCAACATCGAGCCCAACATCGCCAGCTACTACACGATCAAGGGCAAGCTCTGGTCGATGCCGTTCAACTCCTCCGCGCCGCTGCTCTACATGAACGCCGACGCCGTACGCAAGGCTGGCCTCGACCCCGACAAGCCCCCGGCGACGCTGGACGAGATCGGCGAATGGGCCGAGAAGCTCACCGTCAAGGAGGGCGGCACGGTCAAGCAGTACGGCTTCAACGCCGCCCTGTACGGCTGGTTCGTCGAGCAGCTGACCGCCCAGGACAACGCCGAGTACTGCGACAACGGCAACGGCAGAAACGGCCTGGCCACCAAGGTCAACTTCGGCGCCGGCGCCGGCCCCAAGTTCGCCGAATGGCTGGGCACCCTGGTCAAGGAGGGCTACGCCACCAACACCGGCCGCCCCACCGACCAGGCGCAGAACGCCTTCAAGACCGGCACCGTCGCCCTGCACCTGGAGTCGACCTCCGCCCTCGGCGGCTACACCCAGGCCGCCGAGGGCAAGTTCGAGCTGAAGACCGCGCCGTTCCCCAAGCCGTCGGCCTCCTCCACCGGCGGCACCATCATCGGCGGCGCGTCCCTGTGGATCGACGCCGTCGGCCACAGCGACGCCGAGAAGCGCGCCGCCTGGGAGTTCGTGAAGTTCTCCAACACCCCTGAGCAGCAGGCCAAGTGGCACGCCGCGACCGGGTACGTGCCGGTCAACCCGCAGGCCAAGTCCAACGACGA
The DNA here is from genome assembly GCF_040677005.1 of Nonomuraea sp. NPDC049421. Lineage (NCBI taxonomy): Bacteria > Bacillati > Actinomycetota > Actinomycetes > Streptosporangiales > Streptosporangiaceae > Nonomuraea > Nonomuraea sp. NPDC049421. Next base: position 90,264 of record NZ_JBFAQA010000004.1, read on the forward strand.
CCCCAACTTCCAGGTCGCGGTCACCCAGCTGCGCGCCCAGCAGCCGTCGCCGGCCACCTCCGGCTGCCTGCTCGGCATCATGCCGGAGGCCAGGAAGGCGGCCGAGGTCGGCCTGGAGCAGGCCGTCCCGGCGGGCGCCGGCCAGGAGCCGAAGACCTCGGCCCAGCAGGCGATGCAGGCGGCGGCCGACGGGCTGCAGCAGGCCATCCAGAAGTACAACGCCAACGTCGGCCAGTAACGGCGCGCCCTTGAGGGCGCGCCGCCGTCCCGGCCCGCGGACCACGGCCGCGCTCCCCGGCGATCGTCCGGGGAGCGCGGCCGCGCTCATACGGGGAGAAGACGCCGGTGGGGCTTTCAGGCGGGGCTTTCAGGTGGAGTCGCCCCAGCCGCGGCGGGCGGCCAGCAGCGTGAACAGCTCAGGATCGGGCGAGGCGTCACCGCCGCCGGCGGGGGAGCCGGACGGGAGCGGCAGCGCCGCCCGCCACCGCATGAGTGCCTGATCCAGAAAGGAGCGGGCGACCAGCTCGGCGGACGCGAACGGCTTGGGCAGGTAGTCGTCGGCGCCGAGGCTGAGCTGTCATGCCGTCAACGATGCCAGATCCTCGGTCGCAGCCCGGTCGCAGCCGCCGTGTCATGCCGCCTCAGACGATCTTCTCTTCCACACCGGGCCAGCCTGACGCCCGGCTTGCTGAATGGTTCGGGAAAGGGATTCCGCACACGATCACATGAGAGGTGCCGCCGGGCAGCCCGCTCGTCCGAAGCTCATGACACGCCTCTCACCAGCGCCCCTACACCAGCGCCAGCTGAGCCGCCCTCGGCTCACGACGCACCGGCGCGGGAGCGCCGCATTCCATCCCGTACGCCCGGCACAGCTGCGCGATCTGCCCCGTGATGCGCCGCTCGTAACCCTCCGACGGCGACCCCGCCCGGTCGTACAGCTCCTCATACCGCTCCACCAGCGCCGGATGCGCCCGCCCCAGCCACTCCAGATACCACTCCCGCGTCCCCGCCGGCAGCCGCAGCACCACCGGCTCCACCACCCGCGCCCCCGTCGCCGCGATCCGCCGCACCGTCGCCCCCAGCTGATCGGCCGCGTCACTCAGCAGCGGCAGCACGGGCGCCATCAGCACCCGGCACTCCACCCCCGCCTCCACCAGCGCCGACACCAGCTCCAGCCGCGCCTGCGCCGACGGCGCGCCCGGCTCGACCGCCCGGCGGATCCGCTCGTCCACGAACGCGATCGACACCGCCACCCGCGCACCCGCCCGCGCCAGCAACGGCGCATCCCGCAGCACCAGCGCGCTCTTGGTGTAGACCGTGAACGGCGTCCCCGACGCCGCCAGCGCCCCGATCACCCCCGGCATCAGCCGGTACGTCTCCTCCGCCGCCTGATAGCAGTCACCACCCACCCCCACCGCCAGCTCCTGGCCGTCCCACCGCCCAAGCTCCGCCCGCAACCGCTCCACCACGTTCGGCCGCACCACGATCCGCTCGTCGAAATCGGCCCCCGCCCCCAGCCCCAGCCGCCGATGCCCCGCCCGCGCCCCACACCCCCGGCACGCATGAGCACACCCGCGATAAGGGGAGACGGCCCACTCCTGGACGATGCCCGCCGCCGGCGGCACCCGCTCGATCACCGTACGGGCCTGCATCTCATAGAAACCGCCACGCACCACCGCACGCCGCTCGATCAGCGGCCGATCATCGGCAGCCTCGTCATCGACCAACGCCAGCACGTCCCAACCCACGCCACCCAGTGGAACACGTTTTCGACAGCGTTTTCAAGCAGTTCCCGCCAACGCGAGCCCGGGGGAGAAGAGCCCTAAAATTCGGTACGCCCGTACCACTTCGCTCCGGGAGACCCCCATGGCCTGGCTCCTGCTCGCCCTCGCCATCGCCTCAGAAGTCCTCGCCACCAGCGCACTCAAACTCTCCAACGGCCTGACCCACCTCGGCTGGAGCATCGTCGTCGCCGCCGGCTACCTCACCTCCTTCGCCCTGCTCGCCCGCGTACTCAAACTCCACCTCGACATGGGCACCGCCTACGCCGTCTGGTCCGGCGCCGGCACCGCCGCCATCGCCCTCATCGGCGCCGCCTTCATGGGCGAGACCCTCACCGCCCTAAAGATCGGCGGTATCCTCCTCATCATCGCCGGCGTCGTCGTCCTCAACCTCGCAGGTGGCCATTGACCCCACACCGCAGCCCCGCCCAAGACCGCAGCAGACGCCGCCGCGCCACCCTCCTCGACGCCGCCGTCCACCTGCTCACCCACGGCGGATTCGCCGCCGTCACCCACCGCGCCGTCGCCCACCACGCCCGCCTGCCCCTGGCCGCCACCACCTACTACTTCGCCTCACGCGACCAGCTCATCGCCGAAGCCTTCGCCCAGCTCGTCGACCACGAACTCGCCACCACCCGCGCCTGGATCACCCGCCACGGCCCCCACCACCTCCTCGACCAGGTCGCCGCCGCCGACCACACCCGCCAGCTCGCCCTGTGGGAGCTCTACGTCCACGCCGGCCGCGACCCCGCCCTGCAGGCCATCGCCCGCCGCTGGAGCGACGGCTGCCTGCGCATCCTCGCCGACACCCTCCGCCTGCCGCCCGACGACCCCCGCCTGCGCCTGCTCTACACCACCGTCTCCACCCTCTGGCTCGAGCACCTCGTCGAACGCCGCCCCCTCGACGAAGCCCGCACCCTGCTCACCCTCGCCATCGAGCACGCCATGATGGGGTGCCGGTAAGAAACGTCCCATAGGCCCTGAACGAGCGTTGCTGCGGGAGCAACGACCACTTGAACCTGCGGAGCCCGAAGCCCCGAAGGCCGGGTGGTCGTGATGGGCCCGGTCGAGGCCCAGCGTTCCGCCCAGCGCCCAGCAGGACCAGGCCAGTCCCAGCCCGGAGGCCACACCAGGAGGCCCGCACCCACCCAGGAAGAGAAGATCACCGGCATGGCCGGCAGCCGACGGCCCCCTCGCCGGGCCAGCGCCAGCTCCAGCGCGATTCCGGTCGTCGCCATCATCACGGTAACGACTGGTCCTGCTGCGCGTCCTGGAGCTCGAACGGGTCCACCTCCGCTGGGCTCAGTGGGCACTGGCCGTCCTTGCGGCCAGAGCGGCCAGACCGTCGCGGCAGGAGGGGTAGCGGGGCGTCCAGCCCAGCTCGCCGATGGCGCGCCGGTTGGACAAGCGGATGTGGGTGGTGACCATCAGGCTGCGCACGTACGGCAGGGCGGCGAGGAGCCGGCCTGGCACCCGCCGGGGAGGAGGCGCCCCCGCAGCTTGCGCGACGGCGCGGAAGTAGGCCTCGAAGGTCACCGGCTGATCATCCACGATGTTGTACGGCTGGCCGGGGCGGCCACGGTGCAGTGCGGCGAGGGTGGCCGAGGCGGCGTCGTGGATGTGGATCAGCGAGACGGTACCGCTGGGGCTCGGGGCGGGCAGCCGGCGTCGCCGGGCGAGGTGGATCAGCCGCCGGGTGGCGGGCTCCGGACCGTAGAACATGCCATAACGCAGGGCGACGCCGTCGATGCCCGGCGTGCCGAGGACCTGGTCCTCGTTGCTGCGCAGGGAGATCATGTGCCGGTCGAAGCCTTTGTGGCCGGTGCGAACGGCGAAGGGGTGGTCCTCCTCCAGCAACCGCTCGCCGTGATCGCAATAGCCGTATCCGAGGAAGAACGACTGGGTGAGGAAACGGCGGGCACCGAGTTCGGCCGCGGCACGCAGCAAATGGGCGGTGCCCCGCTCGCGCAGTGCGTCGGTGGCGTACAGATGTCGGTGCAGGAACGGCACGCCGGTGATGGCTGTCGCCTGGTGGATCACCGCGTCGGCCCGCCGGCCCTCCAGAGCGGTCAGCAACTCCTCGATGTTCATGATGTCGGCTCGCACCGGCTGCGCGCCCAGCGCGGCCAGCTGAGCCGCGCCGGCCGCGGACCTGGTCAGGCCGAGCACGTGATGTCCCTCGGCCAGCAGCATGGGGATCAGGGCGGAGCCGAGTGCGCCGGTCGCGCCGGCCAGCAGGACCCTCATGATCCCGCCTCCGCCTGGCCGCGCAGCTGCCGGATCCGTGCGATCCAGGCCGCCAGCGCCGCCGCGGAGACCGCCAGCAAAATCCATGGGTCGGAGGCGTTGCCGCCCAGCGGCAGGTCGAGAGCGTGATTGACGGCGTGGAAGGTGTTGGTGAACACGAAACCGGCCAAGACCACGGCCAGGACGTCGCGCCAGCGCAGGGCGCACAGCATCATCAACCCGATCCCGATCTGAAACACGCCCGCGTCGTGCAGGAAGTGCACGTGATTGGGCCAATTGGCGAAGCGGGCGAAGCCGGCTGGATCCAGCCGGGCCCAGCATCCGGTGCTCAGCATGGTCAGCGCCGCCAGCACCACCACGGCCTTGACCAGTCCGTCCTTGGACATCTGTCATGGTTCCTTTCCTTGCCTCTGCTCATGAGAGGCGTGGCGCGCCCCGGAGCGTGACATGGACGCCATGTGATCCAGGGCACATGTCACATCTGGGCCGCGAATCCTCTTATATGGGCAGGACATGGCGTTTAAGGAGACAGATGGCCGCCGCGGACACCACCTTCAACCAGCACAGAAACCTGCTGTTCACCCTCGCCTACGAGATGCTGGGCAGCGTGCACGACGCCGAGGACGTGGTGCAGGAAACCTGGCTGGCCTGGGACACCGTGGAGGCCGACCAGATCGAGCACCCCAAGGCATACCTGGTGCGCATCGCCGTACGGCAAGCGCTGGCACGCTCGCGCCGTCTGCGCGCCGCTCGGGAGGACTACGTGGGGCCCTGGCTACCGGAGCCCCTGCTCACCGCAGCCGACCCCGCCGAGGCCGCCATCCAGGCAGAAGAGCTGACCTTCGGCCTGCTGGTGGTGCTGGAGACCCTCTCTCCGCTGGAACGGGCGGCCTTCGTGCTGCGAGAGGGATTCGGCTACGAGCACGCCGAGATCGCCCGCCTCCTGGAGCGCTCTCCCGCGGCGGCCCGCCAGCTGATCCACCGCGCCCGCGAGCACGTCCAGGCGCGGCGGCCGCGCTTCCCCGCAGACCCCGACCTTGCGCGCCAGGCCGCCGAGCGTTTTCTGGCCGCCACGCTCGGCGGCCACCTCGGAGATCTGATGGATGTCCTCGCCCCCGACGTCACCCTGTGGACCGACGGCGGCGGCGCGGTGCCGGCCGCCCTGCGCCCGGTGAACGGGGCAGCCAAGGTGGCACGCCTACTCGCAAAGCTCGGCCCCCGCTATGGTCACCTGCGCGCCCGCTGGCTCCACGACAGCCAGCCCACCGCGCTGCTGACGGCTGAGGATGAGCTGCTCGCGGTGCTGGTGTTGGACCTGGACGCCGTTACCGGCAGGGCGCGGCACATCTACGGCATCGTCAACCCTGGGAAACTCACCCACCTGTCGCCGGCCACCAACTACGTGTAATCGCTGCCGTCCCCGGCGTGCGCGACCTCCCTTACCGGCACCCCATAATGAGGTCCGTGATCCACCACCTCGCCCTGCACGCCGACTGGCAGCACGCCCAGAACGCGGGGGAGTACCGCATCTCCACCCTCGGCCGCACCCTCGACGACGAAGGCTTCATCCACTGCAGCCGCGACCTCGCCCAGCTGCGCACCGTCCACGACACCTTCTACGCCGACGTCACCGAGCCGCTGCTCGTCCTCGACATCGACCCCACCGGCCTCGACGTCCGCGTCGAGAACGGCTACCCCCACCTGTACGGGCCCCTGCCGCTGACCGCCGTCACCGCCGCCCGCCCCTACACGCCCTGAAGACCCGCCATGGACACCAGGACCGCCGCCCAGCGCTTCGCCGACACCTGGCAGCACGGCTGGACCCACCACGACACCGGCGCCATCATCGCCCTCTACCACGACGACGCCGAACACCTCAGCATGCCCTTCCGCCCGCCCCACCGCGGAAAGAAGGCCATCGCCGACTACATCACCTGGTCCTTCAGCGGCGAGACCGACCCCCACGTCACCTTCGCCACCCCGATCGTCGACGGAGACCAGGCCGCCATCGAGTTCCGCGTCCACGCCCACGAGGACGGCCGCCCCGTCACCCTCGCAGGCTGCGTCTTCGCCCGGTTCACCCCCGACGGGCTCGCCATCCGCACCCGCGACTACTGGCACACCACCGACGGCCACACCTGACCGCCGGCCGTCGACCAGTCAGCGCACCACCCGCAACGGCACCCGCCCAGCAGGAACCGGCGCTGCAGGAACCGGCGCTGCAGGAACCGGCCCAGCAGGCACCGGCGCGGGGGAGGGCTCCCGCCGAGGCTGCGCCTGCACCCGAGGCTGAGGCCGAGTCGGCTGTGCCTGCTGCTGTGCCTGCTGCTGTGCCTGCTGCTGCGCCGGGTGCTGTGGCTGCCCCTGAAGCTCAGGAAGCGCCCGCTGCTGCGCAAGCCGCTGCTCCTGCTCGGCCGCCTGCCGCTCCGCACAACCACCCGCGCAGTACCCGTTGGTCACGATCAGCCGACCGCGCAACGTCGTGTACGCATCCTTCCCCGAAGCGGGCAGAACCCCCCGGCACACCGGGCATAACACCGACTCAGTCCCCACGTGCTGCTCCTCTCGCGGCGCGAATAGCAGGAGCTCCACCCTAAAACGCCACCCCCCGAGGGCGACACCCAATCAACACAAAGTCAATTCCGCCGTCAATGCCCCCGCCGGCCCGCCCAGGCCACCGAAACCCCCGCTCACCACCCCCGATATCACCCTGCGCACGCACCCCGACACAGCTAAAAAATCTTCACACCCGGCACACCCATCACAAGGGCAGGGGAGAGGCACCCACCCCACCCACCAGCACCCATCACGCTCCGCGCACCCGCCCCACCTGCGACAAAACGGCAAAACCCCGCTATTTCCTGACTTCCACTGCGCACAACCGCACAATAACCACCCGCATTACGCACACAAACATCGCAAATGTGCGCCACCTCACAAAACCCCGAATTCCATGTGATCCTCAAGCAATGGCCCACCCACCCCAGAACCACCACCACCGCCTGGGCCGCCATACTCACCGGCCGGCTCATCATCGCCGCCGTCACCCTCTTCACCGACCGCCCCACCGGCTCGGCATCGACGAACTCATCGCCTTCGGGGGAGGAGCACCACTCGGACTCCTCACCGAATACACCATCTTCCGCCGCCGCCCCTGAATGGACACCCTCACCCTCGCCACGCCGCGGCGTGGTTCGCGCTCAGGAGGGGACGGGACGGGCTGACGTTCGCCGCCACGCCGGCCACCGCCGCGTCCCTGCCATTGACCGCCGGGGGACTCATCACCGGCTCACCGCCGCAGGACGTCGCGGACCCCGGCGCGCTCGAGCGGCCGGCCGTGGTGGCGCCGCCCATCGTCCCGCTGCTGCTGGCCGCGCAGGCGCTGCTGTGGTGGGTGCACCGGCGCCGGGTGAGCGAGCGTACGGTGACGTTCTTCTGACAGCCCCTGCCGGAGAGGCCCCAGAAACGGTCTACTTGACATAATGTTCATTATCAAGCAACGAGCAGCCGCGGCGAATAAAGCCCGCACGCCCGGGCAGACGCCTGCACATGCCCGCCCTCGCCATCACCACACCGAGCCTCGTCGCGATCACCGCAGTGGTCACCGCCGCCGCCATCTGGCTGATCATCTTCGCCGTCCGGCTCACCAGGAACCCGCGCAACCGGCCGACGATCAGCATCGACCTCGTCGATCAAGCACGAGAGCTGAAGGCGGTCGGCCAGATCCAGGAAGCCGTCTTCCTCGTACGCGGCGAAACCGGCATGAGCCAGCGCGCCGCCGCACGCTTCGTCAACCGTTTATGACCCCGGGCCCCCGCTTCCGGCCGCCCTCACCCTCGATTCCGATACCAGACAGAATGTGGGTTCTGTCGGGTATAGCGCTTTTCATCCCGTTCATGCCGATTTAACGTCGTATGGCGGGACACGCGATGACGTCTCGTTGCGGCACTCGACACGGACGCGGCGAGCGGATCCCCTGGGAGAAGCCGTCGTGAAGGCGGTGCCCGCACGCCGGAGGCGAAGCTGGAGCGCGGGCAGGTCGCGTCCAGGCCGGACTACAGGGGCGCTCCCCTACCCCGCCAGGCTCGTGGCCGGGAGTTCCCCTCGCTTGAGGTCACGGACGGTCACCAGTTACGAGTGCGACCGAACCAGACATTTCGGGCTTGGAAGGTGGTGTCGCCGGTGGGGCCGGGCTGCTGGTGCCATTCGGGGTCGCCGGGTTCGACGCCGGAGGCCCAGGAGCCCATCTGCAGGTTGATGATGAGGTACTGCGGGATGCCGGCCCAGCCCACGCCGCGGTGGGTGGCCTGCCATTGGCCGTCGAAGTAGTAGTCGAGCAGGACGTCGTCGCCGTCCTTCTCCATCCAGAGGCGGTAGCGGTGCCAGGCGCCGGGGTCGGTGACGGGTAGTGGGGTGCGTTCTGCGGGGTCGTTCTCGCCGGCGGCTTTGGTCCAGGTGTTGAAGAGGTTGGTGGAGTCGCCGACGTATTCGAGGATGTCGCTCTCGGGGGGCCAGTCGGGGTAGATGCCGGTGGTCCAGAAGGCGGGCCAGATGCCTTGGCCGGTCTGGGTGCGGAATTCGCCTTCGATGTCGTACTCGGGGAATTGGTCGTTGATGAGGATGGGGGTGGTGGCGTGGACGGCGCCGGAGTGGTACCAGATGGGGGCGTTGGGGTTCGAGGGGCTGTTCTCGGTGCTGGTGGTGAGGCGGGCGGCGGTGAGGGTGAGGACGCCGCCGGAGAGGGTGGTCTTGCTGGGGAGCATTTTGGCGGCGCCGTTGTGGTATTGGCCCCAGGGGTAGCCGTGTTGCCAGCTGTCGGTGAAGCCGTCCTGGTCGTCGAATGACGTTTTTTCGACGATGTTCTCCCAGGTGGGGGCGGTGGCGCGGGCGGGGGTGGCGAGTCCTGAGAGGCCGGCGGCTGTTGCGGTGGCGAGGGTGAGGAGGGTGCGGCGGTTGAGGGTGTGGTCGGGCATGTGGCTCCTTTCTTGATCGTTGTGAGTCGTACGGTAGAGGGTTTCGGGGTGTGGTGGGTGCGGTAGCTATGAGTCACTTGTCATGACTCATAGTGATTGGACGGGATCATGTCTCGTGTCTGTGTCGTCGCCGCTGTGCTCGTGTTCGGTGCCGTGCTGCCGGTGGGCGTCGCGTCGGCCGCTTCCGCTGAGGTGCTCCGGGCGGGGACGGTCACGATCGCCGATTGTGTGATCGGGGCCGGGATCATCATGCCGAGTTCGTCGAGTCCGACGCGGCTGGTGTGTGTCGGGGGTCTGCACAACGGCAAGCCGGTGGGTGGTATCGCCTGATCGCCTGGCTGTGGTGGGCTGCTCCCCCGCGCCTGCCCGGGGACGGCGGGGCGGTCGCCGGCCATGCGGAAGTGGGGGCGGTATCCCGGAGCGGCCGTTGGAGTGGGTGTCCTTGGGCGGTCAGGTGAGGGTGACGTCGCCGCCCGCGGGGTGTTGGCAGCGGCCGTGGGGGCGGGGGTGGTCGAGTTGGCGGCATTCCCAGGTGGTGCCGTCGACGTTGACGGTGAAGTTGGGGAGGTCGTCGCCTGGGGTGGGGCGGTTGCGGTGGTAGGCGTCGGCGACGTGGCGGGCGGTGGTGCAGGCGGTGGCGGGTTGGGTGGGGAGGTCGGCGGTGATGTGGAGGCCGGTGGGGGTTCGTCCGCAGTCGGTGGTCCGGGCGGCTGCTGGTGGTGGGTGGGCGGCGGTGTCGTGGGTCGGTGTGGTGGTGCAGGCGGTGGTGAGAGCCGTGGTGAGGGCGGTGGTGAGAGCGAGGGCGGCGGTCAGGGTGGTGAGGGTGGTGTGCATGGTGTGTCCCCCTTCTCTGGTCAGGATGCGGGGTGACGGCGGGTGGGTGGGTGTCGTGGGGGTGAAGGTCGGTTCAAGGGGTTTTGGGGGTGCGGGAAGTCGGGGTGGGCGGGCGGGTTTGGATCGTGGTGGGGCGGGGTTGTGTCAAGGGGCCGGCAGTGGATTCTGTCCTGGGCGTGACCTGGGGTGGGGTGGTGGGGCGGGATGCTGGGGGTGTGGTGATGTGTCTCGCATGGGCGGGCTGTCATCGCCGGGGGCGCTCGGGCTACTCCCCCGCTCGGGCGCCCCTTCTTCGTGGGGGTGGGGGCGGTGACCTGGCGGGATCTTACGGGGCAAAGCGGGTCAATCTGGGGCCGAGGACGTGGCTTTTTGCCGTGATTGGTCACCAGCAGTGGAGATTTCATGTCAGCATCATGTGCATGTATGGGTCATATGGGACTGCCGTAAAGGGTCGTGACGCGTGCGGCGATCCGCCGTCCGCCTGGTAGCCCCTCCCCTGGTGACCGCTGCTCCCTGTTCGGAAAGAAGTTCCCGCGTTGCGTATCTTGCTGCTCTGTTCCTCCTTCAACGGCCTGACCCAGCGCGCCTGGCTCGAGTTGCGCCGTTCCGGGCATGACGTCGGTGTCGAGCTGGCCATCTCGCAGGAGCAGATGACGGAGGCGGCCGAGCTGCACAAGCCCGATCTGATCATCTGCCCGTTCCTGAAGGAGCGGGTGCCGGACGCGTTGTGGCGCACCCACCGTACGGTGATCATCCACCCGGGGCCGCCCGGGGACCGGGGCCCGTCCTCGCTGGACTGGGCGATCGCCGACGCCGAGCCCGAGTGGGGCGTCACCGCGCTGCAGGCGGTGGAGGAGATGGACGCCGGCCCCATCTGGGGGTACCGGACGTTCCCGATGCCGGCCGAGCCGCCGCGCAAGTCGGCGCTGTACAACGGGCCGGTGTCGGACGCGGCGGTCGAGCTGGTGGCGGAGGTGGCGGCCAAGGCGGCCGATCCGGCGTTCGTGCCGGTGCCGCTGGACTACCGCTCGCCGGAGGTGCGGGGCCGGTTGCGGCGGGCGATGCGGCACGCCGACCGGGAGTTCTCCTGGAGCGAGCCGACCGAGGACATCCTGCGGCGGGTGCGCGCGGCCGACGGCGCGCCCGGCGGGCGGGCGGTTCTGTGCGACCTGCCGGTGCGGGTGTTCGACGTCTACCGGGGTCCTGAGCTGGCGGGGACGCCCGGTCAGGTGGCGGGGCGCCGGGAGGGCGCGGTGCTGGTGCACACCGGTGACGGCACGCTTTGGGTGGGTCATGTGAAGGTCGAGCGGGAGGGCGGCATCAAGCTGCCGGCGACGCTGGCGCTGGGCGACCTGGTGGCCGAGGCGCCGCAGCGGCCGGGCTACAGCGAGATCACCTACGACCGCAGCGAGGGCGTGGGTGTGGTGAGTTTCGACTTCTACAACGGCGCGATGTCGACCGATCAGTGCCGGCGGCTGGCCTCGGCGCTGCGGTACGCGGTCGCGCAGGACACGCGGGTGCTGGTGGTGCGCGGCGGTGAGGTGTTCTCCAACGGCATCCACCTGAACGTGATCGAGGCGGCGCGGCAGCCGGAGCAGGAGGCGTGGATGAACATCAACGCCATCAACGCGGTGTGCCGGGAGATCGTGGGCTGCACGAGCCAGCTGGTGGTGACCTCGATCGGGGGCAACGCCGGTGCGGGCGGGGTGATGATGGGGCTGGGCGCCGATCGGGTGATCGTGCGTGACTCGGTGGTGCTGAACCCGCATTACCGCACGATGGGGCTGTTCGGCAGCGAGTACTGGACGTATTCGCTGACGCGCCGGGTGGGTGCGGAGCGGGCGCGGGCTCTGACGCAGGAGGCGTTGCCGATCGGCGCGGCGGAGGCGGTGGAGTTCGGGCTGGCCGACAAGGCGCTGGCGGGTTCGCGGCTGGACTTCGAGCGGCGGGTGCTGGAGTACGCCGAGCGGCTGGCGGCCGATCCGGGTTATGACCGGTTCCTGGCGGGCAGGCGGCATGCGCGGGAGGCCGATGAGCGGCGTAAGCCGCTGGACGCCTATCGGGCCGAGGAGCTGGCGGAGATGAGCCGGGACATGTTCGACGATCAGAACGGGTTCCGGCAGGCGCGGCAGGCGTTCGTGCACAAGGTGAAGGCGGAGGCGACGCCGGAGCATCTGGCGCGTCTTCGGGAGTTGTCCGGCGCGTCGGCACCCTCGGGCGCAACTACATCTCATATGTGAGATATGGTTCCCTGTTGTGGCAGATGATTACCTTGTGCGGATCGGCCGGCTGATCCGGGACGCTCGCCAGCATCGCGGTTGGACGCAGCTGCAGCTGGCGGATGCGCTGGCGACGAGCCAGAGCGCGGTGAACCGGATCGAGCGCGGAAACCAGAACATCAGTCTTGAGATGATCGCCCGGATCGGCGAGGCGCTCGACAGTGAGATCGTCTCGCTCGGCTATGCCGGGCCGATGCATCTGCGGGTGGTGGGCGGCCGCCGGTTGTCGGGCAGCATCGACGTCAAGACGTCGAAGAACGCGTGCGTGGCGCTGCTGTGCGCGTCGCTGCTCAACTCCGGCCGGACGATCCTGCGCAAGGTGGCGCGGATCGAGGAGGTGTACCGCATCCTGGAGGTGCTGGCCTCGATCGGGGTGCGGGCGCGCTGGATCAACGAGGGCAGCGACCTGGAGATCGTGCCGCCGTCCCGGCTGGAGCTGGAGGCGATGGACACCGAGGCGGCGCGCCGTACCCGGAGCGTGATCATGTTCCTGGGTCCGCTGATGCACCGCACGGAGCAGTTCCAGATCCCGTACGCGGGCGGCTGTGACCTGGGCACGCGTACGGTGCAGCCGCACATGTCGGCGTTGCGGCACTTCGGGCTCGACATCACCGCGACGGGTGGTTTCTACCATGCGCGGGTGGATCGCGGGGTGGCGCCGTCGCGGCCGATCGTGCTGACCGAGCGGGGCGACACGGTGACGGAGAACGCGCTGCTGGCCGCCGCCCGCCACGACGGGGTGACGGTGATCCGCAACGCCTCGTCCAACTACATGGTGCAGGACCTGTGCTTCTTCCTGGAGCAGCTGGGCGTGCGGGTGGAGGGCATCGGCACGACGACGCTGACGGTGCACGGGGTGCCGCACATCGAGCGGGACGTCGACTACTCCCCGTCCGAGGATCCGGTGGAGGCGATGAGCCTGCTGGCGGCGGCGGTGGTGACGTCGTCGGAGCTGACGATCTGCCGGGTGCCGGTGGAGTTCCTGGAGATCGAGCTCGCGGTGCTGGAGGAGATGGGGCTCGATCACGACAGGGGCGGTGAGTACGCGGCGGCGAACGGCCGTACGCGGCTGGTGGACCTGACGGTGCGGCCGTCGAAGCTGGTCTCCCCCATCGACAAGATCCACCCGATGCCGTTCCCGGGCCTGAACATCGACAACGTGCCGTTCTTCGCGGCGATCGCGGCCTCGGCGCAGGGGTCGACGCTGATCCACGACTGGGTGTACGACAACCGTGCGATCTACCTGACGGAGCTGACCCGGCTGGGCGCGTCGGTGAAGCTGCTGGACCCCCACCGGGTGCTGGTGGAGGGGCCGACGCGGTGGCGCAGCGCGGAGATGATGTGCCCGCCGGCGCTCAGGCCGGCGGTGGTGGTGCTGCTGGCGATGATGGCGGCCGAGGGCACGTCGGTGCTGCGCAACGTGTACGTGATCAATCGGGGGTATGAGGATCTGGCCGAGCGGCTGAACGCGCTGGGCGCGCGGATCGAGACCTTCCGCGACATCTGACCCTTGCCTGGCCTTGCCTGCCCTTGCCTGCCCTTGTCTGAGCCTGTCCTTTGAGCGGCGCGGCCCCCGGATCTTGCTGTCCGGGGGCCGCGCCGTTGTCATCGCCGCGTGGCGCGGGTGCGGTTGGCGCGGATCTCGTCGTGGTGGCCGGCCGCCCAGCCGATGAGCTGCCTGACGATCTCGTGCAGGCCGGCGGCGAGCGGGGTGAGCGCGTACTCGACGCGTGGCGGCACCTCGGCGTAGGCGGTGCGGGTGATGAGGCCGTCCTGGGTGAGCTGGCGCAGGGTGTGGGTGAGCATGCGCTGGGAGATGCCGGGGATGTGGCGCTGCAGGTCGGTGTAGCGCATCGGGCCGCCCTCCAGGACGGCGATGATCAGCATGCTCCATTTGTCGCCCACTCTGTCGAGCACCTGGCGGACGAAGTCCATGTGCTCGGCGGGGATGCCCGCGCACGGCCCGGCCGCGGCCGCCATCTCGATGCCTTGGCCGTCGATGCCTTGGCCGTCGATGCCTTGGCCGTCGGTGGCTGGGCTGTCGTGCATGGCGCCCGTTCCTCTCCGTCGCGCACATCGGTGTGCCTTTTGTAGCGCCTTCCATACTGGCTCATACTGGCGTTACGCACAAAAGGGAGGAATTGGAGGTCAGGGCGGTTTCGGGGCACCGCCGCCCGGACCTGGTCCGTCCTCCTGCTCGCCTCGCCCGCCGCTCCGGCGGACTCGACATGGAAAAGGTCTGACTGTGCCCACTCTCGCCATCGTCGGCGCCGGCCCCGGCATGGGGCTGGCCATCGCCCGCGCCTTCGGCCGCCGCGGATTCGACGTCGCGCTGATCGCCCGTACCAAGGAGAAGCTGGCGGCCCTGGCCGGCCGGCTCGGCCGGGAAGGCGTCACGGCGGAGGCGTTCCCCGCGGACGTCCTCGACCGTGACTCCCTGACCGCCGCCCTGGACGCGGCCAGGGACCGTTTCGACGGGATCGACGTCCTGGAGTACTCACCGGCCCCGCACGCCCCGGTGCCCGGCCTCACCCCGGCCCTTCCCTCCGAGGTCACGGTCGGCACTCTGCAGCCGATGATCGAGTACCAGTTCTACGGCGCCGTCACGGCCGCGAGAGCGGTCCTGCCCGCGATGCGCGCGGCCGGCGCAGGGACCTTGCTGTTCACGACCGGCGGCGGCTCGATCGACCCGGTGCCGATGTTCGGCAACGTCAACGCGGCCGGGGCGGCTCTGCGCAACTGGGTGCTCAACCTGAACAAGGAGCTGGACGGCGGCGGCGTGCACGCCGCCCACGTGGTGATCAACGTGTGGATCGGCGACCACGGCCCGGAGGGCGCTGCGACGGCGACGCCCGAGCAGATCGCGCCCTTGTACTGGGAGCTGCATGAGCGGCGTGACCGCGCCGAGGCGGTCTTCGGCGCCTGACCGGCCCCCGCCGGAGGCGGGCCGCCGTGTCCGGGCCGCCTCCGGCGCCACCGTCGCTCAGAGGGCGGTGCTGGTCGCCGGTGTCGTTTGTCGGTGCCGCCCGCTACCGTCGTGTGTGGATCTTCGAGTCGTGACGTGCGGAAAGGGGTGGCCGGTGCGGCCTGCGGAGCTCGACCGGTTGACGGTGGCGGAGGCGGCGGACCGTTACGTGGAGCTGGTGCGCGCCAGGACACTGACGGGGGCGCTGTCACCGTCCACGGCAGAGGTCTATGCCCGAGACGTGGCCACGCTGGTGGAGCTGGCCGGCGCCGACGTGGTGCTCGACGACCTGACGGGCGAGGACGTCGATGCGCTCCTGCTGGCCTTCGCGCGCCGCCCGGACGGACGTAAGGGGGTGGCGCGGGAGAAGGGGGCGGGGCAGTCCCCGTCGTCGCAGGCGCGTTTCCGCCGGTCGATCTCGGCGCTGTTCAAGCACGCGGCGCTGGCGGGGTGGGTGCAGATCAACCCGATGACGCGCTCCAGCGTGACGGCCAGGGAGCGGGGCGGGCTGCCGCCGCAGCGGCGGGCGCTGACCCGCGAGCAGGCGCAAGGTCTGATCGGGGCCGCGCGTGCGCTGCCGGAGACGGCTCCGGAGCAGGGCAGGCGCCGTGACCAGCGTACGGAGCTGCGCGACGCGGTGATCGTGCTGCTGCTGGCGACGGTGGGGCCGCGGGTGTCGGAGCTCGTACGCGCGAACGTGGAGGACTTCTACACCAACGACGGGGTGCGTTACTGGCGGATCTTCGGCAAGGGCGGCCGTACGCGTGACGTGCCGCTGCCCGACGACGTGGCGGCCGTGCTGCAGACCTACCTGGAGCGGGGCCGGCCGGCGGGGGCCGACAAGGCGCTGCTGCTGTCGTGGCGGGGGCGGCGGCTGGCGCGCGGCGACGTGCAGGCGGTGATCGACCGGGTGCAGGCGCGGGTGCCGGCCGACCAGCGCCGCTCGGTCACCCCGCACGGGCTGCGCCACACCACGGCCACCCATCTGCTGGCGGACGCGGTGGACATGGACGCGGTGCGGCGGGTGTTGGGCCACGGCGACCTGTCCACGCTGGGCCGCTACCGCGACGACCTGCCCGGCGAGCTGGAGGTCGCGATGCGCGCCCACCCCCTGCTGCGCGACCGCCCCGAATCCTGACCATCCTCCGTGAGACGCGGCTGCCCTCTGGCGGAGGCTGGGGTGGTAAGGCGACGCCGGTTCCGCCAGTGATGTGGTCGGTGAGCAGGCGACCTGAACGCCGATGCCGCAGACGCGCCAACAGGCGCTCAGGTTGTTCGGCCATGTGGAGATCCTGTGCGAGGTGGCGGAGCTGACCGCTGATGTGGGTCAGGCGGGCTGGAGGTCGTCGAAGAGGGTGATGGCCGTGGCGGGGTCGGGGCCGACCAGGCGGTCCAGGCCGGCGGCCGTCATCTCGGCGAACGTGGCGGCGCGGGCCCGCATGCGCTCCTCGAACGCGCGCACGGCCGTGTCCACCTCCTCGTCCGCCTCCCCGTCGCAGGCATCGTTCAGGGCATCGTTCAGGGCTTCGGCGAGTTCGGCGCCTTCGATCATGGCGAGGTTGGCGCCCACGCCGAGGGGCGGCATCAGGTGGGCGGCGTCGCCCAGGAGCGTCACGCCGGGCACGTGGTCCCAGGTGTGGCCGACCGGCAGGACGTGCATGGGGCGGTGGGCGAAGGTGGTGCCGCGGCGCAGCAGGTCGAGCACGGGGGCGGCCCAGCCGTCGAACAGGGCTTCCAGCAGCGGCCTGACGGCGTCGGGGCCGGCGGCGTTGAGGGCGGCGGGGTCGAGGGCTGTGAGGTCGAGGGCGGGCCGTCCGGTGAGGCCGAGGTGGCGGGCGGGGTCGGTGTGCCAGTCGAGGGGGGCGCGGAACTGGGCGTACACCTTGACGTGGCCGCCGCTGTTGCGCTGGGCGACGACGGCGCGGTTGACGCCGTAGACGGCCAGGGCGCCGTCGCCGATGAGGCGGGCGAGGTCGGGGTGGGCGGTGTCGACGTCGTCGAGGGAGGTTTCGAGCAGGGTGACGCCGGTGTAGCGGGGGGTGGCGGGTGACAGGGCGCCTCGGACGCGGGACCAGGCGCCGTCGGCGCCGACGACCAGGTCGTACGTGCGGGCGCGCCCGTCGGCGCAGCGCACCAGGACGCCGCCGGGGGCGCCCGGCACCACCTCGGTGACGTTCGTGCCCCATTGGACGTCCAGGGGGCCGAGCAGGAGGTCGCGGAGCTGGCCGCGGTCGATCTCGGGGTTGGCGCGCTCGCCGGGGCGGGGCCGCCAGTCGCGCAGGACGGTGCCGTCGGTGCCGAGGATGCGCATGGCCTGGCCTTCGGGGCGGGCGAGCCGTTCGAACCCGGTGGTCAGCCCGGCTTGGGCGATGGCGCGCTGGCCGAGGTTCTCGTGCAGGTCGAGGGTGCCGCCCGGGGGGCGGGCGTCGGGGGCGGCGTCGCGTTCCAGGACGGTGACGGGGTGGCCGTGGCGGTGCAGGACGCGGGCGAGGGTGAGTCCGCCGAGACCGGCGCCCACCACTGCTATACGGTGTCTCATGTCGATACACCGTATAGTGGCGATACGCTGTATTGCAACGCTACGATGTCAGCCATGACCGTGTGGGATCGGCCGGAACGGCCCGCTCGCCCCGCCCCGCTCGACCGCGAGCGCATCGTCGCCACCGCCATCGCGCTCGCCGACGAGGGCGGGCTTGAGGCGGTGTCGCTGCGGAAGGTGGCCGCCCGGCTGGAGGCCGGCCCGATGCGCCTGTACGGCTACATCTCCACCAAGGAAGAGCTGTTCGACCTCATGGTCGACGAGGTCAACGCCGAGCTGCTGCCCGCCGAGCCGCCCCGCGACTGGCGTGAGGCGCTCGCCGGTCACGCCCACCGCACCCGGCAGGCCGCGCTGCGCCACGAGTGGCTGGCCGACCTGCTCGGCGGCCGCCCCACGCTCGGCCCCAACGCGATGGCCGTCACCGAGGTCCTGCTGGCCTCCCTCGACGGGCTGGCCGACCTGGCGACCGTCATGCGGGCGGTGGAGACGCTCAGCGCGTACTGCACGGGCGCCATCCGCCGCGAGATCGCGAACCTGCGGGCCGAGCGCGCCACGGGCCTGTCCGAGAGCGACTGGCAGCGCGCCCGCGGCCCCTACGTCAGCCGCATGCTGGCCACCGGCCGCTTCCCGGCGCTGGCCAGGTTCGTGCACGACGGGGCGGAGGTGGACGCCGAGACGGTGTTCACCACGGGCCTGGAGTGGGTGCTCGACGCCGTGGCCGCCAAACTCACCCCGCCCTGAATTGTTGACCTATCGGTAAACAAATACGCTTTGCGGCATGGCCGCCGCCCGCGTCTCTTGCGCCTGCTACTGCCGGGTGAGGTCGCTGCCGGTGGCGGTCCGCCAGCGGCTCATCCGCGGCCCTGCCTGAGCTTGTCGAGACGTGTGGTGATGTACTCCCACTTCGCCCAGAACGTGGCCAGCTCGCGGCGGCCGGCGTCGTTGAGCGCGTAGAACTTGCGCGGCGGGCCGACCCCTGAGGGCCGTTTGGTGACCTGGACCAGGCCGTTCTTCTCCAGCCGCAGCAGGATGGTGTAGACGGTGCCCTCGACGACGTCGGTGAAGCCGAGGTCGTTCAGCCGGCGCGTGATGGCGTAGCCGTAGGTCTCCTCGGTGCCGATGATCTCCAGCACGCAGCCTTCGAGCGTGCCCTTCAGCATCTCCGTGAGGTTGTCCACGTCACCCCGCTCTCCACTACTCGGTGGCACCGAGTACCGCTCCACGGTACCACCGCGGAGCGGGATCACGGGAGCGCCGCCGCCCTCGGGCGGGGAACGGGCTAGCCGGTGGGCGCGGGCGTGGAGCGGGTGGCGAGCCGGTCGAGGGAGATGTCGAGCACGTCGGCCAGCGCCGCGATCGTGAAGAACGCGGGGGTGGCGATGCGCCCCGTCTCGATCTTCCGCAGCGTCTCGGCGGACATGCCCGCGGCGGCGGCGACCTCGACGATGCTGCGGTCACCGCGCGCCTGGCGCAGCACCTGTCCGAGTTGCTCGCCACGCAGCCGATCTTCGGGGGTCAGCGGAGGTCGCACCATGCCGTCCACTCTATACCCCCGGGATACAAATACCGGTCCGTGATCGCGGAGCGGTTCGGCCGGGTAATAAGCGGCCGTCGAGGACCGGGGCGGCGTGGTGGCCGTGCTCGGCCCGTCCCGGGGCGGGGCGGGTGGTGATGGGTTCTGTGCCGGGGCGGCGTGCGGGATCGCAGGGCGCCGGTGCCAGGGCCGTGGCGACGGCTCCCGCGCCTGAGCGGGCAGCCCCTGAGCGTGCGGCTGCTGAGCGTGCGGCTTCGTCCGGGCCGCCGGGGCGCGCTAATAAGGCCGGCGGGCGGTGGGCGGCGCGTCGTGGTCTCGGCCGTGCCGGTGCGAGGCCGGGCGGTGTACGCCGGCCGGGCGGGCGGCGTGCGTCGGCGCGCACCTGGCCGGCGGGCCGGCGACGCGCCCTGCGGCCGGCACCGGGCGTTGCTCGGGTGATGGGCATGCGGCGTAACTCCCGTCGATCGGTGCCCGTGGCGGCGCTGCCCACAGCGGGACGCCGGGCGGGCGGGATGATTCGTCGGGCCGGGCCGGTGGCGAGAGGCCCGGCATCAGGTGAAGGCTGCAAAGGCGTAGCGGGCGCGACCGGCCGGTGCGCTGACACGGTCTTGGCGGCGGGCGTCGACCGCCAGGAGCCCGACGCGGCGGGCGCCACCGGTTGGGGCGCGGGTGCACTCTGCGCGGCGGGCGTCGCCCGCCGCGGTGCGGGCACGGCGGGGATGGCGGGCCGGGGTGGTGCCGGCGCGGCGGGCCTCGCCGCAGGAGGCGATGCGGGCGCGGTCGTCGTGCGCCGGGGCCCGGCGGCCTCGTGCCGGTGCCCGGCGGGATCGGTCACCCGCGCGGACGCGCCGCCTGGGCGGTCGCGGAAGGTGTGGGTCGTCACCGCTGTCATGGTGTCTTGTGGGGTCGCAGGAGGCCGTCCTCCTGGCCGTCGCTCCCAGGCTAAGTCCCGTGGGACGGCCGGGGGCGGGCCCGGCGGCCGGGCGGGCGAAGATTTGACCATGTCATGGTGGTTCGGCGGCCCGTTCTTGACGTGCCGCCGTACCGGTGTCAGCAGGCCTCCACGGGCACGTCGAACCAGACGACCTTGCCGCTGCGCGTGCGGGCGCACCCCCACGCGCGGGCCAGCCCGGCCACCAGGGCCAGGCCGCGGCCCCCTTCGTCCTCGATGCCGACGGGCCGCAGCTTCGGCATGCCGTGCCCCCGGTCGCCCACCTCGCAGCGCAGCAGCAGCCGCTCGCCTGAGACGCGCAGCCTGATCTGCAGCCGTACGGGGCCGCGGCCGTGCCGTACGGCGTTGGTCACCAGCTCGTCGGCCAGCAGCTCGGCCTCGGCGCTGGCCGCGACGCCCCAGCCGGTGAGCGCGGCGCGCAGCAGGTGGCGAGCCTGGGGCACCGACGCCGGCAGGGCGGGCAATGTCCATACGGCCGACAGTGAACCGCCCGCCCCGGTGGAGCCGCCCCGCGTCAGCCGGCAGCCCGTCTCGGCGGGTCCCGCCTGTTGCTGCGGGGCCACCAGGTACGCGGCCTGCGCCGGCGCGCGAGGCGACCGATGATGATCCATGATCGCCGTCCTCGCTTTTTCTTCCCGCTGGCCGGGGAGCGTTTCCCCGCCACCCTCAGCCTGCCCCAAAACCGCCCATAAGCACCCATACAGGCATTTATTCCCTCGCGGGGTCGTCCAGCGGCACCAGCACCTCCGTCACCAGCTCCCCGGGCGCCGTCACCGCCGGATCCGACACGTACACCTCACGCACCGGCCCCCGCACCGCCTGTCCCCGCTCCGCGCACCACGCCAGCAGCCCGTGCACGGTCAGCGACATCTGCTCATACGCCCCCACGTGCGTCGCGCACGCGAACCGCCCGCCCGGCAGCACCACCGCCCCGCCCAGGGTCTCGTCGACGGCCAGGCCCACCGCCACCTCCATCGCCTCGGCCACGTCCAGCGGGAACAACCCGACCAGCCGCACCGGGCCGGCCACCGCGGGACCGGCCAGCAGCTTCGCGACCGCCGCCGACGTCGCCCGTCCCACGTCCTCCATGCCCGCCGCGCGCTCGCGTACCAGCAGCACCCGCAGCGGCTCCTCCGCCACCACCCGCACCGCGGTCTCCGGCAGCCCTTCGGCCATCACCCGCTCCAGCACGCCCAGCGTCCTGCGG
This sequence comes from Nonomuraea sp. NPDC049421, assembly GCF_040677005.1. NCBI lineage: Bacteria > Bacillati > Actinomycetota > Actinomycetes > Streptosporangiales > Streptosporangiaceae > Nonomuraea > Nonomuraea sp. NPDC049421. The sequence goes on from NZ_JBFAQA010000004.1 coordinate 111,575, forward strand.
CGCCGCGCCAGCTCCTCCTCCAGCGCCCCGCGCACCCCCTCAAGCGCGCCCGCCGAACCCGCCAGCACCTCGCCCACCACCGCCAGCGGCACGTCCAGCGAGCGCAGCAACCCGATCGACAGTGCCTGGCGCGCCTGCGCGGCCCGGTAGTAGCGGTAACCCGTCGCCTCGTCCACGTACGCCGGCCGCAGCAACCCCAGCTCGTCATAGCGCCGCAGCTGCTTCACGCTCAGCCGGGCCAGCCGGGCGAAGCGCCCGATCGGCAGCAACTCCTCATCCACGCCCACCAGCATGACCCGGTTTGACCACCACCCCGTCCCACGCGGCATCGTGGAGGACATGAGCTTCTCCGTGGGACAGGTCGCCCGGCTGGCCGGCATCACCGTACGCACCCTGCACCACTACGACGAGATCGGCCTGCTCACCCCGCGCGAGCGCACCCACGCCGGCTACCGCCGCTACACCGACGACGACATCACCCGCCTGCAGCAGATCCTGCTCTACCGCGAGCTCGGCTTCCCCCTCGACGAGATCGCCGCCATCCTCGACCGGCCCAGCACCGACCACCTCACCCACCTGCGCCGCCAGCACGAGCTGCTCACCCGCAAGGCCCAGCGCATCGGCCAGGTCATCGCCGCCGTCGAGCGCGCCATCAACGCCCGCACCACCGGCATCTCCCTGACCGCCGAGGAACGCCTGGAGGTGTTCGGCTCCTTCCGGCCCGAAGACCACGACGCCGAGGTCGAACGCCGCTGGGGCGGCACCCCGCAGTACGCCGAGAGCCAGGAGCGCATCGCCGCCTACATCAAGGAGGACTGGCTGCAGCTCGGCAAGGAGGCCGCCGCCATCAACGACGACCTGGCCGCCGCGCGCACCTCGGGCGTGCCCGCGGACCACCCCGACGTCATGGACCTGGCCGAACGCCACCGTGCCCACATCAACCGCTGGTTCTACACCTGCGACCACGACCTGCACCGCTGCCTGGGCGACCTCTACGTCGAAGACCCGCGCTTCACCGCCGTCTACGACGCCCTCGCCCCGGGTCTTGCGGCCTACTTCCGTACCGCGATCCACGCCAACGCCCAGCGCTTCCCCGCCCCCTGAACATGCCCTTGCAGGCATATAACTGATGGGGTATGTTCGCGGGCATGCCCTTCGACGTCGTCGCCGAACCCACCCGCCGGCGCATCCTCGACCTCCTCCTGCAACGCCCCCACCAGGTCGGCGAGCTCACCCGGCAGCTCGGCCTCACCCAGCCCGCCACCAGCAAGCACCTGGCCGCGCTGCGCCGCGCCGGCCTCGTCGCCGTCCGCAAGGACGCCCAGCGCCGCTGGTACGAGCTCAACCCCCGCCCCCTCGCCGAGATCGACGTCTGGCTCACCCCCTACCGGCGGCTGTGGAACGACACCCTCGACCGGCTCGAAGACCACCTCGACACCATGCCCAACCCCGCGCCCGACCCCGCGCGCGACACTGCAAGCGACACCGGAAGCGACACCCTGGAGGAGCCGAACCCGTGAACGAGACCCTGACCCTGCACCCCGACGGCCGCACCACCCTGCGCCTGCAGCGCCGCCTGCCCCACCCGCCGGAGAAGGTGTGGGCCGCCGTCACCCGCCCCGAGCACATGTCGGCCTGGTTCCCCGCCGAGGTCACCGTCGACGGCGACCGCATCGGCTACGGTTTCGGCCCCGACGGCCGCATCACCGACAACGACCCGCCCCGCCTGTTCGCCCACACCTGGGGCGACGACCACCTGCGCTGGGAGCTCACCCCCGACGGCGACGGCACCCTGCTCACCTTCACCCACACCTTCACCGACCACCACGGCTCGGCCAGCTTCGCCGCCGGCTGGCACACCTGCCTGACCGAGCTGCACGCCCACCTCGACGGACGCCCGCCCGTACCGCCCGGCGACACCGCCCGCCTGCACGAGGACTTCGTCGCCATCCTCGGCCTGCATCCGGCCGCCGTCACCGAGGACGGCGGTGTCCGCGCCGAGCGCCAGCTCACCCGCCCCGCCGACGACGTCTGGCGGCTGCTCGACGGGCCCGCCGCCACCGTCGGCGCGCCGCCGCCCGCGCCGTTCACCGTCCCCTCCGTCCCGGCCGGTCCGGTGACGCGGGCCGAGGCGGGCAAGCTGCTGGAGTACGAGACGGCGAGCGGACCGGTGCGCTGGGAGTTCGGCGAGGGCACCGGTCACGGCGCGCGCCTGGTCATCACCCACGCCGGGGATCCGTCCACGGTGGACGCCTGGCGCGTCCGCGTCGAAGACCTCGCGGTCTCCCTCCTCGCCTGAGGGGGTTTTGGGGCTTCATAGGGGGCGCGAACCAACCCGGCGCCTTTACAGCGTAGATCATGAAATATCGGACAGGTCGGATATGTGCGAGGGCTCGATCGACCACCGCACCCCGTACGCGCCGAGAAAGTCCAGGAACCCCTCCGGCGGCAGAGCCTGGCCGGGCGCCAGCACCCCCGCCCCCGCGTGCCCGGCCGCGAGCCGGCGGGCGCTCTCCACGGCGATCACCGCCGTCGTGCCGTAGGTGTCGCTCCCCCGCACGACGCCGCGGGCCCGCCGCCCGTCCGCAGCCGTGGCGTCCAGCACGTAGGTGAAGCGCTGGGCGCGGCGGCTCGCCGCGTCGGGCCCGTCCGGCAGGCCGTCGATCATCTCGGGGGTGAGCGGGCTGTTCAGCCGCTCCCCCAGCGCCGCCTCGGTCATCCCCGCCACGCGCCCGACGGGGACGTGCCGGGGTATGGTCACCACCTCCGGCACCGGGAACGCCGCCACCGCCGTCGCCTCCGCCCGCCCGGGCAGGCGGACCTCGCCGCGGGCGGGCCCGCCGGCGTGCCAGGCGCCGCCGGAGTAGATCAGGCCGCCGGCCCTGATGGCGTCGATCGTCTCGGCCACCGACCGCAGCGACCCGCGCGACATGCCGCCGCCGCCGGTGACGACGTGCACGGTGACGATGCCGGCGAGCGGCCCGAGACGGTCGGCCAGCAGGCGGGCCATCAGGTCGACCGGGACGCACCCGTCGGTGGCGGCGGGCAGCACGCTCACCCCGGCCTCGCGCGCCTGCGTCGCGAAGGTGTCGAAGACGTGCTTGACGTGCAGTTGCTCGCCGGAGGTGTCGGCGTAGTGGCAGCCCGCGGCGATCGCGGCGCGCACCACGGCCGCGCCCGTGACGGTGAACGGGCCCGCGCAGCTGACGACGGCGTCGCAGCCGGCGAACGCGCTCACCAGCCCTTCGTGGTCGCCTGCCGCGGCGACGCGCCAGGGCGCGCCGGTCTTCTCCAGGCGGGCGGCGTCCCGCCCGGCCGCGACGGGCTCGATGCCGCGCCGTGCCAGCTCGGCGAGCACGAGCCCGCCCTGGTAGCCGGTCGCGCCATAGACAGCGATCTTCATGTACGTCTCCTTCTCGGTGATCCGCTCAGCCACGCTAGGGCTCCACCACGAGACGCTGGAATAACTCAGCCGCGCCCCCATTTGCGTCATCGTCTCTAAGCTGGGGGTGTGGACGTACTGTCTGATGTGGTGAACGCGGCCCGCACCGGGCGGCCCCATTCACGGCGGGTGGCCAGGTCCGCCCCGTTCTGCGAGCATTTCGCGGCGGTCCCGGCCGCCGGGTTCCACGTCGTGCTGGAGGGGACGTGCCGGCTGATCCCGGCGCAGGGTGAGCCGGTGACGCTGGGGCCGGGCGATGTGGCGTTCCTGCCGCGCGGATCGGCGCACGCCCTGGCCGACTGCGACGGGGCGCCGGCGGTGGTGATGCTGTGCGGGGCGTACCTGCTCGACGGGTCGGCCGCGCACCCGCTCCTGGACGACCTGCCCGACGTCGTCCACCTGCCGGCCCGGGTGGGCCGGCACGGGCAGCTGCGCGCCGCGCTCGAGCTGCTCGGCGCGGAGCTGGACGACGACGACCGGCCGGGGTCGCAGGCCGTCCTGCTCACCCTGCTCGACCTGCTGCTGCTCTACATCCTGCGCGCCTGGTTCGAGGAACGCCACGCCGGCGGCCACTCCCCTTCCGGGTGGGCGGCGGCCCTGCACGACCCCGCCGTGGCCGCCGCCCTGCGGGCCGTGCACGCCGACCCGGCCCATCCGTGGACGGTCGAGGAGCTGGGGGCGCGGGCGAGCCTGTCGCGGGCCGCGTTCGCCCGCCGCTTCACCGCCCTGACCGGGCGGCCGCCGCTGGCGTACCTGACGTGGTGGCGGATGGCGACCGCCGCCCGGCTGCTGCGCGGCGGCGACGCGCCCGTCCACGTCATCGCCCGCCAGGTCGGCTACAGCTCGCAGTACACCTTCACCCACGCCTTCAAACGCCAGTACGGCCTCCCGCCCGCCACCTACCGCCGGCACGCCCCCGCACTGCATCCGGCCGCCGGGTAGCCGGCGCCGTGTCAGCCGGCGCCGTGTCAGTCGTCGCCGTGTCAGTCGTCGATGGCCTGGTAGAGGCTGGTCCAGAAGTCGCTCATGAGGTGGGCCGGGCTGGGCACGGTGTAGCCGAGCTGGCAGAGCAGGATGCCGGTGAGCTGGTTGGCGGGCACGTGGAAGGCGGTGTCGCGCATGCCGAGCGGCTCGAAGACGCGCTCGTGCAGGAAGTCGCCGAACGTCTGGCCGCTCACGCGGGAGGCGAGCACGCCGACCAGGTCGCTGCTGATCTGGTACTGCCACTGCGCGCCGGGCTGGTGCATGAGCGGCAGCTCCCCGAGGTCCGCGCGCCGGCCGGCATCATCCGCGACCTGGGCCCCTGCCCTGAGCTCCGGGTCAGTCCTGGGCGGTGGAACGGATCACCACCTCGCCGACGTCGATCCCGTCGGGCTGCTCGATGGCGAACCCGATCGCCGCCGCCACCGCCGAGGGCGGCATCGCGATCTCCTCGCTTCGGCGCACCAACGCCGCCGCCACCTCCGGGCTGCCGCCCTTGCCGACGCCCTCGGTGTCGGTGAAGCCCGGGGAGACGAGGGTGACGCGCAGATGCGGCCCCGCCTCCTGGCGCAGCGCCTCGGTCAGCACCTTCACCGCCGTCTTGGTGGCGGCGTAGACGCCCAGGGGCGGCTTGATGACGTAGGCGGCGGTGGAGGCGACGTTGACGAACTGGCCGGAGTGCTGGCGGCGGAAGACGGGCAACGCGGCGCCGATGCCGTTGAGCAGGCCGGTGATGTGGGTGGCGACCATGGCGTCCCAGTCGTCCTGGCGCAGCTCGTCGAACGGCGAGACGGCCATGGTGCCGGCGTTGGAGACCAGCACGTCGAGCCGGCCGTGCAGGTCGAGCGCGGTGTCGGTGAGCGTGCGCAGGTCGGCGCGGCGGGTCACGTCGGTCACGGCTCCGGTGGCGGTGCCGCCGGCCGCGGTGATGCGCTCGACGACGGCCTCCAGCCGCTCCTTCCTGCGGGCGCCGAGCACGAGCCTGGCGCCTCTCTCGGCCAGGTACATGGCCGTGGCCTCGCCGATCCCGCTGCTGGCTCCGGTGATCGCGACGACCTTCCCGGCGATTCCTGTCATGATCGGCTGTCCTTCCCGATGGGTGTGCGCAGGCCGCGGATGACCTACGATGAAGAAGTGGAGGCGCCACCACTTAGCTCGACCATAAGTGGGCGCGCCTCCGTTTAGCAAACGGAGAGGAGCCGGGCACCGCCATGAGCGACGACGCAGCACGCCCGTTGCGCGCCGACGCGCGCCGCAACCGCGACAAGATCATCCAGGCGGCGGCACGCGTCTTCGCCGGCGAGGGCCTGGACGCCCACCTCGAACGCATCGCCAAGGAGGCCGGCGTCGGCACCGCCACCCTCTACCGCAACTTCCCCACCCGCCAGGCCCTCATCGAGGCGGTCTACCGCAACGAGGTCGCCCAGCTGTGCGACGCCGTGCCCGGCCTGCTCGACGAACACCCGCCCCTGGCCGCGCTGCGCGCCTGGACCCGCCTGTTCCTCGACTACGTCACCACCAAATACGGCATGGCCGACGCCCTGCAGGCCATCGCCGCCACCGGCGACAACCCCTACGGCAACAGCCGCGCCATGATCCAGGCCGCCGTCACCACCCTCATGGAGGCCTGCGCGGCGGCCGGCGCGATCCGCGGCGACATCACCTCCGCCGACCTCACCGCGGCGCTGACCGGCATCGCCCACACCTGCCCCCGCGCCGACCAGCGCGCCCAGGCCGAACGCCTGCTCGACCTCACCCTCGACGGCCTGCGCATCCAGCCCGCCCGGTAGGCACCCCCTTACGCGGCGAGGCCCCGGGCGGCGCGGGCGAAGGAGCGGATCAGGTCGGTCTCCGCCGCCGTACGCCACAGCAGCGCCCACCGCGCCGGCGGCGCGTCCCGCACCGGCACATAGGCGATGTCGGGCCGGGCGTGGTAGCGGGCGGCGTGGGAGTGCACCAGCGCGACCGCCTCGCCGTTGGACAGGATGGGCAGCAGCTCGCTCTCGGCGGTCACGACCGGCCCGATCCGGATCGGCCGCCCGCTCGGAGTGCAGGCCGGCACCAGGGCCTGGCGCCAGTAGCCGGGCCTGGCCCCGCCGATCACGACCTCCTCCGCCAGATCCTCGTACGACACCGTCTCCCGTCCCGCCAGCCGGTGACCGGCCCCGACCGCGAGCACGACCGGCTCGACCCGCACCACCGGCCCCACCGTCAGGTCCGCCTCCCTGACCGGCAGCCACGCGATCTGCACGTCCACCTCGCCCTCGCGCAGCGGCCCGAACGGATCACCGAACCCGACGTACCGGATGCGCGCCTCGCAGACGGGATGCCGGGCGTGGAAGGCGTCCAGCAGCGGCCGGAAGTCCTGCACGTTGCTCGACAGCATGCCCAGCCGCAGCACCCCGCTCTTGCCGCCCGCCGCCCGGATCGCCCGCTCCATCCCCTCATGCAGCCCCCGGTAGGCGGGCGCGAGGTCGGCGAACAACTGGCGGCCGATGGGCGTCAGCGCCACCGCCCGGCTGCCGCGCTCGAACAACGCGGCCCCGATGCGCCGCTCCTGCTTCTTGATCACCTGGCTGACACGGGCCGGCGTCACGTGCAACCGCTCGGCGGTACGGCCGAAGTGCAGCTCCTCGGCCAGCGTCAGGAAGATCTCGATGTCCCGCAGCTCCACGCGCGCTCTTTCATCGTTAAGCGAGAGGTTAACGCACATTATCGGACCTGGCGTTGCCGCCCGCACCTGCCCGCGGCCAGGCTTGGGCCGTCCGCTCCGCGGACGCCATCCCCTCGTGAACGGAAAAGCGGTACGCGATATGACTCTGCACGTCACCGACTCACCGCGCCCCGAGCGCGCCAAGCCCCGCAAAGGCGGGGTGAAGGTCACCTTCAACGGCGTCCTGTGGGCGCTGCAGGCGGTGTTCGGCTTCTTCTTCGCCGGCAGCGGCTTCGGCAAGGTGCTCATGTGGGACGCCGCCCTGTACGCGGCCGCACCCGACGCCGTCGCCTGGTACGCCGCCGTCCCCCAGCCGTTGATCGTCTTCATCGGCGCCGCCGAGGTGCTCGGCGGGATCGGCCTGCTGCTGCCCGCGATGACCAGGGTCGCGCCCGCGCTGACCCCGCTGGCCGCCGCCGGCCTGACCCTGACCATGATCCTCGCCGCCGCCTTCCACATCGTGCGCGGCGAGCTCGCGCTGGTGCCCGCCAACCTCCTGCTCGGCGCCCCCCCCGCCGTCGTGGCGGCCGGCCGGTGGCGGTCGCGGCCCCTCACCCCCGCGAGCCTGACCAGGCCGCGCCTGCTCGGCGCGGTCGCGGTACTCGCCGCGGTGGTCGTGCTGACCTTCCTGCCCACCTGGTACACCATGACCACCACCCAGCTCTGACCCCTGCCGGTCGCGGGGGCCGGTTGCGGGGGCCGGTCGCGGGTCAGGTGGTCAGGCCGAGCGCCGCGGCCGTCACCGCGCGGGCGCGGTCCGGCCGGGTCAGCACGTCCACCGCGTCCGCCACCTGATCCACGCACCCGGCGACCGGCAGCCCCCGCACCACCGGGTCCGACACCGCCGCCATCAGCGCCTCGGCGAACCGGTCGCCGCCGATCACCCGGAACGGCCGGTCGTGAAAGCCGCGTACCCGCTCGTCCAGCCGTTCGGCCAGCGCCATGCGGTTCTGCAGCGCCGCCACCCGCCCGTACGCGGCGGCCAGTCCGTCCTCACGCTCCCGCCACGACCGCGCCGCCAGCGCCGCCCCCAGCGACTCGCCCAGCTCGGCCGAGCCGGGCAGCCGGGCCAGCGCGCTGCCCAGCCATTTCGCGTACGGGGGATAGCGCCGGCGCAGCAGCAGCGCCAGCCGCATCACCTCCCGCGCCAGCCGCGCCCCCACCACGGCCGAGCCCAGCTCGTCGCCCACCTCGCCGCACCGGCCGGGGAACGGCTCCTCCTGCGCGATGCGCCGCCACTGACAGGCCAGCACATACCGCCACACATCCGCCGGATACCAGCGCAACGCCTGCCTGACCGCCTCAAGGCCCGGCTCGGCCAGCCCGTCGTGGAACACCTCCCCGCCCGTCACCTCCGCCAGGCTCTGCCACGGCGACGACAGCCAGTCCACCAGCCCCACCCCCGAACGCGGGTCGAAGCCGAGCCGCTCCACCAGCCACCGCCCCAGCTCCGTCACCGTCACCCCGGGCCGCACCCGCCCGTGGTAGCCGAACACGGTGGGAAAGCCGCGAAACCGCTCCGGCAGCCCGGCCGCCACCCGCTCCTCCACCTCCGCCACCCGGCCAGCCGCCACGAACACCAGCACCCGGGGGCCCCAGTCGTGGTCGGCGGAGCGGGCCGTGTCGAACGCCAGCACCTCCGACCCCGGCCCGATCAACGCCGCCGCGTGCGGCACGCCCGACACCAGCGGAGCCACGACCTCACCATAGAAGGAACGCGACAATTCGATACCAGGTACGAAATCCGTCATCACGCCGTCAACTTTGCCCCAGCGCCCGCCGAACCTCACCCGGTTTTTCCACAGGCCCGAACACCCCGGAAGCCGCGCGCGAACCGGCACGGGTCAGCGCGGGGCGGCGGGGGGCGGCGGGGGGCGGCGGGGGGCGGTCGGGGGGCCGGGCGGTCGGGGGGCCGGGCGGTCGGGGGGCCGGGCGGTCGGGGGGCCGGCAAGGGACAACGCTGGCCGACGCGGGCCGAGGCAGCCCGGCAGGAGCCGACGCGGGCCGGTGAGAAACGGTGGGTCGCGGCGGGGCGTCGTGATTCAGGGGGTGACGCGTGCGGCCATGACCCGGCGGCGGCCGTAGCCGAGCCGTTCGTACACGGCGATCGCGGCGGCGTTGTCATCGTCCACCATGAGCGTGGCCCGCCCGTGGGCCGCCACCAGCTCCCGCGTCACCCACCCGCACACCAGCCGGGCCAGCCCCCGCCCGCGAAAGCGCGCCCTGGTCGCCACCCCGGCGAGGAAACCGACCGTGGGGGCGGGCCAGGCGTCGGCCGCGACCGCCGCCAGCTCGCCGTCCACCCGGATCCCGGCCCAGCGGCGAATCCCCGCCATACCGGGCACGGCGTAGGAGTGCGGCGCGTCGGCGGCCAGCAGCGCCCCCACCTCCGCCACCACCTCCGCCTCATCCTCCAGCCACACCACCGCGCCGCCTGCACCATCCTCGGCAGTGCGGGCGGCGGAAGGCCGGCTCACCCCATCGGCGGGACGGCTGACCGCGAAGGGCGGGTTCATCCCGTCGTCCGGACGGCTGACCGCGAAGGGCGGGTTCATCCCGTCGTCCGGACGACCCGCCGCGGAAGGCGGGGTCATCTCAGCGTCGGGCCGGCCGGGCGCAGCAGGTGCGCTCATCCGAGCGTCCGCGGGTGGCAGGCTCATCCAGGAGAAGCGGCCGCCCTCGCGCAGCACGTCGACCTTCGCCGTGACGTCGACCAGCAGCTCCAGCTCACCCCACGGCCGGTACGTCGGCCCCACCTCGGCCAGCGCATGCTCCACCAGCTCTGCAGCGGCGGACGTGTCGCCCCAGACGGCTAACCGGTCATGACGCGAGATGGCCGGGCAACTCGCCACCACCGCGTCCCCCAACGCCCAGGCCCGCGCGCCGCCGCGCAGGCCCTGCGCCGTCCACATCACCAGGTCGTCGTCACCGCAGGCGGCGGCCAGCTCCGCCTCCGACCGCAGCCGCCTGATCACAAGATCGCCCCTGGCCGGTACGCGGCCGCCTCCGGGTGCTCGGCCACGACCGCGCCGACGGCCTGCGCCACGGCCTGCACCTGGTCGGCCGCCGCGCCGGTGAACGACACCCGGTCGGCCAGCAGGCTCTCCAGCTCGGCCCGGCCGAGGGGGAAGCGTTCGTCGGCGGCGAGCCGGTCCAGCAGCTCGTTGGAGGCGCCGCGCGAGCGCATCGCCAGTGCCGAGGCCACCGCGTGCTCCTTGATCAGCTCGTGCGCCTGCTCGCGGCCCACCCCGGCCCGCACCGCCGCCATCAGCATCTTCGTGGTGGCCAGGAACGGCAGGTAGCGGCCCAGCTCAGCGGTGATGACCGCGGGGAACGCGCCGAACTCGTCCAGCACCGTCAGCATCGTCTCCACCAGCCCGTCGAAGGCGAAGAACGCGTCAGGCAGCGCCACCCTGCGCACCACCGAGCACGACACGTCGCCCTCGTTCCACTGGTCGCCCGCCAGCTCACCCACCATCGAGGCGTGGCCGCGCAGGATCACGGCCAGGCCGTTGACGCGCTCGCAGGAGCGGGTGTTCATCTTGTGCGGCATCGCCGAGGAGCCGACCTGCCCCTCCTTGAACCCCTCGGTGACCAGCTCGTGCCCGGCCATCAGCCGGATCGTCTTGGCCAGCGACGACGGCGCGGCGGCCAGCTGCACCAGCGCGGTGACCACCTCGAAGTCGAGCGAGCGGGGGTAGACCTGCCCGACGCTGGTGAAGCGGTGCTCGAACCCCAGGTGGGCGGCCACCCGCTCCTCCAGCGCGGCCAGCTTGCCCTGGTCGCCGCCCAGCAGGTCGAGCATGTCCTGGGCGGTGCCGACCGGCCCCTTGACGCCGCGCAGCGGGTAGCGGGCGATCAGCTCCTCCAGGCGACGGTAGCCGACCAGCAGCTCGTCGGCCGCCGTCGCGAACCGCTTGCCGAGCGTCGTGGCCTGCGCCGCCACATTGTGCGAGCGCCCGGCCATCACCGTCGCCTCGTGCTCCTGCGCCAGCTGCGCCAGGCGGGCCAGCAGCGCCACCACCCGGTCGCGGACCAGCAGCAGGCTGTCGCGCACCTGCAGCTGCTCGACGTTCTCGGTCAGGTCACGCGAGGTCATGCCCTTGTGCACCTGCTCGTGCCCGGCCAGCGCGTTGAACTCCTCGATGCGCGCCTTCACGTCGTGCCGCGTCACCCGCTCACGCGCCGCGATCGAGTCGAGATCGACCTGCTCGACCACCTTGTCGTAGTCGGCGATCGCGGTCTCGGGCACCGCCACGCCCAGCTCGGCCTGCGCCCGCAGCACCGCCAGCCACAACCGCCGCTCAGCGATGATCTTGTATTCGGGCGACCACAGACGGGCCAGCTCCGCCGAGGCGTAGCGGCCGGCCAGGACATTGGGGATACGCGGCTTGGAAGTCACGTTGGACAAGTCTATTCACACCGCCCCCGGCGGCGTGCAGGTCAGGGGTCCCCGCCCGCACTCCCCGCCCGCGCTCCCTGCCCGCGCTCCCTGCCCGCACCAAGACTTGAACCGGCCCCTGGTTAACCCGCACCCGCCCCGGACAGCTGACGTCCAGCCGACACCGGAGCAGAACGGGGACAGCCATCATGAACCGATCCCACCCCGCCCGCGGCCTCCTGGCGGCCACGGCGGTGACCGGCCTGCTGACCGCCACCTCCTGCGCCCCCTCCCACCAGCACGCCACCGGCGCCGCGGGCCGCGCCCCCGCCGTCGCCACCACGGCCGAGCCGCCCGAGGAGACCCTCGAACCGCTGCTGGAGCAGGCGCTGCCCGGCGTCAAGGGCAAGACGTTCACCTCGGCCCTGGTGACGTTCCCGCCCGGCGGCCGCGCGGCGCCGCACCGCCACGGCACCGCCTTCGTCTACGCCTACGTCCTGGAGGGCAGCTTCCGCAGCCGGCTCGCCGGGGAGCCCGTCCGCACCTACCGGCGAGGGGACAGCTGGACCGAGCAGCCCGGCGCCCACCACGTCCTCACCGAGAACACCAGCGGCACCCAGCCGGGCAGGCTGCTGGTCATCTTCATCAGCGACACCGGCTCCCAGCTGAAGACCGAGGATTAGCCGTGGGGGGCGGTCAGGGCCGCACCCGGCGCGCCTCGTCCTGCCCCCTTCGTGCGCCCGCGACGACGAGCAGCCCCGCCAGCATGAGACCGCCCGCGTGCAGGCAGAGCGTCGGGATGATGCCCATGCGCCCGCCCAGCACGCCCGCCAGCGCCGTCCCGATGAGCGACGTGCCGGCCTGGGCGCTGACGATCAGCCCGAACACCATGCCCGCCCGATCGGCGCCCGCCACCGTCTGCGCGAACGTCGTCAGCCCCGCCATCGACGCCGCCGCGGGGAACCCGGCCAGCGCGATCAGCACCATCGCCGGCCACACCTGCGGCGTCAGCAGCGGATAGGTGAACAGCGCCAGATCCGCCAGCCCGAACACCACCGTCCCCCACCCGAACAACGCCCGCGGCGTCAGACGGCCCGGCCTGGCGGCCAGGGCCAGCCCGCCCGCGATCCCGCCGACCGCCTGCGCCGACAGGAACAGCCCGTAGGCGTCGCCGTCCCCGCCCAGCACACCGGCCACGAACGGCGCCGCCAGCGTCGAGAAGATCCCCTCACCCAGCCCGGTGATCATCATGTACGCCAGCAGCAGCCGCACCCCGGGACTCGTCCTGGCCAGCCGCAGCCCCGCCAGCCACTGCCCGCCCACCCCCTCCCGCACCGTCACGGCCGCGCGGGCGGGCGGACGCAGCCCGGCCAGCAGCAGCGCCGATGCCAGGAACCCGGCCGTCCCGATCCCCACGACCGCGCCCAGCCCGCCCGCCCCGACCGCCACCCCACCGGCCAGCGCCCCCAGCAGCCGGGCCGCCTGACCGCTCTGCCCGGTCAGCGCGTTGGCCCTGACCAGCTGGGATCCGGGCACGATCTGCGGCACCAGCGCCTTCTGCGCGGGGAACAGCACCGTGCTCAGCACCCCCGTCCACAGCGCGACCGCGTACACGATCCACACCTGGCCCGGCTCGCGCACCACCACCAGCGGCAGCAACCCCAGCCCGAGCAGCACGTCCGCCACGACCAGCAGCCGCCGCCGGTCCCACCGGTCGGCCAGCACCCCGGCCACCGACCCCAGCAGCACGTCCGGCAGACGGGCGGCCAGCAGCATGGCGGCGCTCGACAGGGTCGAGCCGGTCAGCACGTACACGTGGTAGGCCAGCCCGGTGCTGATCACCCAGTCGCCGGTCTGCGAGATCAGCCCGGCCGACAGCAGCCGCCGATAGTCCCGGTTCGTCCCGAGCAACTCCCGCAGGCCACCGTCCTGCCGCGCCCTCGTCGCGCCGGCCTCAGTCACCGCTACCGGTCTCCGGCAGCGGCACCAGGAGCGTGGTCAGCTGAACGGGCCGCGCCCCCTCAGGCCGCTCGGACGCGCCGACGATGCGTGCCATCAACGGCTCCAGCAGCCGCCCGATCTCCGCGTCCAGCTCGGCCAGCTCCTCAGGAGTCACATACAGGTACGAGGTGCCGATCCCGCCCGCCTGCCGCCACTCCTCCGGCTCACCCCCGCGCCGCTCCTGCCACTCGGCCAGCCGCGCCAGCGCCCGCTCGGCCATCACCTGCTCCAGCAGCCCCCGCGCCGCCGACTTCTCGGGGCTGGTGTCGGCGCCGGACCACTCCTGCGTCAGCGACGTCACCTTCCACGGCCGCTCCCGATCGTCGCGCGCCTCGGCCTGCTCGACGAAGCCGTAGCGGGCCAGCTGCCGCAGATGGTAGGACGCCAGCGCCTGACTGACCCCGACCTCCCGCGCCGCGTCGGCCGCCGTCATGGCCCCCGACCGCATGAGCAGCTCGTGCAGCGCCAGCCGTACGGGATGGGCGAACGCCCGCATCGCGGCCGGATCGTCGAGCGTCTGCCGCGGCCGCTCCCTCCAAGATTCCAAAGACATGCTTGGAATCTTCACCGCACATCACCCACATGTCAAGGAAACCTTTGGAATACGGAGACGGCTCACCTCTCCTCATCCGCGGGCACCAAGCCTGAGCGGTAAGCATGGATCGCGGCCTGGACACGCGTCCGCACACCGATCTTGGACAGGACACGCGACACGTGGATCTTGACCGTGCCCGCGGCGATACGCAGCTCGGCGGCGATCTCGGCGTTGGACCGCCCCAGCGCGACCAGGCGGAGGACCTCTGTCTCCCGGAGCGTCAGCTCCGAGCCTTGACCTCGCACCGGTGGGGTGGCGAAACGCCGCACCAGCCTGCGGGTGACCTGCGGGTCGATCAGGCCCTGACCTCGGTGGGCCGCGCGTATCGCCGCCAGATACAGCTCAGGGTCGCCGTCCTTGAGCAGGAAGCCCACAGCGCCCGCTTCGAGCGCCCCGAAGAGGTATTCGTCGGTGTCGAACGTGGTCAGCGCGATGATCGGACAGTCCGGGGCCCGGGCGGTCAGCCGCCGGATCGCCGTGATCCCGTCCGTGCCCGGCATGCGCAGATCGGTGAGGATCACCTCCGGCCGGTGCTCGCCCGCCATGCTGATCAGCTCATCCCCGTCACGCGCGGCGCCGAGGAAGTCGATGCCGGGCTCGGGGCCGAGCAACTGCCGCAGGCCCTCGCGGGCGAGCCGCTGGTCGTCGGCGATCAGCAACCGGATCACGGGACCACCCGCCGATCCGGACTGGACGCGACGGACATCGTGGCGGAGCCGGGTTCCGCGCCGCCGGCCGTCACCGCCGGCCCGTGCCCGTCACGCGCCTTCGGGGCGAACACGGGCAGGCCGGCGCGCACCCGCCAGCCGGTCCTGCCATGCGGACCGGCGTGGCAGTGCCCTGCGAGCGCCGCCACCCGCTCACGCATGCCCGCCAGGCCCTGCCCTCCGCCGCTGAGGGCACCGCCGGCGACCGGCGGCCGGGACGGGCCCGGGTCGTCGATGGTGACGACGACCCGGCTGCTCACCGCACGGACCGTGACCGAGGCCCGCGCGGCCATGGAGTGCCGCGCCACGTTGGTCAGCGCCTCCTGCACGACCCGATAGACGCAGCCCGCGGTTTCCGGGTGCACAGCCCCCTCAAGACGGGGATCGACCTCCAGCGTGACGGCCAGTTCCGGCCCGCCGCCGCGCTCCACCAGAGCGGGCAGGTCGGCGAGGCCCTTGCCGTGCGCATGGTCCTCGCGGTCCGAGCGCACCAACGTCGCGAGCAGAGCCCGGATCTCGGCCAGCGCCTCGGCCGACAGGCCGGCGATCCCGGCCAGCGCACGGTCGGCCTCGCAGTCGTGACCGGCCAGCGCCCGCCGGGCACCCACCGCCTGCAGCCTGATCGCGCTGAGGTGATGCCCGACGACGTCATGAACCTCCCGGGCGATCCGCGCGGCCTCCTGCGAGCGGGCCTGCTCCTCCCGGGCGCGCCGCAGCCGCGCGGCCTGCACGGCGCGGTCGGCCCGCAACCGCAGCGCGTACCCGGCGGCGACCGGCGCCGCACCGGCCGCCGCGTAGACAGGCACGGTGGCGAGATCCGGCACGGACGCGCCCCCGAGCCCCGCCGCCACCGCCCAGGCGACCGAGCCGATCAGCAGGACCGAACGCAGCCGATGACGGTGATAAGCCGCCGAGGCGACGATCAGGCCCAGGACCCAGATCCCGGCATCGCGCTCCAGCGCGAGACCGAGCACGAGCATCACCGTCGCGGACGCGGCCACCGCCGTCAGCGGCAGCCGCCTGCGCAACGCCAGCGGCGCGCAGACGGCCAGAATCGGCGCCGCCCACGCCACCGCCGCGCCGACATCGGTGATCTCGGCAAGCGAGCCGCGCCGCCACTCGTCCAGCGCCGAGACCGTCAGCGCGAGGATCGCCACGGCGCAGCCGAGCAGGGCGTCACGGCCCATGAGCGGCATACGTCGCCGGACGCCGGCCAGAAAGGGGAGCAAAGCCGCTGGTCGTCTCACTTGATCAGTATCACGCCGGCCAGGCGGGGCACGCGGTGCCAGGAGAGGGCAGCACGCCGTCGATCAGGTACCGGTCCACGTGGCCGATCACGCAAGGGTCTCCGGCGTTGAGGTACCGTCCGTGGCCGACGCCGTCGTACTTGATGGTGACCGAGCCCGGGACCTGGTCGGTGACGGCGCGGACGGAGGGATACTCATAGACCGGGCCGATGCCGAGCAGCGGCGGAAGCGCGCGGGCCGGCAGCGGCGCCGGCGGGTTGGCGGCCTTGGCCGCCCACGGCGAGCAGGCGAGCCAGGCGTTCTCCCGCATGCCGGAAAAGTTCGGCGACAGCTTGGTCGAACGCCGCACCGCGGCACGATAGGCGCGGTAGCCGTCGTAGCGGAACCCGTCGGCGCAGTTGACCGCGAGCACGGCGGTGATCCGCGGGGGCAGGCCGCGGCCCTGGGGGTCGAAGCCGGACGCGTCGCCCTTGGCGGCGCCCGCGATCGCCTTGGCCAGCGCGGGCCACTCCATCGTGCTGTCGACCAGGCCGTAGGCCAGGAACTTCAGGTCGTCTCCGTCGTAGCGGCGCTCACCGGCGGCCGCCGCACCGGACAAGGGACGACGCTCGGCCCGCCGCACGACGGCCTGCCAGGTCTTCTCCACGTTCGTGCCGCGCAGCGCGCAGCCGGAGGAGCCGGCGCACCAGCGGACGAACCGCTGGAACCCGGCCTCCAGGCCCTCATATTGCAGCCGCTCCGACGTCGCGAACGGGTCCACGTGGTCGGGCACGCTGTCCACCGCCATCGCGCGCAGCCGCTTGGGGAACAGCCGCGCATAGGAGGCCCCGAGCACACCGCCGTAGGAGTTACCGAGGAAGGAGATCTTCTCCTCGCCCAGGGCGGCGCGAATGGCCTCCATGTCGCGGGCCTGGGTGGCGGAGTCCAGGTTGGCGAACAGCTCGGGCACAGCGTCCCGGCAGGCAGCGATCCCGGCGGTGTTCGCCCTGAGCACCTGCTCGTACTCGCGCCGGCTGTCCGGAGTGGCGAAGGCGGGACCGGCCGCGCACGAGGCCAGCGGGATGTGCTCACCGCTCACCCCGCCCCGCGGGTTCCAGGTGACGACGTCCATCCTGCTACGCAGGCCGGCGAAGTGGGACAGCCGCCGGGACAACTCCTGAACGCCGGCGCCACCCGGACCTCCGGGGCTGAACAGGACGGTGCCCGCGGCCGCCGCACCGGTCGCCGGCGCCCTGCCCACGGTGAGGGCGATCGTCTCACCGCCGGGTCTCGACCAGTCGACGGGCACACGCAACGTTGCGCACTGCAGCTCGGCCGAGATCTTCCCCTCGCAGGCGGACCAGGTCAGCGGCGGCGCCGACGTTCCGCCGGATGAGGCGGAGGCCGCCGGAGCGTACGCTCCCATCGTCATCACCAGGGGCAAGGCGAGCACGACCGATCGTGGCCAGGTCATCGAATCCTCCAGCAGGATGGTGCGGCGAGCGCCGCGGACGACCTCACACACTAGGCACGCCGAACTCCCGCCACATCTGCCACAAGACATACCGACGACCCGCCACGCACGCGGCATGCGTACAGGTCACTCCGCGCCCCCCGTGCAGACGATTCCCGAGGCCCGACATCCGCAGCCAGGACGACGGCAGATCGGTCAGCACTCTGGCGTGCGCCCGCCCGCGGATCAGCTCTCGTCCAGCACACGCGTCAACCGCACCGCCTCCTCACGGAACCCCAGCGCCGCATAGAAACCCCGCGCGGACGCATTACCCGCCGCCGTCTCCAAAGTCAGGTGACGCACCCCCTGGCCACGCGCCCACTCCTCGGCCGCCGCCACCAACCGGCGCCCCACCCCCACCCGCGCGGCGTGCGCCGCCACCGCCAGCTCCCCGACGTACGCCTCCGGCGTCCCCGTGAAATGGTCCTGCGTGCTGACCGACACCACCCCCACCACCTCAACCCCCGCCACCGCCACGAACACCGCGCCCCGCGCCGCATCACCCGCGCCCAGGAACGCGGCCAGCCACTCACGGGCCGCCGCCACCACCGCCTGAGCATCACGCCACTCGGCCACCCCCTCCGTCAGCCGGCCCGCCAGCGACAACACGGCGTCACGGTCCTCCGCACGCGCGGGCCGCACCCGCACCACGTCCTCGATCCTCATGCACACCAGCATGCACACACGCAAGCGCGCCCGGCGGGGAACGACCCCCACCGGGCGCGCGCGTACAGATCAGGCCGGGTGAGCGGCCAGATCCTCCTTCTTCGCCGCGGGCTCGCCCGCCGCGTGACGCGGGCCGTCGTCGCGGCGGCGCGACACCACCACATACAGCGTCGGCACCAGCACCAGCGTCAGCAGCGTCGACGACACCAGCCCGCCGATCACCACGATCGCCAGCGGCTGCGAGATGAACCCGCCCGACCCCGTCACACCCAGCGCCATCGGCGTCAGCGCACAGATCGTCGCCACCGCGGTCATCAGGATCGGCCGCAACCGCCGCCGGCCACCCTCGATCACCGCCTCCACCACGCCCATACCGCGCTCACGGTACTGATTGATCAGGTCGATCAGCACGATCGCGTTCGTCACCACGATGCCCACCAGCATCAGCATGCCGATCAACGCCGGCACGCCCAGCGCCGTGTCCGTCGCCACCAGCAGCCCGATCGCGCCCGTCGCCGCGAACGGAATCGACACCAGCAAGATCACCGGCTGCACGAAACTCCGGAACGTCGCCACCATGATCATGAACACGATCGCGATCGCCGCCAGAATCGCCATCCCCAGATCCGCGAACGCGTCCGCCTGATCAGCCGACACCCCACCGATCTCGTACGACGCCCCGGCCCCCAGATCCAGCCCGTCCAGCTTCTCCGTCAGCTCCTGCGTCACCGCACCCAGATTCCCCGCATCAGCCGCCCGCGCCGACACCGTCGCAGAACGCTCACCATCGATCCGCGTCACCTGCGTCGGCCCGTCCACCTGCCGCACCGACGCCACCGACGACAGCGACACCAGCCCACCGGCCGTCGGCAACCGCAGATCCTTGACCGCCTCGATGTCCTCAGGCGCATCCGCACCCCGCAGCACCAGGTCACTCGCCCGGCCCTCCAGCGTGATCTGCCCCAGCGGCGCACCACGGAACGCCTGCGCCACCGCCTGACCCACCGCGGCCTCCGACAGGCCACGCGCGGCCGCCTTCTCCCGGTTCACCACGACCTCGACCCGCGGCGCACTCGACTCCAGGTTCGACGACAGATCCTGCAGACCGCCCACACCCTCCATCGCGGTCTTCACCTGGTCCGTCGCCGCACGCAACGCCTCGACGTCCGCCGCGCGCACGATCACCTCGACCGTGTCCGTCGCGAACCCGCCGCCACCGGCGCCGCCGACCGTCACCTCACCCACACCCGACAGGCCGTCGATCTTCTCGCGCAGCTCACGCTCCACCACCGCGGCGTCGGCGTCCTCACCCAGCGTCACCGAGAACGACGCCCGATCCGCACCACCGCCCAGACCACCCGTCATGGCGTTCCCGCCACCGACGTTCACCTGGTACGTCTCCACACCCGCCTGATCGGCGAGCACCTCCTCGACCTTCGCCGCCGCCTTGTCCGTCGTCGCCAGATCCGTGCCCACCGGCATCCGCTGCGACAACGACAACGTGTTCTGCCCGGAGGCATCCAGGAAGTTCGTCCGCAGACCGCCCGCCAGGCCCATCGTCGCGACGAACACCGCCACCCCGATGAGGATCGTCACCAGCTTGAACCGCGTCGCGAACCGCAGCACCGGCAGATACGCCCGCTGCAACGGCGAGCGCAGCTCCTTCGCCTCGGCCTCCTCACGCTGCTTACGCGCCTCCTCAGGCGACAGGTCAGGAGCCCCCAGGAACCAGTACGCCAGCACCGGCACCACCGTCAGCGACACCACCAGCGACGCCAGCAACGCCACCGTCACCGTGATCGCGAACGGGCTGAACAGCTCACCCACCATGCCGCCCACCAGCGCGATCGGCGCGAACACCGCCACCGTCGTCAACGTCGAGGCCGTCACCGCCCCCGACACCTCACGCACCGCCGTCAAGATCGCCTGGAACTTCGCCTCGCCGTAGGCCAGATGCCGCTTGATGTTCTCCAGCACCACGATCGAGTCGTCCACCACCCGGCCCACCGCGATCGTCAGCGCGCCCAGCGTCAGCAGGTTCAGCGAATAGTCACCCGCCCACAGCACCAGCAGCGCGATCACCACCGACAACGGGATCGACACCGCCGTCACCAGCGTCGAGCGCACCGACAGCAGGAACACCAGGATCACCAGCACCGCGAACACCAGGCCCAGCAGGCCCTCCGTCGTCAGGCTCTCGATCGACTGCTCCACATACGGCGCCTGGTCGAACACCACCGACACCGCCGTGTCCGACGAATCCCCCAAAGCCTTCGTCAGCTCCGGCAGCTTCTCACGGATGTCGTGCGAGATCGCCACCGCGTTCCCGTCCGGCACCATCGTCACCGACAGGCCCAGGCTCTGCTTGCCGGCCGTCCTGGTGATCGTCGTCGCGTCCGCCAGGCCCCGCTTGATCTCCGCGACGTCACCCAGCTTCACCGGCTTGAGCGGCCTCGGCCGCGCCGCCTGCTGCTGCGCCTGCTGAGCCTGCTGCGCCTGGGAGGGCTGAGCCTGGCCCGGCTGCGGCCGCGCCTGCTGCGGCTGAGCCTGAGCAGGAGCCTGCGGCTGGGCCGGCGTCAGGTACAGGTTCTTCAGCTTCGTCACCGAGTCGACCCGCGAGCCCACCTGCACCGTCAGCGACTTGCCGTCCGTCGTCAGCGTGCCCGCCGGAATCGGCGTCCCGTTCGCCTTCAGCACCTCAGGGATCTGCGCCGCCGACACCCCCGCCAGCGCCATCTTCTTCGCGTCCGGCTCGATCGTGACGACCTCGTCACGGGTGCCCGTGACCGACGCCTCCCGTACGCCCTCAACGCCCTGCAACTCCGGCACCGCGATCCGCCGCAACTTGTCGGCCATCGCCCGCTCGTCGCCGCCGTCGCCCACCGCCAGCACCATCACCGGAATGTCATCAGTGTTGCCCGCGACCACCTGCGGATCCACCCCGTCAGGCAACGCCGCCCGGTTGATCGCCTGCTGCATCTTGTTCAGCGACGCCTCGACGTCGGTGCCGTACTCGAAGGCCACCTGGATCTGCGCCAGGCCCTCCTTCGACGTCGAGGTCATCTGCTCCATCCCGGCAAGCCCCTGGAAGGAGTCCTCGATCGGAGCCGTCACCTGATCCTCGACGATCTCCGGCGACGCCCCCGGATACGCCGCCACGACGAACGCACCAGGGAACGACAACGACGGCAGCAACTGCTGCTTCAACTGCGGGATCGTGAACACGCCGAAAGCGCTGAGCACGACCGCCATCAAGATCACCAAACTGCGGTTGACCAGGCTCAACCGGGCGAATGCGGTCACAAAGCTCCCCCTCCAAGAGTTCGCCCCAGACTAACACTTCGCCTTGAACGAATATTTAACCGCGTCAAGCTTTCCTGATAAACTTCTCAGGAAGCGAGAGGTGAGCGTGAACAACGAACGCGAAGAACTGATCCACCGGATCAACGAGACACAGCGGGCCCTCGCCCGCCTGTTCGCCCAGCAACACCAATCCCCCCTGTTCACCTCCAACCTCACCCTCAGACAACTCAAAGTCATCATGATCCTGTCCATCAACGGCTCAGCCTCAGGACAGGACCTCGCCCACGACCTCGGCGTCGGCCTCGGCACCGTCACCGGCATCGTCGACCGCCTCGTCGCCCACGGCCTCGTCAGCCGCCACGAAGACCCCCACGACCGCCGCGTACGCCGCGTCGAACTCACCCCCGCCGGCACCGACCTCATCGAAGAGATCAACAACGCCGGCGTCGAACACTACCGACGCCTCATGGCCCACCTCGACACCGAAACCCTCCGCGCCCTCGACCAGGTCACCCGCACCATCCGCGACGTCGCCCACAACCTCGGCCAGGCCACCCGCTAACGCACCTCACCCAGCAACCGCTCCACCACCGCCAACGCCTCAGCATCCGACGCCCCCGCCCGCCGCGCCGCCACCACGAACTCCCGCGCCGCATCCTCCAACCGCACCCGCAACCCATCAGCAGACCCCGAGATCACCGCCGTACGCCCCCGCCGCAACTCCACCAACCCCTCATCACGCAACTGCTGATACCCCCGCAACACCGTGTGCAGATTGATCCCCAGCGACGACGCCACCGTCCTCGCCGACGGCAACCGATCACCCGGCTTCGCCGTCCCATTCGCCACAGCGGCCCGCACCGCACCCGCCACCTGATCCGACAACGGCTGCCCCGCCGCGAAATCCACCGTGATCAGCACGACCGCGACCCCCTCAACCGCTCCACCCACCCATTCACCAACGCCGCCCCCGTCTCCGCCCCCGTCTCCGCCTCCGGCGTCGAGAACACCAACCGCCGCCCATCCGCCAGCCACACCACCAGCACCGGCCCCCTCCCGCCCACCGCACCCCACCCCCAACTACTGTCATCCTACTTATAGCGGCCCTGGGGCACCCGATCCCCCACCTCCGCATACCGAATCCACCCCCACGGCACCGACCTGCGCACCCGCAACCACGGCAACGCCACCGACACCCCACCCGCATCCACCTGCAACCGGCACCACGCCTGCGACGCCTCGAACACCCCCAGCCCCACCAGCACCAGCAACCCCACCGACGGCCAATCCAACCCCCGCGTCCCCAGCCACACCACCCCCGCCAGCATCAACCCACCCACCACCACCCGCCGCCACGACCACAACGACGTCACGAACATCACCCGCTCCGCCGCACCGATCGGCCGCACCCGCACCCACGGCGGCACCGGCCCATCCGCCTCCGGATGCCGCGGCAGCGCACCCGCCAGCCACCACCCCAGCCCGAACGCCGCCCCATACCCCGCCACCTTCACCACCAACGGCAGACCAGGCGCCGCCGCACCCCCGAACGTCGCCGTCAGCCCCAGCACCCACAAACCCCACGCCACCGGGATCACCGAACCCGTCACCACGCCCAGCGCCGCCACCACCCGCTGCCCCCACGGCACATGCCAGGACGACAGGAACGCCAGCACCGACAGCGCCTCCGCCCACACCAGCAGCCCCCACACCGGTTGCGCCGACCACGCCTGCCAGGTGAACTCCACCCGCGTCGCGAACGACCAGCCGTGCACCCGCACCCGCTCAGGCAGCTCATCACCCATGGTCGCGACCAGCAGAACCGGCACCAGGAACATCGGCAGCGGACCGAGCACCGCGATCGCCAGCCGCCGTAACCGGCCCTGGGCGGCGTAGTCCTTCATGAGGACTCCAACTGTTCGACTGTGGCTATAACACTATAAAAGGCGTCGAACGGCGGAGGCGCAAGCCCTCTGCCCCGTCGGTGCGGAATTCTTGAAGGCGCCGGGATGATCAGGACCAGCCCGGCGCCTTTACATTGTAGATTTCTAAGCTAGCCGGGACAGCACCGGCGGCAGCTCGCCCTCGTACACCACCGTCAGCCGCCGCGTCGCCCGCGTCACCGCCACGTACAGGTCCTGGCCGCCCATCGGCGACTGCCCCAGGATGGCCGCGGGGTCGACCACCACGACCGCGTCGAACTCCAGCCCCTTGGCCTGCCCCACCGTCAGCACCGCCACCGGCGCATCGAGCCCGCCCTCGGGGAACAGCGCCGACACCTCCGCGTGCCGCGCGTCAGGGGTCAGCACGCCCAGCCGGCCCTCCCCGACGGCCGCCAGCTCCTCGGCCACCACCCCGGGCAACCCGTCCACGGGCAGCTCCAGGGCACGCGGCTCGGCCTCACCCTCGCGTACGGACTCCGGCGGCTCCTGCTCGGGCGCGAACGCGCGCAGCACGTCGGCCGCCACCCGCATGATCTCCACCGGCGTCCGGTAGTTGACCTCCAGCCGCTCCACCCGCCACCGGCCCTCCAGGTACGGGTCCAGCACCTCGCCCCACGACCGCGCGCCCGCCGCCGAGCCGGTCTGCGCCAGGTCGCCCACCACGGTCAGCGACTTGGCCGGCACCCGCCGCATCACCATCCGCCACGCCATCGGCGACAGCTCCTGCGCCTCGTCCACGATCACATGCCCGTACGCCCACGAGCGGTCCGCCGCCGCCCGGTCCGCCGTCGTCAGCCCGATGCCGTCGTCGGCGTGCCGCTCGGCCAGCACGTCCGCCCGATCCAGGATGCCCTGCTCGGCCACGCCCGTGACCTGGAGCACCTCGGCCGCGTACCGCTCCTGCCCGGCCTGCTCCTCCCGCTCCAGCCGGCCCGCCGCCCGCCGCGCCGAGTCGTCCTCACCCAGCAGCTCGGCCGCCTCGTCCAGCAGCGGCACGTCGCCCGCCGTCCACGGCGACTCCAGCGGCCGCACCAGCGCGCGCCACGCCAGCCCCGCAGGAGCGGCCGCCTCAAGCTCGTCCGGGGACGACAGCAGCTCGGCGACGAACCGCCGCGGCGTCAGCTCAGGCCACAGCTCCTCCACCGCCGCCCGCACCTCCGGCTCGCCCCACAGGCGCTGCGAGGCCAGCTCGATGTCCAGCTCGTCCAGGTCGCCCTCCAGATCCAGCGGCTCGCTCAGCTCGGGCTCGCCCTCGATCTGCAGGTCCTCGATGTGCAGCGACTCCTCAAGCGCCCGCGCCTCGGCCCTGGCCAGCTCCTTCAGCAGCTCGGTGACGTACAGCTTGCGCGCCATGTTGTGCGGCAGCCGCACCGCGCGCGCCCGCTCGCGCAGCCGCAGGCACGTCTCGTGCGGCACCCGCAGCCGCAACCCGTCGAGCTCCACCACCAGCTCGCCGTCCGGCACCCGCTGCCGCCGCCGCAGCGCCTCGGCGACCAGCCCGGCCATCCGCAGGTCGCCCTTGACCACCGCCGGCGCCGGCGCGTCCACCGCCGCCGCCCGCACCCCGGGGAACATCTCCCCGACCGTGGTCATCACCACCTGCGTCTCCCCCAGCGCCGGCAGCACCTGGCTGATGTAGCGCAGGAACATCGGGTTGGGGCCCACCACCAGCACGCCGCGCCGCTCCAGCGTGTCGCGGTGCGTGTAGAGCAGGTACGCCGCCCGGTGCAGCGCCGCCACCGTCTTGCCGGTGCCAGGGCCGCCCTGCACGACCAGCGCCCCCTGCAGCCCGGCCCTGATCACCCGGTCCTGCTCGGTCTGGATGGTGGCCACCACGTCGCCCATCCGCCCCGTACGGCCCCGGCGCAGCGCCGCCAGCAGCGCCGCCTCGCCCACCAGCGTGCGGCGCTCGCCCTCGGCCATGCCCTCCAGGTCGAACACCTCGTCGTCGATGCCGACCACCACGCGGTCCTTCAGATGCAGGTGCCGCCGCCGCACCAGCCCGCCGGGATCGGTGGCGGTCGCGACGTAGAACGGCCGCGCCGCCGGCGCCCGCCAGTCGATGAGCACCGACTCGTGACTCTCGTCGCGCAGCCCGATCCTGCCGATGTACGTGCTGCGGCCCTCGCCGTCGTCGATGCGGCCGAAGCACAGGCCCCGTTCGACCGCGTCGAGCTGCGCCAGCCGCCGCGCCTGCTCCGCGGCCATCGTCTCGCGCTCCACCATCGCCTGGCGGGTGCCGACCGCGCCGCCCCTGGCGTACACCTCACGCAGCGTCGCCCGCGCCCGCTCCCTGGTGGCGTCGAGCCGGCCGTACAGCCACGACACGGTGCGCTGCTCGGTGTCAAGGGCTTCGGCGAGACCATCTTGACGATTAGTCATTCGCTGATATACTCCTAACAGGAGGGCTGTAACAGCTCCGTCTTGATGTGATGGACGTACGAGCTTAACGCCCGCGCCTGCCCGCGCGCAATCACCCCCCTCTCCTTCCTCCACATCGCAGGTGCTAGCTTCCCTGTCCATGTCGGACTATCTGCGGGAACTCTTCTCTCTCCACGGCCGGCGCGCCCTGGTCACCGGCGGCAGCTCCGGGATCGGGTACGCCATGGCCGAGGCCATCGGCCGCGCCGGAGCCGAAGTCGTCATCGTCGCCCGGACGCAGAGCGCGCTCGACCAGGCCGTCACCCGCATGCGCGAGCACGGCGTCACCGCCTCCGCCATCGCCGCCGACCTCGGCGAACGCGACGACGTCGAACGCGTCCTGGCCACCGCGGGCGACATCGACATCCTCGTCAACGACGCCGGCAACAACATCCGCAAGCCCATGGGCGACCTCACCCAGGACGACTACGAGCGCACCCTGGCCGTCAACTTCACCGCCCCCTACCTCTTCGGCCAGCACTACGGACCCAAGATGGCCGCCCGCGGCTGGGGCCGCATCATCAACGTCGGCTCCCAGCAGTCGGTCCGCGCCTTCGGCAACAGCGGCATCTACGGCGCCTTCAAGGCCGCGCTCGCCGGGCTCACCCGCTCCCAGGCCGAGGCGTGGTCCACCGACGGCGTGTGCGTCAACACGATCATCCCCGGCTTCGTCCTCACCCCGCTCACCGCCGAGGCCCAGGCCATCCCCGGCCGCGTCGAGGCCCTCGCCGCCCGCCACATGGTGGGCCGCAACGGGCTGCCGCAGGACTTCGGCGGCGCCGCGGTGTTCCTCGCGAGCGAGGCCTGCTCGTTCATCACCGGCCAGATGCTCTTCGTGGACGGCGGCTTCGCCGTCCACTGACGCCTCAAGCCGAGGAGGGGCTGATGCGGCTGGGCGAGAACGACGTACGCCACCGCTTCGTGCTGGAGCTGTCCGACCTAAGCCAGGTGGCGGGCGAAGAAGCGCGCCTCATCGTCCACCTCGAACGCCGGCACGTCGCCGTGCCCGCCGGGGTTGGCGTGCAGCGTCTTGTCAGGCGTGCCCAGGGCGTCGAACAGGGCCAGGCCCCGCTCGCGCGGCACCAGCCGGTCGTCCCACTGCAACAGGAAGCGCACCGGCACCTTGACCTGGGCGGCCTCCCCCGTCAGGCCGTCGGCGCCGAGCAGGCCCAGGACCGCCGCGCCGATCCTGGGCTCCGCCGCGATGAGCGGGATGCCCAGCCCGCACCCCATCGACAGGCCGCAGTAACCTGCCGGGCCGTCGCCGACCTCGTCGAGGTGTTGCACGGCGGTCAGCACCGCCCGCCACTCGGCGACGGCCTGACCGGCCAGGTGTGCGTGCATGGCGGCGACCAGCGCACCCGTGTCGCCGCCCCCGCGCAGCCCGGCCACGATCCGGCCGAACTCCGCGTCCTTGGGCCGGTCGCCGTGGTTCGGCGCGTCGATCGCGACCACCGCGAACCCCGCGGCGGCGTAACAGTGGGCGCGGGCGACGACGCCGGGCGCGATCTTGTGCTGACCGCCGCCGTGGCCCAGCAGGATCAGCGGGTGCGGTCCGGCGGCCTGCGGTGTCCACAGGACGCCGGGGACGTCGTCGAGGGTGAAGAACTGCTCGGTGACGCCGTCGGACGACGTCAGGGAGGTGAAGCGCATCAGCGTTCCACGCCTTTCGGGAGGACCTTACGCGGGCGCTCCCCAAGCCACGTGAACGAGGGAGCCCCGACCTGTCTCAGCGTTGATCGGTCTCACCTCCTCTGGCCACAGTGGCGTCCGGCGACCCTATCACGGTCAGCTGAGGAGCACCTGCCCGAGTACGTGCCCGCCGATGGCCGCCATGCCGGGATGGTCGGCCGAGTTCGCGGCCAGCGCCGTGCCCATGCACAGCGCCCAGCCGCGGGCGCGTTCCCACGTGACCGCGTCGGCGTCCACGTGCGCGCGGAACACCTCGCGCGCGTCCTCGTCGAACACCAGCCACGCCGCGGCCAGGTCGGTGGCGGGGTCGCCGCTGGTGAGGTCGCCGAAGTCCAGCACGGCCGCCAGCCCGCCCTCGTCGGCCAGGAGGTTCGCGGGGTGCGGGTCGCCGTGCAGCCACAGGGCGGGGCCCTGCCAGTGCGGCAGCGCGACCAGCTTCTCCCACAGCGCGAGCAGCTCGGCCGAGCGGGGGATCGACGGCAGCCGCCGCCGTACGGCGTCGTCGCGGGCGGCCAGCGGCACGCCGCGCACGGGGTTGGGGGGCGCCTCCGGCGGCGCCGGCCGGTGCAGGCCCGTCATGAACGCGGCCAGCGGCACGGCCAGCCCGGCGCGATCGGGCGGCGGGACGGTGGCGACCGTACGGCCCTCGAACCAGGGCACGATCGTCCACGGCCACGGATACCCCTCGCCCGGCACCCCGGCCCTGACCGGCACGGGCAGCGCGACCTCGACGTACGCGGCCAGGACCGGCAGCCAGCGCTGCTCGTTGACGATGAGATCGACGGCCACCTGGCGGCGCGGCAGGCGTACTGACAGGTCACGGCCGAGGCGGTAGATGACGTTGTCCCAGCCGCTGGCGACGAGGGTGAGCGGGCCCGCCAGGTCCGGGTGCTGCGTTCTGACGAGGCGGTCGACGAGGGTCTCGTCGATGTCGAACTCGGCAGCGGGGGTGTTCATGGGTTGCGCCTTTACATTGTAGATCCGGGCAGGTCGATGACGCCGAGGACGGAGAGCAGGGCCACCACGGCGATGACGGCCACGATCGCCCATGCGACCGGGTTGCCGAGGTTGAGGGTCCAGCGGCCGCCCACGCGCTGGTGGACGAGGATCGCCGGGTCCATGCGGTTGGCGTACAGCATGCCCGCGAGGTGCCAGTGGCGGTCGTCGTCGCGCTGGACGTAGCCGGACTCCTGCTCCTCCCCTGGCAGCGGGGGCAGGCGGTGGCCGGCCTCGCCGACGCGGACCGCGAAGACCAGGCCGGCGAGCGCCACCGCGGCCACCGGCAGCCACGTGAGCACCGTCACGAGCGTGCCGGACGGCACAGTCTCCCACAACTGCAGGGCGAGGAGCAGCAAGGTCAGGTTCGCGCAGGCCACGCCGGCCAGCAGGAGGCGGGACAGGCCGCGCAGGTAGACGCGGTAGCGGCGGGCCGACCCTTGGGGGCGGGCCGCGTCGAGGTCGGGGCGGGCCCGCAGCAGGGCGGCGACCAGGAGCGGGGTGAGGAGGGTGAGGGCGAGCTGCGACAGGACGGGGGCGAAGGCGGTGGCGAGGGTCGTGGGCACGCGGGTCACCGCGTCGACGCCCCAGCCGCGCAGCGTGGCCAGCGTCTCCGGCAGGGCGGCATAGCGCGTCGACCCGACGGCCGCGGTGATGAGCAGCAGCAGGACGGACGGGATGAGCAGCCGCAACGGTACGCGCTCCGGGTCGGTGCGCAGCGTGGTGTCGGCGGCCGTCGCCTGCCGCGCCCCCTCGTACCACTTGCCGCGTCGTTTGGCCCCCGTCACCGCGCGGTGAGCGGCGTAGAAGAGACCGATCTGGGCGGCGCCCAGGACC
This sequence comes from Nonomuraea sp. NPDC049421, assembly GCF_040677005.1. Taxonomy (NCBI): domain Bacteria; kingdom Bacillati; phylum Actinomycetota; class Actinomycetes; order Streptosporangiales; family Streptosporangiaceae; genus Nonomuraea; species Nonomuraea sp. NPDC049421. Next base: position 140,992 of record NZ_JBFAQA010000004.1, read on the forward strand.
ACGACGACGGCCTGCAGCACGTCCGCCGTGCCGAGGAGGACCGCCGCGGACGGCGCGAGCAGCGCCGCGACACCGCCGAGGAGCAGGACGGAACGGGTGTAGCGGCGGCGCTGGGCGGTGACGGCCGGGTCGGCCGCGTGGGAGCCGGGCACCCGCACGCCGAACGGCAGCGTCGGGCGGCCCAGCACCGGCACCGCCCACGCCACCGCCGTCAGCAGCGCGACCAGGGACAGACAGGTCAAGGCGATCATCATCATGCCGGTGTTCTCCCTTTCCTGGCTCCGAACGAGTCGAGCACCTCACCGCACCGCCGCAACGCCTCCTGCTCGCCGAGGCCGTGCACCACCGCCTCGGCGAGCAGCGTCCGCAGCCGGGTCTCCCACTCCTCGGCGAAGCCCGCCTCGGCGGGCCCCGAGCCGGCGTCGCGGCGCACCACCGCACCGCTCTTGCGGTTGATCCGGATGACTCCCTGCCTGCGCAGCAGGTCGTAGGCCTTGTTCACGGTGTGGAAGTTGATCGCCAGGTCGGCGGCCAACTGCCGGGTGGACGGCAGCGCCGATCCCTCCGCCAGATCGGCGTCGGCGATGGCCTCCACCACCCGGTCGCGGATCTGCTGGTAAATCGGAACCTCGCTGTCGAGGTCGATCGTCAGAAGCACACTTGCAGTCTATCTGATATATCTGAACTATAACAGATAGAGAAGGCGCGCTTCTAGAGCGGGGGCGCCGGGCAAGCGAGAGGAACGATCTCCATGACCATCCAGCGATCCGCATCGAGCGCACCGTCAGTCGCGTTCGCGCAGGCAGGCGACGCGTCCGTCGGCTCACCCGGAAAGGGATCCCCCTATGCGATCGACCGCTGAACTCCACCTCGTCAGCCCACCAGGTGGCCCCGTCGGTGGGCGGGGGCGCGAGCTGGCCGTCTTCGTGCTCATCGGCTTCGGCGTCCCGTGGCTGCTCTGGCTGCTGCGGGTGCGTACCGGCATCGACGTGGTCGCGCCGGGAGGGATGGTCGCGGTAGGGCTGGCCACGTTCGCGGCCCTGCGCGTGGGCGGGCGGACGGGCGGGCGGACGGGCGGGCGGACGGGCACCGTCGCGCGCGACACCGCGCTCGTCCCGATCCGCCCGGTCCGCCGGCTCGTCCGCTTCTGCGCGATCGCGCTCGGGGCCACGCTCGCCTTCGGCTTCCTCGCCGTCGCGATCGGCGCGTGGGCGGGACAGTATCCGACCGACCTGGAGAACCTCTCCGGGCTGCGCGCCGCGTACGGCATGGCGGGCGAGCCCCTCCAGCTGATCCTGTCCGCGCTGGCGGTCAACATCGGGCTGCTCGTGGTGGTGCTGCCGCTGGCGTTCTGCGAGGAGTGGGCCTGGCGGGGTTTCCTGCTCCCCCGGCTCCGGCCGCTCGGCCTGTGGCCGGCGCTGCTGGTCAGCGGGCTGGTCTGGGGGGTGTGGCACCTGCCCGGGTACGTCGGCGCGGGCGCTTCGCCGGGGTTCGTCCCCTTCCTGGTCTTCACGGTGTTCTTCGGCGTCCTGCTCGGATGGCTTCGCCTGACGTCCGGGCTGATCTGGCCCGGCGTGCTCGCCCACGCGGCCAACAACACGCTGGTGACGGCGTTCGTGAACGTCGTGTTCAGCGCCGATGACGAGCGGGCGCTGAGCAACCCGTGGACCGTCGGCCTCAGCGGCTGGCCCGGCTGGCTGGTCATGCTCGCCGTCGTCCTCGTGGGGGCGCGCGCGATCCGGCGGGCCGCCGATCGCGACCCCGCCTTCGGCGGCCTCCCCCGTCGGCGGCCGCGCCCCCTGCGGCGGATCCTGGCCGCCTCACTCGGCCTGGTCATCGTGGCCGCGCTCGCCGGGACGGCCGTCGAGCAGTCCATGGCCCGCACGGACGCGCGGCGCTTCCCCGCGCCCGGCCGGCTCGTCAGCGTCGGCACGCACCAGCTGCACCTGCGCTGCCTGGGCAGCGGGAGCCCGGCGGTCGTGTTCGAGTCGGGATGGGGTGACTCGTCCACGACCTGGGACGGTCTGCAGCGGCAGCTGGCCGCTGCCGGGCAACGGTCCTGCGCCTATGACCGGGCGGGTTACGCCTGGAGCGAGCCGGGCGCCGGCGTGCGGGACGCCTCCGCCGAGGCGGCGGAACTCGTGACGTTGCTGGCGAACGCGGGCGAGCGGGGGCCGTTCGTGTTCGTCGGGCACTCCTGGGGCGGGCACGTCCTGCGGCTGCTGCGCGCGCAGCGGCCCGAGCAGGTCGCCGGGCTGGTGCTGCTCGACATCGCGGACGAGCGGAACACCGGCCTGGCGACCCCGGCCACGATCCAGGCGCACGTGTGGTCCTTGGCGGCCGGCGCGGGGCTGCTGCGTACCGGATCCTGGATGGTCGATTCCCGTGAACCGCGTCTCACCCGCGACAACGCGCCCGTCGTCTTCGGCCCGGCCACCTGGGCCGCCGCCGCTGCCGAGATGCGCGCGTACGACGCCACCGTCCGCGCCGTCCGCAGCCTGCCCCGCGAGCCGCGGTCATGGGGCGGCCTGCCTGTCACGGTCATCAGCGCCCAGGACACCGGCGAACAAATAGCGCGGCTCTCCACGCGCGGACGGCACGTCGTCGCCGACACGCGGGACCACTACGTGCACCTCGCCGAGCCCGCGCTCGTCCTGCGGGAGATCCACCGGGTGGTCGAGCAGGCCGCCTTTACAAAGTAGATCACTTGCGGCGGAACTCCCGTTCCCCCACCCCTTCATGCCAGGACCGGATGATCAGCTCATCGTCCTCGACCCGGGTCCACACCACCTCGCCCACATCGACGCGGAACAGATGGGAGCCGGGCTCGGTCTGCCCGGCCGCCGCGAGCTCGTCAGGGTCGGTGATCTCCACCGCCCGGCCGGCCAGCTTCACATCGCCCTCCCACGCGGCGGGATCGTCGTTGAACGCGGACGTGACGTGAACCGCCATCCGCGGATCCCGCCGCAGGTCGTGCGCCTTGACCGCGCCGCCCATCGAGCCCAGCCACAGCTCGCCGTCCTTGCGCTCGACCTCGGTGCCGCTGACCCGCGGCGACCCGTCCTTGCGCAGGGTGGCGAGAACCTTGTGCTTGTACCCGTCCATGACCCGCTGAGCCGCCTCGGCCAGCTCGGGCGCCTGACGCTGGAACTCCTGCCAAGAAGCCATGCCCCCCATCATGGACCGCCGCGCCCCGCCATTGCCTGGTAAATACTGGTGCGGGCGCTGGACGAGCGCGGGGCCAAGAGCGTCTATGTGGACGGCGGGCAGGTCATCCGTACGTTCCTGCGGGCCGGGCTGATCGACGAGCTGACGATCACCACGGTACCGGTGCTGATCGGGACGGGGGTGCCGCTGTTCGGGCCACTCGGGCGGGACGTGCCGCTGCGGCACCTGTCGACACACGTGCTCGGGGCGGGGGTGGTGCAGTCCGCGTACGCCGTCGAAGGGGGGAGGGTTACGCTGAGGCCGCCATGCGCTGAGCGAGGAGGAACCATGCCGCGTACCTGGCTGACCGAGCGGTTCGAGTTGCAGGTGCCCCTGGTAGGGGCGCCGATGGCGGGGGTGAGCGACGGGCGGCTCGCGGGGGCCGTGTCGGCGGCGGGGGCGCTCGGCATGTTCGGGGTGCCGCCGTCGGTGCCGGTGTCGTGGATCGAGGAGCAGGCCGGGATCGCCGCCGCGAGCGGGCGGCCGTACGGCATCGGGCTGCTGGCCTGGGGACTGTCCGACGAGCACCTGAAGGCGGTGCTGCGGGTGCGGCCCGCCCTGGTGTCGGTGAGTTTCGGCGACTACGCCCCGTACGTCGAGCCGCTGCGCGCGGCCGGCATCACCGTGGCCGTCCAGGCGGGCACCACCGAGGAGGCCGTGCAGGCCGAGCGGGCCGGCGTGGACGTCGTGGTGGCCAGGGGCGGCGAGGGCGGCGGGCACGGCCGCGACGACGTGGCCACGCTGCCGCTGCTGCAGACCGTGCTCGACGCGGTCCAGGTCCCGGTGCTGGCCGCCGGCGGCATCGCCACCGCGCGCGGGCTGGCCGCCGTGCTGGCCGCGGGCGCCGAGGGCGGCTGGGCCGGCACCGCGTTCCTCGGCTGCACCGAGACGACGCTCCCGCCCGAGGGGCTGCGGCGGGTGCTCGACGCCGGGGAGACCGGCACCGCGTACGGGCGGGTCTTCGACGTCGCCCAGGGGCTGCCGTGGCCGCCCGAGTACGGCGGCCGGGCGCTGCGCAACACGTTCTACGACCGGTGGCGGGGCCGCGAGGACGAGCTGGCCCGCGACGAGCAGGCCCGCGCCGGGCTTGAGGCGGCACGGCAGGGCCGCGACTTCGACACCGCCTACGTCTACGCGGGCCAGGCCGTGGGGACGGTGACGCGCGAGCGTGACGCCGCCGACGTCGTCGCCGGCTTCGCCGCCGCGGACAAGCTGCTGTCCCGCTTCGCCGCCCCCTGATCGAGCGCGGCCCGCGCGGGTAGGGGCCCGGGGGAAAGGACCGCGTGGAGGGGGACGGCGTTGCGGAGCGAGGGTGAGCGGGCGCTGCACGACGTGCCGAGCGAGGGCGAGCGGACACTCGACGGCCTCCTGGACGCCATGCACCTGGCCGGCATGGAGGAGATGCCCGCACTGGTCTGCGAGCACGCGCGGCTCGAGGGTTTCTCCGACGTCTCGATCTACGTGACCGACCTGCAGCAGCTGATCCTCGTCCCGCTACCGAACCAGCGGGACGCGGCGGGCGGCCCGCTGCCCACGATCAGGATCGACGGGACGCTGGCGGGGCGGGCGTTCCGGTCGGTGTCGCTGGTGCGGTCCCAGGCGGGCGGCGAGGGGCCGTACCGGGTGTGGGCGCCGCTGCTCGACGGCACCGAGCGGATCGGCCTGCTCGGCGTGACCGTGCCGCACGGCGGCGAGGTGGTGGAGCGGCGGATCAAGACGCTCGCGTCGCTGGTGGCGCTCCTGGTGATAAGCAAGCGCCCGCAGAGCGACTCGTGCGCCCGGCTGGTACGCGCCCGCCCCATGGCGCTGTCGGCCGAGGTGCTGTGGAACCTGCTGCCGCCCGGCACGTTCGCCAACGACGACGTGGTGGTCAGCGCGGCGCTGGAGCCCGCGTACGAGATGGGCGGCGACACCTACGACTACGCGCTCGACGGCCACACCCTGCACCTGTCGATGTACGACGCGATGGGCCACGACACCTCCGCCGGGCTGACCGCCACGCTCGCCATGGGGGCCGGCCGCAACCGCCGCAGGCAGGGCATGAGCCTGGCCGAGACCGCGCAGGCGGTGGACGAGGCGATCATGAGCGAGTTCGAGGGCCGCTTCGCCACCGGGGTGCTGGCCTCGCTCGACCTGCGTACCGGGCTGCTGACCTGGGTCAACCGCGGCCATCACCCGCCGCTGGTGCTGCGCGACGGACGGCTGGTGGCGACGCTGTCGGGCATCCCCGACCCACCGATGGGGTTCGGGCTGAGCGTCTCGACCGGGGAGCTGCACTTCCAGCTGCAGCCCGGCGACCGGCTGCTGTTCTACACCGACGGCGTCATCGAGGCGCAGAGCCCGGACGGTGAGCGGTTCGGGCTTGAGCGGTTCATCGGGTTCGTCACCAAGCGGGAGGCCGACGGGCTCCCGATCCCGGAGACGCTGCGGCGCCTCATCCAGGCGATCCTGGCCCATCAGCGGGGGCGGCTGCAGGACGACGCGACCGTGATGAGCGTGGAGTGGAAGCCCCGCCATCCCCGCCACCAGCTCGTCCTCTGACCTCACGCCCCCGTCGCCACGTACACCGCCCAGCCGATGTATCCCGCGTTCACCACCAGCCTCGCCGCGACCGTCCCCGGGCGGAGCAGGACGCTCGTGTGGCGGGGCCTGGCGTGCCGTACGGCGTCGAGGTGGGAGAGCAGGTACGCCCCGATGAGCGCGGAGGCGGCCCAGGCACCGGCCGCGCGCGTGGCCGGCACCGCGATGAACACGCCCACCACCACCTCCGCCACCCCGCTCACCACCACCAGCAGCCCTGCCGGGCCGAGCCACGACGGCACCAGCGACCGGAAATATCCGGGGAACACGAAATGCGCCACCCCCGTCACGCCCAGGAAGACCGCCAGGGCGGCCGCGATAACATCCATGCCGCGATGCTCCCTCCCCTCCGTACGCCGGCGCTTGAACGAAACGATCGCGCTCCCGACGGCGGGGTGACGGTCTTCGGCGAGCCGGCCCCGTTCCAGGTCGGCCGCCACCGCCACCCGGTCTGGAAGGTGGTGCTCCCCCTCGGCGGACATGCCTGGCTACGCCCGGACGCCGGCGCCTGCGTCACGGCGGCGGGTCTCGTCGTGCCGCCGGAATTCGCCCATACGTGCGGAGTGACGTCCGGCTACGTCGCCCTGTTCATCGACCCGACACTCATCCGGCCCGGCCTGGGCCCGGTGGCTCTGGACACCGCGACCGTCCGCAGCCTGCACGCAGCCCTGTCCTCGGCCCTGTCCTCGGCCCCGTCCTCGGCCGACGACCGCGCCGAGCGGGCCACCACCGGCCTGCCGGCCGGGCCGGTCGCGCTTGGCGACGCCGGCTCAGACTTCCTCGCCGAACTGGCCGCGCGCGCCGGCGCCAGCGTCCCCACCCTCGACTCACGGGTCGCGCATGCCGTGCGGCGAGGGCTGCTGGGCGAGGCGCCGGCCGCCATCGCGGCCGACGTCGGGTTGTCGATGCCGCGGCTGCGGGCCCTGGTCCGGGCGGCGGTGGGGGTGCCGCTCGTCCGGCTGCGGCGGTGGGGGCGGTTGCGGGCGGCGGTCTCCGCGCTGCCGGGCACGTCGGTGGCGTCGGCGGCCGCCGAGGCGGGTTTCGCCGATCAGGCCCACCTGGCCAGAACAGCGCGTGAGCTGCTGGGCCGTACGCCCGCCTCCTTGCGGAAATTCGGGTGCGGTGCGGGCTCCGGCGGTGTTTCATGCATCGGATGATCGACGATCCGCTGGAGCGCCTGCGCGCCGCCGTCCGCCGTACCCAGGAGACCTGTCGCACGAGCACCGGGCTCGGCCATGAGGACGCCGACGACGACGTCGGCACGATCGGCACCGACGGCGCGCTCGGCTTCGACCCGTTCCCGCTGCTCGAAGCCCTGCACCGGCACGGAGTCAGGGCCGTGGTGATCGGGCAGGTGGCGGGCATCATGCACGGGTCCGAGGAACTGACCGGCGACCTCGACCTGCTCTGGGACGGCGACCCCGCGAACGCCCCGGCCCTGGCGAAGGCGTTCGCCTCGGCCGGCGGGCCGCCCATGGAGCCGGAATCGTTCCTGCGACCGAAGGTGCCGTTCACCGCGCGGGGAGCGGGCGGCGACTGCTGCACGCCGGCGCTGCCGTGGGGCGACCTGCACGTGCCCGGTTTCCTCGACCGCGCGCTCACGGTCACCGGCCGGGACGGTCTCCAGGTGCATCACGCGTGCCTCGACGACCTGATCCTGATGCGCCGCGCGCTGGGCCGTCCCAAGGATCTGCGGCGCGCGGCCGAACTGGAACGCCTGCGCTGAGGCGGCGTCACCACCGCCCGCGCAGCCAGTCGAGCGACGCCCGCCCGAGCGCCGTCGCCATCTCCAAGAGAGCCCGGTCCGCACCGGGCCCCGCCGTCACGGCCAGCCTGAGCAGGAACCCGGCGTGCAGCACGAGCAGGTCGTCGATCTGCGCGGCGGCGAGGTGGCGGGTGAGCGGGTGGGCCTCGGCGAGCGGCTGGGGGTCGACGCCGCTCAGCCGGGCGCTGGACAGCAGCGTGACGAGGTCGGCGTACGGCGCCCCTGCCCAGGCGTGCGGCCAGTCCACCACGACGACCCGACCGGGGCAGATCAGCACGTTGAAGGGGTAGAGGTCGCCGTGCAGCAGCGTGTCCCCCTGGTACGGCGACGCCGCCCCCGCCTCGGCCCCGGCCAGGTCGTCGAGCCGGTCCGCGGCCCACGGCGCCAGCACGGCCAGCGCCTGGCGCGCCTCGGGTGAGGTCAGCGCCGCCCAGCCGCCCAGCCGGGGCCGGGCGAGCAGGCTTTCCTCGACCGGGGACGGCGTGAGCAGCACCGCCAGCTCGCCGGCCGTCTCCAGCACCCGCTCCAGCTCGTCCCGCCGCCACGGTTGGGCGGGCAGCCGGCCGTCGATCTCCTCGAAGGCCAGGGCGACCCAGTCGCCGTCGTCGTACGTGCCCAGCAGGCGAGGCACCGGCGCCAGTCCCGCGAGCCGTTCCGAGATCGCCGCCTCCCGCCGGTGGAACCCGGCCGCCGCGGGCGCCCGCGCGGTCTGCGCGGCCTTGACGAAGGCCCGCGTGCCGTCGGCCAGCCGGACCCGGGCGGCCACCCCTTCCGAGAAGCCGCCCGGCTGGTCGGCGGCGCCGGTCACCCGGGCGCCGAGCAGCCGCTCGATCCCTTCGACGACGGGCGCGGGCAGGGTCGTCCATGGTCGTCGCTGCCCGCCGGTGTGCTGGGGTATCGTCACCATGAGGCCATCCCGATCTTTCATTTCGTCGGCAATCCGAGTCCGGTGCGAGGGGTGACGGTCTACGATCGGCGAATGGCCGTACCCGAGCTCATCCGCATCACCACCCGATCGTCACCCATGGCGCTGGCCCAGGTCGAACGCGTCCGCGCCGAGCTCGCGGCGCTGCACCCCGGCATCCGCACCGAGGTCGTGCCGGTGACGACGTCAGGCGATCGGTGGCAGGGGGCGCTGTCGGCGCTGGGCGGCAAGGGCGCGTTCACCAAGGAGGTGGACGAGGCGCTGCTGACCGGCCGGGCGGACCTGGCGGTGCACTGCATGAAGGACATCCCGGCCGACCGGCCGCTCCCGGCGGGCACGGTGTTCGCCGCCCACCTCAAGCGCGACGACCTGCGCGACGCACTCGTCCACCCGGGCGGCCTCACCCTGGACGAGCTGCCCGACGGCACCCGCATCGGCACCTCGTCGGTACGCCGCGTCGCCCAGCTCGCCTCCTCCCACCCGCACCTGCGCTGCGTGCCGATCCGCGGCAACGCCAACAGCCGCCTGGCCAAGCTCGACGCGGGCGAGGCCGACGCCCTCATTCTCGCGGTGTCCGGTCTCGAGCGCATCGGCCTGAGCGAGCGCATCAGCGAGACGCTGTCGCTGGAGACGATGTGCCCGCCGATCGGCGCCGGCGTGCTCGCGCTGCAGTGCCGCGAGGACGACTCGGCGACCATCGACGCCGTCGCCGGCCTCAACCACCAGCCCACCTGGCGCGAGATCTCCGCCGAGCGCATGCTGCTCCATGTCCTGCAGGGCCACTGCAACAGCCCCATCGCCGGGTACGCCCGCGCCGAGCGCGACGGCCGCCTGTCGCTGCGGGCGCGGGTGTTCTCCCCCGACGGCAAGACGGTCCTCGACGCCCACGAGTGGGCCGGTCCGCTCGACCCGGCCACCCTCGGCACCTCGGTCGCCGTCGCCCTGCTCCGTCAGGGCGCGCGCGAGGTCATCGACAACATCCCGCACTGAGCGGGTATCTCTGCTCTCGGCCGGCCAGGAGGGGCCGCGCCGGGGGCCGCTCGGCCGTGGGCGGCGTCGCTGCGGCAGGGGCCGTGGGGCTGTCTCGGCCGTAGCGCTCGTAGAGCGCGCCGGCGATCAGGATGAGGTGGTCCCGCACGCCAGGTGGGCCGGTCACTTCGAGCCATTCGACGAATCCGGCGAGTTCGCCCGCGAGCGCGTACTCGTTGTGGCCGCGGATCACTACCTCGGTACGCCCGTCGAGCGTGGTACCTCCGACCTCGAGCCGGTCCCCCACGGTCATGCGGAGCTTGCTGATCCCTTCGGCGGCGCACACGGCCTGGACCTTGAGGGGGGTTCGCCGTCGGTCGACTTCGTCGGCGATCTCCCGCCAGCTCTCGGCGAGGTCGAACCCCTCGGGGCGGCGCGCGGGATCGCCGGTCGGCTCGACGGATGACACGCGGTCGATCCGGAACGTCCGCCGACCGGCGTCAGTGGTGGCGACGAGGTACCACGTCGGTCCTTTGGCGACGATGCCCAGCGGGTGGACGGTTCTCTCGGTTTCGGCGCCTTCGCGGTCGACGTAGCCGAGCCGCACCTGGACGCCGCGGATCACCGCGTCCTGGAGGTCGTCGAGGAGGCGAGGCGGGCGGCGCTCGACCCGGCTCGACCCCCATCGTTGCGGGTCGATGACCAGCGACGCCGCCGCCGCCTCGGCCTGCGCCCGGAAGGGCTCCGGCAGGGCGTGGACGAGCTTGCGCAGAGCCGCTCTCACGGCCGGCGTCGCAGCCGATGCCTGGCCGGCGACCAGGAACAGGGCGCGGGCCTCACCCGCGGTCAACCCGGACAGGTCGGTGCGGGCGCCACCCACGAGGCGCCAGCCGCCGCTTCGGCCTCGCATGGAGTACACGGGCACCCCGGCCATGGCCAGGGCGTCGAGGTCGCGGCGGGCGGTGCGCTCGGAGACCTCCAGCTCCCTGGCGACTTCTGCTGCCGTCACCTGCCCGCGCCGTTGCAGCAGAAGGAGGATGGCCACCAGCCGGTCGGTTCGCACGCCGACAACACTCGCACATGAAACCGGTCATGAGGTGACCGGTTTCGGTGGGCAGGATGACCGACATCACCTCACCTACGAGGCCGACCGGCCCATCAGGGCCCACGACTCTTTCGTCGCCCGATCACCCCGGAAATACGGAGAGAAACGCCATGCTCGACGCAGCCGATTTTCCCGAGCCCACCCTCATCCCGGTCAACGGTGTGGAACTCGAAGTGTTCGAAGCGGGCAGCGAGAATGCGGGGAAACCCATCGTGCTCTGCCACGGCTGGCCGGAGCACGCCTTCGCCTGGCGCCACCAGATGCCCGCCCTCGCCGCGGCCGGCTATCACGTCATCGCACCGAACCAGCGTGGTTACGGCAACTCGTCCCGCCCGGCGGAAGTGACGGACTACGACATCGAACACCTGTCAGGCGACCTCGTCGCGCTCCTCGACCACTATGGATACGAAGACGCCACCTTCGTCGGCCATGACTGGGGGGCGTTCGTCGTGTGGGGACTGGCCCTGTTGCACCCCGGCCGGGTGAACAAGGTGATCAACCTGAGCCTGCCCTACCAGGAGCGTGGCGAGCAGCCCTGGGTCGAGCTCATGGAAGACCTGCTCGGTGGCGACTTCTATGTCGTCCACTTCAATCGGCGGCCGGGCGTCGCGGACGCCGTCTTCGACGAGGACACCTTCCGGTTCCTCCGCAACCTGTACCGGAAGAACGTGCCGCCCAGGGAGCCCCGGCCAGGCATGGCGCTGATCGATCTCGCCCGAGCGGAAACACCCCTCGGTGAGCCCATCATGAGCGACGGCGAGCTGGCCGTCCTCGTCTCCGCCTTCGAGTCATCAGGGTTCACGGGCGGCATCAACTGGTACCGGAACCTCGACCGCAACTGGCACCTGCTGGCGGACGTGGACCCGGTCATCCGGCAGCCCGCACTCATGATCTACGGCGACAGGGATGTGATCGCACGGGCTGAGAACCTGGCAGAGTTCGTGCCCGACGTGGACGTGGTCAGCCTTGATTGCGGTCACTGGATCCAGCAGGAGAAGCCGGAGGAAACGAACCAGGCGATGGTGAAGTGGCTGGAACAGCAGGAGGCCGCCTCCGGCGGTCCGTTGTGATGGGGCAGACGCCCTGGCCGGCCGCCACGTGACCGGCCTGCCGGAGCGGCTTCACGCAGTGCTCAGCACGCGGAACTCGCCGGGGTTCGCCGGGTTCCGGTCGACGATCTGGATGGGGGGCCAGGTCCACTGCCAGACGCCGATGCCCGGCTCGCGGGAGAAGCGGATCAGGCCGCGCGTGCCTTCGGCCCGTACGTGCGGCCAGGATGCGGCGATGTGCTCGCGTTCGGTGCCGTGCCGGAGGATTTCGGCGAGGACCGTGATGGTGTCGTAGCCCTCGAAGGCGACGAAGGACGGCGTCTCGCCCAGCCGTTCGCGCAGGGCGTGCTCGACCCGGGCGCCCAGCGGGCTCAGGCGTTCCGGGAGGTAGCGCAGGAACGGGATCGCGGCGCCGGCTTCACCGAGCGCGGCCCATTCGGGAAGTTCGGGCTGGCCGGCGGGGGCGCCGAGCGTCAGGCCGGTGAGGCGTGGGTCGTCACGGACCGCTCGGACGATCGGCATCGCCGGCTCCGGGTGGCCGGTCAGGAGCAGCAGGGCGGTCGCGGAGTGCTGCACGAGGGCGTCGCACAGCGTCTCGGGCGGGAGCGGGTCGAGCTCGATGACGGTGCCGCCGTGCCGGGCCAGGTGGTCGCGCAGGATGCGGGTGCCCGTCGCCCAGTAGACGCTGGGCTGTGCCGCCACGGCGACGCGGCGGTGGCCCGCGCCGAGGAGGTGGTCGGCGTAGAGGCGCCAGCCGCGCGACTGGGCCGGGGCGATGCGGGCCACCCACGGCGTCGGTTCGTCGGTGAGCGCGTCGAGCACGGCGGACGAGCACAGGTACGGCACCGCGAGGGCGTCGGCCCTGGTGGCGACCGCGCGGGCGACGACGCTGTGGTACTCCCCCGCCAGCGCGGCCACGCCCAGCCCGGCCAGCTCGTCCACGGCCGCCGTGGCCCTGGCGGGGTCGGCGGCGGTGTCGCGTACGAGGAGTTCGAGGGGCAGCCCGGCGGCGTCGGCCTCGGCTGCGGCGAGTTCGAGGCCGGCGAGCAGGTGCCGGCCCGCCTCGGCCCAGCCGGGCGGGGTCAGCGGGGCCAGCGCGCCGATCCGGACGGGTGACGTGCTCATCGGGCCGGGCGGTGGGGGTCGGCGTGGATGTGGGTGCGCATGCCCTGCGGGTCGAACAGGATGAGCAGCTCCACCGCCTTGCCGTCGGCGCTGCCCAGCCAGTGGGGCGAGGACGTGTCGAACTCGGCGGCCTCGCCGGGCGGCAGCGTCAGGTCGCGCTCGCCGACGATGAGACGCAGGCGGCCGGTGAGGACGTACAGCCACTCGAAGCCGTCGTGCGTCTTCGGGGACGGGACGAGCGGCTCCTGCGGCGCGGGGATGATCATCTTGAACGCCTGGATGCCGCCGGGACGGCGGGACAGCGGCACGAACGTCATCCCGAACCGGTGGATCGGCGTCAGGTGGATGCGGGGGTCGCCGGTGCGCGGGGCGCCGACCAGGTCGTCGAGCGGGACGTTGTAGGTGCGGGCGAGCGGCAGCAGCAGCTCCAGGGTGGCCCGGCGCTGCCCGCTCTCCAGCCGGGACAGCGTGCTCTCGGACACGCCGGTGGTGGTGGCGAGGTCGGCGAGGGTGATGCCGCGGTGGCGGCGCAGCGCGCGCAGCCGCGGCCCGACGCCTTCGATCACCTCATCGGTTTCCAGGTCCATGCCGGCCATCTTGCCATAACCGCAACTTTTCGTGCCATGCCTGACATGTCCCATGAGACTGGGCGTCCCACGCGAAAGGAAAGCCATGATCACCCTGACCCGGCCGTCGCCGCGCCGCCTCCTCCGGCGGGCGCGGGTGGCGACGGCCCCCGTTCTCACCGGCCTGCTCACCGTCCTGCTCACCGCGTGCTCGTCCCCGGCCGCCGGCGACGTCCCGCCGCACGCCGCCGCCACCCATGATGATCCGGCGTTCGAGAGCACCTTCCGGCACGCGTTCGCCGACGTGGACGGCGTCCGGATGCACTACGTGACCGGCGGCAGCGGCTCGCCCGTCGTGCTGCTCCACGGCTGGCCCCAGACCTGGTACGGCTGGTGGCCCATCATGCCGGCGCTCGCGGAGCATCACACCGTCTACGCCGTGGACCTGCCGGGCCTGGGTGACAGCACCGGCACGCCGAAGGGGTACGACAAGGCGACGCTGGCCCGGTACGTGCACACGCTGATCGCCGACCGGCTGAAGATCAGGAACGCCGCCGTCGTCGGCCATGACCTCGGAGCGGCGGTGGCCTTCCAGTACGCCGCCCAGTTCCCCGGGCACACCACCCGCCTCGGCTACCTGGACCTGCCGCTGCCGGGGCCGGGCATCGACGCGGCCACGTACCGGTCGCTGAGCTGGCACATCGCCTTCCACTCCCAGCGGCGGGTGCCCGAGACGGTGGTGGACGACGACGTACGTGAGTATCTGGCGCTGTTCTACCCGCAGGTCGCCTACGGCGGGACGGCGTTCGGCGGCACCTCCGTGCGGTCCCCCTTCACCGACGCCGAGATCGACGAGTACGCCCGCACGTACCGCCGCCCCTCGGCCCTGTCAGGCGGTTTCGAGCTCTACCGCGCACTCGACCAGGACGTCCGCGACACCACGGCGGCGGCGCCGGTACGGGTGCCGGCTCTGCTCATGACCGCCCAGGGCCAGCTCGACGCGGTCCACGCCACGGTCGAGCCGCGCGTGCGCACGATCGTCAGGGCCGTGGACGTGCCGAAGGCCGGTCACTGGCTGGTCGAGGAGAACCCCCGGTTCGTCACGGCGGAGCTGCTGCGCTTCCTCGCCGGATGATTCACCCGGTCGCGTCGTCGCCGTCCTCCACCGGCGTGGGACGTGGCCAGGTGACGGCGGCGAAGACCACCGAGCAGGCCAGGAACCCGGCGCACATGGCGGCCAAGCCCGCCCAGAACGAGCTGTAGGACTGGCCGAGGTCGATGCCCAGGAGCAGGGCCACGACCAGGCCCGCCACGAGACCACCGGCCAGGGCGGGGACGTAGCGGGGCGGCCGGTGCGCCAGGGCGCCGGTGAGCGGGAGCACCAGCGGGAACAGCGCCACCGCCCAGCCCGCCGTCGGCTCACCGAACAGGGCCAGCCGCACGGCCGAGACGACGGCCGAGACGCCGATCGCCACCACCGTCCAGATGACGAGCTTGACGGGGTGGTAGCGGACGTTGTGCTCGGAGGCGTGGGCCTCGGGGCCGAACGTCCAGAAAGAGAGCAGCTCCCCGATCATGTCGCCGAGATCGGCCCTGCCGTCCCCGGGGCTCCTGTCAGAACTCATGGCGGCCATGATCCCACACGTCACGAGCCTGGCCGCTCGTCGATGAGGCCGAGGAAGGCGGCGGCGGCAGGGGACGGGCGGTCCTGCCAGATCAGGTGCTCGACGCGGGTGGGGGCGCCACGCAGGCGGATGACGCGCAGGTCGGGGAAGCGGGTGGCGTACGCGGCGGGGAGCATGCCGACGCCGAGTCCCTGGCGGACCAGGTCCACCATGAAGTCGGCGGACGACACCTCGAAGGGCACCTCGCGCCGCACCCCCGCCGCCGCGAACGCCTCGTCCGACTGCACGCGCCCGGCCACGCCCGCCCTGAAGTCGATGAACGGCTCGTCCGCCAGGCCCGCCAGGTCCGACTCCGGCTCCGTACGGGGATGGTCGGGGGCCACCACGGCGACCAGCTCGCCGCCGCCGAGCCTGCGGCTGCGCACGCCCTTGGGTTCGGCGCGCGGCGGCAGGCCGAGGAAGGCGACGTCGGCGCCGCCCTGGCGGACCCGTTCGATGAGGTGGTCGCTGCCCGCCGAGGTGAGCGTGATGCCGACCTTGGGATGGCGGCGGCGGTAGTCGCGCAGCAGGACCGGCAGGTCGAGCGCGGTCACGGTGGGGATGGCGCCGACGGCGAGCCGGCCGCGCAGCTCGCCGCCGGCCGCCGCCACGTCGGCCCGCGCCCGGTCGGCGGCCTCCAGGCAGGCGCGGGCCTCCGGCAGGAACGCCTCACCTGCCGGTGTCAGCCGGACCCTGCGGCTGGTGCGCTCGAACAGCCGGGCGCCGAGCTCGCGTTCGAGCGCGGCGATCTGGTGGCTGAGCGCCGACTGGACGACGCGGCAGCGCTCGGCGGCGCGGGTGAAGTTCAGCGTCTCGGCGACCGCGACGACGTACCTCAGCTGTTGCAGCTCCATCCATCCATCGTGCCCCACGATCGATCACGATGACAAAGATGTGTTGGACTCATTGATCCTCCCTCCACCACCCTGGAACACATGACATTGCAGCAAGAGGTGCGGCATGAGTCCGCTGTCCGGCCGTGGCTCGGGGTCGCGGCGATCACCGCCAGCCTGTTCGTCTTCCTCACCACCGAGCTGATGCCCGTCGGCCTGCTCACCCCCATCAGCGCCGGCCTGGACATCTCGGTCGGCGCCGCCGGGCTGATGGTGACGTTGATGGGGGTCTCGGCCGGATTGGGAGTGCCGTTCATCGTGGCGTGGACCAGGCGGGTCAACCGGCGCGTGCTGCTGGCGACGCTGCTCGCGGTGCTGACCCTGGGCAACCTGATCACCGCCGTGTCGCCCAGTTATCCGCTGCTGCTGGGCACCCGGCTGGTGATGGGGTTCGCCAGCGGCGTGTTCTGGGGGATCGGCGTGGCCATGGCGATGCGGCTGGTGCCCGAGCGGCACGCGAGCCGGGCGGCGTCGGTGGTCATGTCGGGCATCTCGATCGGCGCGGTGGCCGGCATCCCCTTGGGCACGACCTTGGAGAGCCTGACCGACTGGCGGACCACCTTTCTCATCTGGAGCGGGCTGAGCGCGCTGGTGTTCGTCGCGGTCGCCGTGCTCGTCCCCTCACTGCCGTCGGCGAACGCGGTGTCGGTGCGGGAGGTGTTCCTGCTGCCGCTGCGCAACGGGCCGCTGCGGCTGGTGCTGACGGCCGTGGTGCTGTTCGTGCTCGGGCACTTCGGGGCGTACACGTTCGTGCGTCCGTTCCTGGAGGAGCACGCCGGCGCGACGCCGCTGTTCGTGACGGTCACCCTGATGGCGTACGGGGTCGGCGGCGCGATCGGGAACCTCGTCGCCGGGCCCGTCGTGGCCAGGAACGCCAGGGGCGGCTTCCTCGCCGGGAGCGCCGGGCTGGTGGCGTCGCTGCTGGCGCTGCTCTTCCTCGGCCAGAGCGCGGCCGGGGCGGTCGTCACGCTGGTGGTGTGGGGGGTGGCGTTCGGCGTGGTGCAGCTGAGCCAGGTCACCATGACGCAGGCGGCCGCTCCCGAGACGTTCGAGGCCGCGATGTCGCTCAACACGATGGCGTACAACACCTCCATCGCGCTGGGGGCGCTGGTGGGCGGGGTGTTCGCCGACCGGCTGGGGGTGTCCAGCGTCGTCTGGTTCGGGATCGGGCTCACCGCGGCCGCGCTGCTGCTCGTCCTCGGCGCTCAGACGAGCAGGACGCGGCGGCCCCTCGTGTGACCCGCCTGGCTGTCGATGTGCGCCTGCGCGGCGTCGGCCAGCGCGTACGCCTTCTCGACCGGGATGTGCAGCCTGCCGAGGCCGATGAGGCGGACGGTCTCGGCGAGCGCGTCCGGCATGCTGCCCGCCACGCCGGAGAAGCGGACGCCGAACTCGGGGGCGTCCAGGCCGGCGATGGAGACCACCCGGCGCGGGTCACCGGTGAGCTCGACCAGCTCGCCGACGACGCCCGCGCCGGCCACGTCGATGGCGGCGTCCACCGGGCCGAGCTCGCGCACCCGGCCGGGCCAGCCCGCGTCGTAGGTGGTGGCGCGGGCGCCCAGGCCGCGTACGTAGTCCTGGTTCGCGGCCCCCGCGGTGCCGATCACCGCGATGCCGCGGTCGCGGGCCACCTGCAGCACCGCCGACCCCACTCCCCCGGCCGCGCCGCTGACCAGCAGCGTCTGCCCGGGCCGCACGCCGGTCTCGCGGATGACGCGCAGCGCGGTCTCCATCACCGACGGGTAGCCGGCCGCCTCCTCGAACGTCAGGCCGTCGGGCATGCGGGTCCATGCGTCCAGGACGGCGAACTCGGCGTAGGTCTCGTGGCCCTCGCCGAAGACCCGGTCGCCGATCTCCACGCCTTCGACGCCGGGGCCGATCTCGTCCACCACCCCGGCGGCGTCGAGGCCGATGCCGGCGGGCAACTCGACCTCGCCCATGCCTTCGCGGACCCGCCAGTCGTAGGGGTTGACGCCGGCCGCGCGTACCGCGATGCGGATCCGGCCGGGGCCCGGGTGGGGCTCCTCGGCGTCGATGAGGTGCAGGACGTCGGGGCCGCCGTACGCGGCGAAGCTCACTTTCTTCATGCCGCCGACCGTAACACTAACCGTTAGTGTTTCAAAACGGTTGTTGTTTCGTAGCTGGTAGCATCAGCGCATGACCATGCCCACCGGACGTCGCGAACGCAAGAAGGCGGCGACCCGTCAGAAGATCGCCGACGCCGCGCTGCGGCTCTTCATGGAGCGGGGTTACGACGCGGTGGGCATCCGCGACGTGGCCGCCGAGGCCGACGTGGCGGTCACCACGGTCTTCGCGCACTTCGCCGGGAAAGAGGCGCTGGTGTTCGACCAGGACGAGAACTTCGAGCAGCGCCTCGTCCAGGCCGTGCGCGGCCGGGCGCCACACGAGCCGCTCATGCCCGCACTCCGGCGGGAGATCCACGCCCTCGTACGCCACTGCACGAGCGAGGACGCCGCCCCGCTGTGGCGCATGATCGACGAGGTGCCTGCGCTGCGGGCGTACGAGGAGTCCATGCGGCTGCGCCACGCACGCGCGCTGGCCACGGCCCTCACCGCCCATTTCGGGCTGCCGCCGGAGACGACGGCCTGCCGGGCGATCGCCAGGTTCGCGATCGACGCCTTCTCCCTGGCCCGCGAGTCCACCGACCCGGAGGCGACCGTGGACGAGGTCTTCGAGATGATCGAGGCCGCCTGGGAAACGGCGGCCCCCGCGCTCGTGCGACCGGCGGCCGGTGGGCGACGAGGCTCGGCGCTTCAGACCCCCAGCCGTTGAGGTCAGGGCCGCTCGCGCAGGAGCCGGTCGTAGGGGACGGCGTAGCTGGTGTGGCCTTGACCTGTGGTGGTCGTCGCCTTGAAAAGGGAGTTGAGCAGGGCTTCCTCGACCGCGTCCATGACGGCCGTGAAGAGCGGGCTGAGCGTCTCGTCGGGCAGGAGCGGCGACGACGCAGGGGCGGTGCTGAAGGCGATGGCGTAGTCGCCGCTGCCGTTCGAGTACGACGCCCCGACCCGGCCCATCGCGAAGATCGCGCGGCGGGCGAGACGGCCCAGCCTGCGGGCGTCGAGCGGGGCGTCGGTGGCGACCACGATCATGCAGGAGTTGCCCGGCGGCTCCGCACCGTCGGCTCCCGGCACCAGCTCGGCCGCCGGCATCGGGACGCCCTGGACGGTCAGCACGCCGCCGAAGTTCGCCTGGACGAGCGCTCCCGCCGTGACCGGGACACCCTCGATCACCAGTCGCCTGGACGAGGTGCCGATGCCGGCCTTGAAGCCCAGCGCCGTCGTGCCGGTGCCCGCGCCCACGCAGCCCTCGCCGGGCAGGTCGGCGGTCGCGCCTTCGAGCGCGTCGAGCACGTGCCGCTCGGTGATCGGGCGGCGCCTGATGTCGGACAGGAACCCGTCGTTGGTCTCTCCCGCCACGCAGTTGAACGACAGGCCGTCGGGGCGAAGGCGCATCACGTACGACAGCAGCGCGTCGGCCGCCCGATAGACCGACAGCGTGCCGGTCAGCACGATCGGCGACTCGAGGACGCCGAGCTCGTCGATCTGGGTGGAGCCGACGAGCTTGCCGTAGCCGTTGCCGACCTCGACGGCCGCCGGGAGCCGCCAGGTGGCGAACAGCTGCTCGGGGACGATCGCGGTGACGCCGGTGTGCAGGCCGGCCCCGTCGTCGAGCGTGGTGTGGCCGACCAGGACCCCTTCGACGTCGGTGATCGCGTTGCGCGGCCCGGTCGGCAGTCCTCCGACCACCACCCCCAGTTCCCGCGCCCGCACCCGCCCGCTCGGAACGCCGTGATCGTCGTCTGGTCGTCTCACATCGAGCAGTATCGCCGGGCCGTCCCGCCCCCGCCGCGCCGGGGTGCCGTGAGGTCAGGGGCGGGTGCCGCGTCAGGGGGTGAAGTCGAGCTTGAAGACGAAGCCCGCGGCGCGGTGGCCGCCGCCGGCGCCGCACACTCCCTTGTCGGCCTCGCCGTTCCAGAACATCACCCGGCACTTGTCGCAGAAGCGCCACTCGGTCTGCCCGGGGCCGTTGTGGTCGTGCGGCAGGAAGAACATGTAGCCCTGCCTGTTGTGAGCGCCGCCCGCCGGGCAGCGCCCCTGGTTGGCGGGGTCGCCGCTCCAGAACATGGTGAAGCACCTGTCGCAGAACCGCCACTGGTCCTGCCCGCCCAGCGGCCCGGGCCGGTCGTGCGGCAGGAAGAAGATCCACCCGGCGGCGGCGTGACCGCCGCCCGCCGGGCAGACGCCCTTGGTGGGGTAGCCGTCGAAGAACAGGCCGCGGCAGCGCACGCAGAACCGCCAGGCGGCCTGACCGCGGTTGATCGCCTTGAACGTCACCGTGTAGTCGCCGCCGTCCCCCTGGACGCGCAGCGACTGCCGGGCCGGGTTGCCCGTCTCGGCCAGCGCGATGTCGCCGGAGGTGAAGCGCACCTCGCGGGGCGGGCCGACCTGGTCGTCGAAGTTCGGGGCTCCGGTGACGGTCTTGAGCGCGGAGTTGATGTCCTCGAGCAGCCGGCCGACGATGGTCGGGCGGGGCGTGCCCAGGGTGGCGCCGATGGTGCCGGAGACGGTGGCGGCGACGATGCCGCGCAGGTTCTCGGGGTCGCCGTTGTCGTTCTCCATGATGCCGACGATGAAGATGGCGTCGTCCGGGTCGGGCAGCGCCCGCTCCTCGCCCGCCAGGCCCCAGAACGACTGGAACGGCACCTGGTGCGTCTCCTGGCCGTCCACGTCGCCGAACGGGCCGTACCGGTAGACGCGCGACCTGGGCACGGCCGAGTTCGGCGGCCTGAGGTCGACCGCGGCGACGATCATGTACGGTTCGTCCGAGCCGACCTCGCTGGTCTCGCTGTGACAGCGGAAACTCTCCAGAGTGATGTAGATCACGGCCATCCCCTCCCGTTGTGCTCTGCGGAGCCGTTCTCATCAGGGTGGGTGCGGCCGCCCGGATCCACATGAGTAACGCCTACTCAAGCGCCGGTCTCGGCGGCGCTGCTCCTGCACGCCCAGCCCGGCATCCACTCGGCCCGTGCTCCGGCCGAGCTGAACGCCCGCCACGCGTCCCGCAGCAAGATCGACGATCCGTGACATCACCGTCTCCCGCGACGCCGGCCGGCTCTGAGCAGGCACAGCCAAGAGGTCTGATGGCCGCCAGCGGAGATCGTCCCGGTCGGCGATGCTGGCGCCATGACTACAGCGAATACGGCAAAAGACCAGGCCGGCGCCTGGACGGTGATGCAGAAGATCTACCAGGCCGAGGCCGCGTACGTGGCCGCGGGTGGATTCGGCAAGGCGAGCTACGACGACGTCGCCGCCTACCTCGATCCGGAGGTGACCCTGCATCAGGCTCCCGGGCTGCCCTTCACCGGTTCTGGAACCTGGCGCGGCCACGACGGCATGGAGCGGTTCCTGGCCCGGTTCAGTGCGGTCTGGGAGTCGATGGAGTTCCTGGAGCAGGAGCATTGGGGCGAGGGGGACACCGTGGTCGTGCGGAACCGGGTGCGCTTCCGCGCCCGTGCCACCGGCCGGGAGGTCGACACCTTGATCGTGCAGCTGATCACCGTCAGGGACGGCCGCATGCTCGAATGCCGCCCCTTCTATTGGGACCCGGGAGCGATCGCCGACGCCTGCCGACCGGACACGGCCGGCTGAGCAGGGGTTTCACGGCGGCGCGGGCTCGTGAAACCCGGTCGAGGGCGCGGTGAAACCCGGGCCGCCGAGAGTGCGGTCATGAGCATGACCGACATTCCACCCGGCGTGGCCGTCCGTGCCGAGGGGCTGGCGAAGACGTTCGGGACGCACCGCGCGGTCGACGGCGTCGACCTCGACGTGCGGACCGGCGAGATCTTCGGCATCCTCGGCCCGAACGGCGCCGGTAAGACCACCATGTTGCGGATGCTGGCCACGTTGCTGGCGATCGACGGGGGCCGGGCCGAGATCTTCGGGGTCGACGTGGCCCGCGACCCGCACGTCATCCGCCAGCTCGTCGGCGTCACCGGCCAGTACGCCTCCGTCGACGAGCACCTGACCGCCCGCGAGAACCTCTGGCTCTTCGGCCGCCTCCAGGGCCTGCCCGGCGCCCGCGCCCGCAGCGTCGGCGACGACCTGCTGGGCCGCTTCGGGCTGCTGGACGCCGCCGACAAGCCGATCGCGCAGTTCTCCGGCGGCATGCGGCGCCGCCTCGACCTGGCGGCCAGCCTCATCACCAGGCCGCCGCTGATCTTCCTGGACGAGCCGACCACCGGCCTCGACCCGCGCACCCGCGGCCAGATGTGGGAGACGATCCGCGGCCTGGTCGCCGACGGCTGCACGGTGCTGCTGACCACCCAGTATCTGGACGAGGCCGACCAGCTGTCCGACCGCGTCGCGGTCATCGACCACGGCCGCAAGGTCGCCGAGGGCACCCCCGACGAGCTGAAGACCACGGTCGGCGACTCCACGCTGCAGCTGCTGCTCGCCGACCCGGCCGACGTGCCCGCCGCCGTCGGGGTGGTGCGGCGCGTGCTCGGCACCGACCCGGTGCTGAGCCCCGAGCAGGGCCGGCTGAACGTCGCGCTCGACCAGGCCGACCTGGCCGGGGAGGTGCTGATCGCGCTGCGCACGGCCGGTCTGCCGATCGCGTCGGTCAGCGTCGCCAAGCCCAGCCTGGACGAGGTGTTCCTCGCCCTCACCGGCCACGAGACGGACGGCGACGACAACGAGGAGGACCGATGACCACCACGATCGCACCCGCCCGCGAGACGGTCGACGCCGCCGCCCGGGTGGCCGCCGCCCGCCGGCGCGTCTCCGTGGCGGAGACCGTCAGCCAGACCATGGCGATGGCGTGGCGGGCGCTGAAGAAGATGCGCCGCAACCCCGAGCAGTTCTTCGACGTGGCGTTGCAGCCCATCCTGTTCACCGCGATGTTCGCCTACGTCTTCGGCGGCGCCATCGCCGGCGACGTCGAGAGCTACCTGCCGCTGATGATCCCCGGCATCCTCGCCCAGACCGTGCTGACGACCTGCATGGCCACCGGTACGCAGCTGCGCGAGGACATGGAGAAGGGCGTCTTCGACCGGTTCAAGTCGTTGCCCATCGCCCGGATCGCGCCGCTCGCCGGCCCCATGGTGGCCGACCTGTCGCGCTACACGATCGCGGCCACGCTGACCTTCTCCATGGGGCTGGTGATGGGCTACCGGCCGGGCGGCGGGGCGGGCGGCGTGCTGGCCGCGATCCTGCTGGCCATCTTCACCGGCTGGTCGCTGGCGTGGATCTTCACCTGGATCGGCACGATCGCCAGGAGCGCCCAGGCCGTGCAGGGCTTCTCCATGATGATCCTGTTTCCGCTGACGTTCCTGTCGAACGCGTTCGTGCCGGTGGAGAGCCTGCCCGGGTGGCTGGCCGCGTTCGTCCGGGTCAACCCGGTCTCACACCTGGTCACGGCGGCCCGCGACCTGGCCAACCACGCCACCGTCTCCGGCGAGGTGGCCTGGACGATCCTCGCCGGCCTGGCCGTCATCGCGATCTTCGCGCCGCTGTCGGTCCGCAGCTACAAACGGCACCTGTGACCCGACCGTCGGCTCTGCGGCCTGCTCGACGAACCGCTGCGCCTCCCCGAGCAGGCCGGCACCGCGCCGGTCGCCGTACTCGGCGCGGACGGCCGCGAGCAGGCCGGGCGCGGCCCGCTCGGCGTGCGGCTCGATGCGCTCGATCGCCATGCTCGGCAGCAGGATGTTGTACGAGAACCGCTCGGCCAGCACCAGCAGCCTGATCGCGGGCTCGGCGGGCATGGCGCCGCGCAGCAGCCCCCAGGCGCCCAGCCCGAAGAGCATCGACCCGCACATCGGGTAGTCGAGGTGGGGGTTGTGGGGCGAGAGCAGGTCGTGGCGGGCGACGTCGGCGAACAGCCGCTCGCCGTAGCGGACGTCGTCGCCTCGGGCGTGGTACGCGTGCGCGGTCAGCGCGATCGACTCGGCGACGACCGTCCACGGGGCCGCCTCCACGTCCGCCATGCCGGGCACCCGCAGCTCGCGCGCCCGCTGCACGCCCAGCCTGAACGCGGCGAGCGCGCTGTCGGTCTCGCCCCTGGCCAGCGCGATCTCGGCGGAGCACAGCGCGAGCGTCGCCACCCCGCCCATCACCGGCTCGTTGTCGTTGATGCGCCCGATGACGGCCAGCTCGGCCTCCGCGCGCTCAAGGTCGCCGTCGGCGATGGCGGCCGACACCAGCACCGCCCGCAGCTGCGCCTCGTCGTCGGAGGCGCCGATGCGGTGCAGCACGGGCAGGGCGATCCTGGCGTGCTCGACGGCCCGCCTGCGGTCGCCGAGCTGCAGGATCAGGTGGGCCTGCATGGCGTGCATGATCGCGCCGAGCCATTGGCCGTCGTCCTGCTTCAGCAGCGCCACGGTCTGCTCGGCGGCCTCGACCGCGCCCGCCACGTCGCCCGCGTTCTCCAGCAGGTGGGCGCGCTGCCGCGTGGCCGCGAACGCGACGTACTCGTCGTCACTCGTGGACAGCTCGGCCAGCCGCTCCAGCATGGCGGGGGTGTCGAGCCCCTCGCCGGCGAGTGTCACCACGGTCAGCGCCACCAGGCGGGGGTCGGTCTCGGCGCCGACGGGCAACCGGCGCAGCAGATCGAGCAGCGCCTGCCCGCGGTGCTCGGCGACGACCATGATGTTGGAGAGCGTGACCAGCGTCGCCGCCCTGGTCACCTCGACCAGGGCGGGCGGCGGGGTCCAGCCGGTGAGCGCCTCGCTGATGGCGTCGCCGTGCACGAGGATGCGCTCGTGGTCGCCGCGTACGGACCACATCGCGCCGAGGCCGGCCAGCAGCCGCACGGTCGTGGCCGGGTCGGGCTCGGCGAGCGCCTGCCTGAGCAGGTCGGCGAGGTTGCCCTCCTCGGCGCGCAGCGCGTCGGCCGCCGCGAACTCCTCGGGACCGAACAGCCGGGTGGCGTGACCGAGCGAGTAGGCCGCCGCCCATGCGAGCTGCGCCCGCCGGGCGGGCTCCTCCTCGCCGGCCTCCTTCAGCTTCATCCTGCCGAACTCCCTGACCGTCTCCAGCATGCGGTAACGCAGGCCGTGGGCGGTCTCGCGGACGCTCAGCATCGACTGCTCGGCCAGGGCGTCCACGGCGTGCAGGGCGCCGTGACCGAGGACGGCCTCGGCCGCGGCGAGGGTGAAGCCGTCGCCGAACAACGACATCCAGCGCAGCGCCCGGCGTTCGGGCTCACCCAGCAGGTTCCAGGACCAGTCGATGACGGCGAGCAGCGTGCGGTGTCGGTCGGGGGCGGTCCTGTTGCCGCCGCGCAGCAGGGCGAACCGGTCGGCCAGCCGCCGCTCGATCTCCGCCACCGCCATCACCCGCACCTTGGCGGCGGCCAGCTCGATCGCCAGCGGCAGCCCGTCGAGGCGGGCGACCACCTGCTCGACCGTCGTGTCGTCGAGCAGGACGCCGGGGCGGGCGGCCGTGGCGCGCTGGCGGAACAGCTCGACCGCGTCCTGCCTCGGCAGCTCGCCCAGCAGGTAGACGCGCTCGGCGGGGATGGACAGCGGGGCGCGGGAGGTGATCAGCACCCGCAGGTCGCGGGTCGTCACGGTGAGGAACGCCACCAGGTCGGCGACGGCCTCGATCAGGTGCTCGCAGTTGTCGAGGATCAGCAGCGCGGGCGTCTGGGAGAGCTGCTGGGCGATCCTGGCGCGTACGTCCGAGCGCTGCTCCGCGGTCAGGATGCGGCGTCCGCTGATCGAGTCGCGCACCCCGAGCGCCGAGCCGACCTCCCCCACCACGCCCTCAGAGGAGGAGACGCCGACCAGCTCGACGAAGTGGGCGACGGGCTGCGCGGCGTGCCTGCCGACGACGTGGGCCAGCCGGGTCTTGCCCAGGCCGCCGGGGCCGACGATGGAGACCACCCGGTGGGCGTGCAGCAGGGCGTGCAGCGCGCGGATGTCGTCGTCGCGGCCGAGCAGGGTGGAGCCGTCGTACAGGATGCCCTGGCGCACCGGGC
Organism: Nonomuraea sp. NPDC049421; assembly: GCF_040677005.1. Lineage (NCBI taxonomy): Bacteria > Bacillati > Actinomycetota > Actinomycetes > Streptosporangiales > Streptosporangiaceae > Nonomuraea > Nonomuraea sp. NPDC049421. The sequence goes on from NZ_JBFAQA010000004.1 coordinate 166,842, forward strand.
GGTCGGCGGCCAGCAGCTCGGCGTGCACGCGGGCCAGGTCGGGGCCGGGCCCGGTGCCGAGGCGGGCGGCCAGCTCGGCGCGGTGGCGCTCGTAGCGCTCGAGCGCGGCGGGCGCGCCGCGGACGGCGGACTCGCTGCGCAGCAGGCAGGCCAGCAGCTCCTCGTCCTGGGGGCGGCCGGCGGCGGCCTGCTCAAGCAGCGGCAGGGCCTGGTCGTGCGCGCCGGCCCGCGAGTGGGCGATCGCAGCCACCCTGCGGGCCTCGGCGGCGCAGGCGGCGGCGAGGTCGCGCAGCTCGGACAGCGCGCCCGCCGCCCGGTCGGCGCCGCCGAGCGCGGACGTCATGGCCAGCGCCTCTTCCGCGTGCCGGACGGCGAGCGCCGTGTCGCCGCCCGCCAGCGCGTCGCGGGCGCGCTCGGCCAGCGCTTCGAGCAGCAGGACGTCCACGTCCTGCGCGGGCAGCCCGAGCCGGTAGCCGCGCGGCGTGCGCTCCACGACGGCCGCGCCCGTCGCCGCCCTGGTGCGGGAGACGACGACCTGCAGCGCCTTCGTCGGGTTGGCCGGCGGCTCCTCCGGCCACAGCTCCTCCACCAGCCGCTCGTCGCTGACCCCCGCGCGGCCGCGCAGGGCGAGCAGGGCCAGCAGCGTGTGGGCGCGATCGCCGGACACGCGGGCACCCTGCCAGCGCAGGCCGTCCAGCAGAACCAGAGCGGGGGACATACCGACAGCTTAGGACGAGCGGCGCCCGCCCCGCTGATCGATGATCACCAGGTGGTCGTCTCCACGGTGAAGGCGGGGACGAGGTTCTCGCGCAGCGCCTCCAGGAAGGTGACGATCTCGGCGGCGACCGCGCGGTGCTGAAGGCCGTCGAGCACGTCGTGGTGGGCGCCCCTGACGACGGCCAGGCGGGCCTTCGGGAGGGTCCTGGCCGCTGCGACGATCGCGCCGAGGTCCGCCGAGGTCGGCGTCGCCGGTCAGCAGCAGGTGGGGGATGCCGGTGGTGTTCGCGTACGCCGCGTCGAGCAGGTCCTGCGGCAGGACGGTGGCCAGCGTGCCGCGCCGTACCCGCTCGTCGCCGGTCAGGACGCCGGGATGGGTGGGGCAGGACGTGCGGACGTCCAGCTCGTCCTCCCATGAGGCGTCCTCCCGCGTGCCGATGGCGGGGAGGCCGGCGAGGACGACACCGTCCGGCCACCAGACGTCGTGCGGAGGGGCGGGGGCGAGCAGGGGGCGGCTGCGGGACCCGCGACCGGCGCGTCCACGACGCGGACGCGGTAGGCGTCGTAGGCGAGGCGGGCGCCGAGGCGGGCGTAGGTGGCGCGGGTCTCGCCGCGGCCGGGCACGACGATGACCGTGCCTCGGGTCCGCAGCCCTTCGGGGGCGTGGTGGTCGCCGGTGTGCGTCATGTGCGAGCTCCAGGTGGTCATGAGAGGTCGGAGGGGGTCAGGGCGCGTACCTGCTCCCGCAGGGCCCGGCGGGCGGCGGGGTCGGGGGGCTGCTCGTCCCTGATCGACGGCACGGACGTACCAGCAGCCGGGTGTAGGGGTGGCGCGGCGCGAGGAAGATCTCCTCGGTGGTGCCGGTCTCCACCGCCCGCCCGTGGTGGAGCACGACGACGCGGTCCGCGACGCCGCCGAGCGAGCCGAGGTCGTGCGTGATGAGCAGGACGTCGAGGTCGCGGGTCTCGCGCAGGCGCAGCAGGAGTGCGGCGCGACCCGTACGGCGCCGCTCGCTGTGACGCCGCCCCATCACGCGCTCGCCGTGTCCGGGGCGCGCGCCGTCGCCGAGCGGGCCGGGGTCGCCTTCCTCCGGGCAAGCGAGCTGCCCGGTCTGCGCCGGCCCGACCGCACCACGTACGTCTTCGACGTCCGCACGGCCGCCGTACGCGCGCGGGCACCTCGACGGCGCCCGGCACGCGCCCGGCGGGCAGCTCGTCCAGGAGACCGACCACTACGCGCCGGTGCCCGGCGCCCGCATCGTGGTCGTGGACGACGACGGGGTACGCGCGGCGATGACCGGCTCGTGGCTGGCCCATCCCCGGCGCCTGGTACGCCGCCCGCGCCCTGCTGCCCGCCGCGCTCGCCGTGATCGACGCCGCGCCCCGGTACGTCCTCATCTCACCGACCGGCCTCCTGGCCCGCTTCGTCGCCGCCGACCCCCGCCACGCTTTCGCCTTGGAAGGCGGCACCGCGGCCTGGCACTTCCCCCTGGAGACGGCCGGGGGCCGGTACGCGGTCGCACCGGCCGACCGGTACCGGCGTCCGTACGAGGGCACGGACAACCCGCGGGAGGCCGTGGAGGCGTACCTGGAGTGGGAGTTCGGCCTGGTCGAGCAGCTCGAACGCGACGGCACCCGCCACTTCCAGGTGCTGCGCTGAGCACGAGGTGTCCTACAGGCCTGGAGGCAGATCCGTGCTGACGCGCACGCCGACACCGAGCCCGCTTGCAACGACCGCCCCGGTGGTGCCAGGAGACCCGTCGTACCTCTTGTTACGGGCGGCGGCGGGGTAAGCCGCATACGGCATGTCCGGCGAATCGGCGAGCTTCTGCATCTCTTTCGGGTTGAGAATGGCGAGCGTCGAATAGCCGGTGCCGATCACCCCGTCCCGGCGCCAGCGGCGGAGGGTGCGCCAGACCGACGACTCGCTGACTCCGATCCACGCAGCGAGATCAGCGTGCGACAAGGAAGGAGCGAGGACGTTACGGCCGCCGGCCTGCCGTTCTCCGAAACGGTGCAGCAATGCCAGAAGAAGCCGCGCCAGCCGGGTTTCGATGTCGAGCCGGACGGCGGCGCGCACCTGGTCGTCGAAATGTTGTTTCTCACCTTGCACCTGGTGGATGAGCGTACGGATCCCGGGCATGTCGTGCATGGCGATCGGGACGAGCTCAGGAGCGATGTGAAGGACTCGTCCCTTCGTCAGCACGATCCCCTCCACGTGCGGCGTCTCCCTGTACTGGTAGGGGACGTACGAGGAATCGACGAGATCGCCGGGCGCGGCCACATCGACGACCTGCCGCGTCGTGGAGGCACTTCCCACCTGGAGCAGGATCCAGCAGCCCGCGGTCAGGACCGTGATGCCCTGCCGGGGACGGGCGGTCAGACGGTCGCCTTTGAACACGTGCCGCTGCGTTCCCAGGCGCAGCAGGGCCTGACGTTCCAGGGCGGGAAGCGCACGCCAAAAGGCGAGCCGGCTGGGTCTTCTGGGGGGCGGTAGCGCATGCATCGCAGCGCCCCTAAGCGCCGTAGAGTGCGTACAGGATCGCCGGGATGGCGCCCAGCGTGAGGGTGAGCGTGACCAGCACCCGTACGAGAGCGGCGGGAGCGCGCTTGGCGACTTTTATGGCGACGTAGCTGTAGATGACGATGATTGCTGCAACGAGCAGCGCGCCCATACTGAAGGTGAATACGTTTCTCATTATCCTTTGCCTCTTTGTCGATTTATTCGCGCTTTGTAGGCTTGGTAGGAGCCCGCGCAGGAACGACATTAAAGGTAACTCGACGACGAGAGCCAGCGATACCTTCACATTGACGGCTTTCCACCCGAAAATCGAGTCAGACCTGCGAAAACATCAGACATTTCCTTCAGATGACGGGATTGGCGGAGGAAGATTCTCCACCTTTCGCCGTAGAAAGTATTCTCCCGGGGGACATCATTCCCCTGCCCGGTTGTTCCGTGCACGACGCTGAGGTTCGATGGTGACGCTGATGCCTCATGCCTCTTTGTCGAGTTCGTTGAGCCGTCAGTCCACGAGGATGGGGGCGTGGGGGTGGTAGCCCACTCCCCCATCCCTTCTCGCCTGACTACTACGCCGGGCGCGCCCGACAAGAGGGCGCGCATCGGGACTCGATCTTGAGCGATGCGCGCAGACAACGGTCCTCATCGCATGCCGGCTTTGTCCCGCTAACCTACCATTTGGCTAGGCAATGTTGCGGGAGAGAGGAAGCGCCGTGCCGCTGCCCACGCGACCCCTGCGCAAGCTGGGTTTCCTGACCATCGGCCTGTTCGACGGGGCCGACCCCCGCCCCGGACACGAGTCGACCCTGCGGATCAACGAGCTGGGTGAGCGGCTCGGCTTCGACAGCGCCTGGGTACGCCACCGCCACCTCCAATACGGCATCTCCTCCCCCGTCGCCGTCCTCGCCGCCGCCACCCAGCGCACCACCCGCATCGAGCTGGGCACCGCGGTCATCCCGCTCGGCTGGGAGAACCCGCTGCGGCTGGCCGAGGACCTCGCCACCGTCGACATCCTGTCCGGCGGCCGGCTCAACCCCGGCGTCAGCGTCGGCCCGCCCATGCACTACGACCGGGTCAAGGACGCGCTCCACCCCGGCACCGCCGACCTGGAGGACTTCAGCTACGAGCGGGTACGGCGGCTGCTCGGCTTCGTCCGCGGCGAGGCGGCCACCTCCTTCAGCGGCACCGAGGGCTTCGAGGTCTTCTCCGACCGCGTGCAGCCGCACTCACCCGGCCTGGGCAGCCGCATGTGGTACGGCGGAGCCGGCCTGCGCTCTGCCCGGTGGGCGGGCGAGCACGGCATGAACTTCCTGACCAGCAGCGTCGTCAAGGCCGAGGAGTCGGAGGACTTCGCGCGGATCCAGCTCTCGCACGTACGGGAGTTCCGCGCGCAGCACCCCGACGGCGACCAGGCCCGCGTCTCCCAGGGCCTCGTCGTCATCCCCACGGACTCGGCCACCCCGCGGCAGCGGGCCAAGTACGCCGAGTACGCCGCCTTCCAGGAGATCGACGAGGTGGCGTTCGCGCTGCCGTTCACCTTCGAACACGAGGACTATGTCCAGATCCTCACCGACATCGCCACCGAACTGGGGCCCGGACTGGGCTGGCACCCGGCCTGACGTCGCAGGGCCGCACGCAACGCCGGAACGTGGGCCCCGACGCGAACGCCCGCTGCTCCGGCAGGCGCAGCGGGTGCCCGCGTCCAGGGCATCTCCATCGCCTCGAACAGCCGCCGCCCGAACGGGAACGCCGGGCAGAAGATGACGTCGTAGTGGCGCTCGGGCAGCTCCGCCGTGGTGATGTCGCATCGGCGGAAGCGCACCGTGGGCGGCATCCCCTCCTCGTCGAGGATGGCGGACGTGTCGATCGCGTCCACCTCCAGGCCCCGCCCGGCCAGCCGGCGGGCGAACGCGCCGGTGCCGCAGCCGACGTCCAGGGCCTTCTTCGCACCTTCTGGGATCTCCCGGATGAGCAGCTCGTGATAGTGCTCGTTGTGATCGAAACCCATGCCCGGACTGTACTCGCGGAACTTCCTCGATCGTTTCGCGGTCAAACAGGACGGGAGTACTTGTCTCGGCGGGCAGGAGGGGCACGATGTGGAGTGAGGCGTTGGCGGCGTTGGTCGCGGCGGGAGCCACGACGTTGGTGTCGGAGATGACCACCGATGCGTGGACGTCCGTGAAGCAGCGGTTCGCCCGGTTGATCGGGCGGGGTGACCCTGAGCGGGAGGAGGTCGTGGTGCGGCGGCTGGAGCGCTCACGGCAGGAGCTCGTCGGCCGGACCGGGGCCGAGCTGGAGCGGGCCCGCGCCGAGCAGGAGGCGGCGTGGCGGTCGCGGCTGGGCGATCTGCTGGAGGACGATCCCGCCGCCGAGGCCGAGCTGCGGGAGCTGGTCGCCGAGTTCGGCGCGGGCGCCGTCGCCGCCGGCGAGCGTTCCGTCGCGATCGGCGAGAACACCGGCATCGCCTCCACCGGCGACCATGCCACGAACGTGCGGTTGCGGGCCGAGGCATCGGGCTCCGGCCGCGTCTACCAGAGCGCACGCGACCAGACCATCAACGAACGATGACCACCCCACCACCGGACGACCCACCGACGACGACCCCACCTCAACCCGAGGGGCTCACTGCGACGGGCTCCGGGGCGGTGGAGGTGCGGATGGAGGCGACGGCCTCCGGGAATGCGCGGATTTATCAGGCCGGGCGTGACCAGGTCGTCAACGAGACGGTGCTGCCGGAGATCGTGCTGCGGCCCGTCACCGAGGTCGTCGCGCCGCCTGGCCTGGTGAATCTGCCCCGGCACACCCGGACGTTCGTGGGGCGTGGGGACGAGCTGGCGCGGCTGGAGGTGGCGCTGCGGGGCGGGAACGAGGTGGTGGTCTCCGCGGTGCACGGCCTGGGCGGCGTCGGCAAGTCCACGCTGGCCGCTCACTACGCGCTGGCCCAGGCCAGAAGGCAGGACGCCGGGCGGCCGAACCCGGTGTGGTGGATCACCGCCGAGTCCGGCCAGGCCGTCAGGACCGGGCTGGCCAGGCTGGCGGTCGCCCTGCAGCCGGAGCTGACCACGGCCCTGCCCTTGGAGGCGCTGGCCGAGCGGGCCACGGCCTGGCTCGCCGCCCACCAGGGCTGGCTGCTGGTGCTGGACAACGTCGACGAGGTCGCCGACGTGCAGCCGCTGCTGCGGCGGGTCCTGACCGGGAAGGTGCTGGTGACCAGCCGCCTGGGCGAGGGCTGGCACCGCCTGGACGCCCAGGTCCTGCGCCTGGACGTGCTGAGCGAACGAGAAGCGATCGAACTCCTGACCCGCCTCGCCGCCCCGGAGCTCGTGGACGGCGGAAACCTGGACGGAGCCGTACGGTCTACGGACGCCGGGGACCCCGGCAGAGCCGCCGCGACCGAGCCCGGCGAGAGCGGGGGTCTCGATGGGGCTGCTGAGCTGGTGCGGGAGTTGGGGTACCTGCCGTTGGCCATCGAGCAGGCCGGGGCGTACCTGCATCAGACGAGGATCACGCCGCGCGAGTATCTGGAGTTGCTGCGGCGGCAGCCGGCCGTCATGTACGACCAGGTCGCCCGTGGTGGCGACGCCGAGCGGACGATCGCGCGGGTGTGGCGGCTCACCCTCGACCGCCTGGCCGGCACCCCGTACGCCGTGGACGTGCTGCGCGTCCTGGCCTGGTACGGCGCGCAGCCCGTCCCCCGCATCCTGCTGGACGGCATGGACGCGGGCCAGGCCGAGGTGCGGCACGCGCTCGGTGAGCTGGCCGCGTACAACATGGTCACCCTGGACCGCGAGACGGTCACCGTGCACCGGCTGGTCCAGGCCGTGACCCGCACCCCTGACGACGCCGACCCGCACCGCCCGGCCACGGCCGTCGACGCCGCCCGCACGCAGGCGACCGCCCTGCTCGACACCGCGGCCGCCCCTTGGCCGCGTGACCCGGCCGGCTGGCCGCTGTGGCGGGCTCTGCTGCCGCACGTCATCGCCTTGACCGAGCACGCCGCCCCCGGCACCGACACGCTCACGACCGCGGGCCTGCTCGACAGGACCGGCGTCTTCCTCAACGGCCAGGGCTCGCTGGAGAGCGCGATCGAGCTGCACACCAGGGCCCGCGCCACGTGCGAGCGGCTGCTGGGCGAGGACGACCCGGCCACGCTGTCGTCGAGTGACGGCCTCGCGAGCGCCTACCGCGCGATGGGCGACCTGGAGCACGCCGTCCCGATCTACGAGGAGACGCTGGAGCGCACGGAACGGCTGCTGGGCACCGACGCCCCGCAGACCTTGACCACCCGCAACAACCTGGCCGCCGCCTACGAGGCGGCGGGCGACCTGCGCCGCGCCATCCCGATCTACGAGCAGACCTTGGACAGCTCGCAGCGGGTGCTGGGTGCGGACCACCCGGACACGCTGACCACCCGCAGCAACCTCGCCCTCGCCTACCAGACGGCGGGGAACCTGAGCCTCGCCACCCGCCTGTTCCGGCAGACGCTGGAGGACCGCGAGCGCGTCCTGGGCCCCGACCACCCCGACACGCTCACCTCACGCAACAACCTGGCCCACGCCTACCGGGAGGCCGGCGACCTGCGCCGCGCCGCGGAGCTGGACGAGCGCACGCTGGCGGACCGCGAACGCGTGCTCGGCCCCGACCACCCCGACACTCTGACCTCACGCAGCAACCTGGCCGTCACCTACGAGTGGGCAGGCGACCTCCGCCGCGCCGTCGCCCTGTTCGAGCAGGCGCTGGAGGACCGCGAACGGGTCCTGGGCCCGGACCACCGCGACACGCTCACGTCACGCAACAACCTGGCCCACGCCTACGAGGCCGCGGGCAACGTCCGGCAGGCCCTGCGGCTGTACGAGAGGAACCTGAAGGACCGCGAACGCCTCCTGGGCCCCGACCACCCCGACACGCTCATCTCCCGCAACAACCTGGCCCACACGTACCAGTCGGCGGGGGACCTGGCCGAAGCGCGACGCCTGCACGAGCAGAACCTGAAGGACCGCGAACGCCTCCTCGGCCCCGACCACCCCGACACCCTGATCTCCCGCAACAACCTCGCCCACGCCTACCAGGCCGCGGGAGACCTCGACCACGCCATCCCCCTGTTCCAGCGCACGCTGGAAGACCGCGAACGCGTCCTCGGACCCACCCATCCCGCCACACTGAACTCCCGCAACAACCTCGCCATCGCCTACGACGCCGCCGGCGACTCGCGCCGCGCGCTCCGCCTGCTGGTGGAGATCCTGGTGGACCGCGAGCGGATCCTGGGCCCCGACCACCCCGACACCCTCGCCTCCCGCAACAACCTCGCCTACGCCTACGAGTCGGCCGGCAACCACAAGCGCGCGGTCCAGCTGTACGAGGAGACGTACGCGGGCTCGGAACGGGTTCTGGGCCCCGACCACCCCGACACCTTGATGTGCCGCAACAACCTGGCCGCCGCCTATCACGCGGCCGGTGACGTGCGCCGCGCCACTCCCCTGCTGAAACGGGCGCTGGCCGAGTGCGAGCGGGTGCTGGGCCCCGGCCACCCCACGACGACGCTGGTGCGGGCCAACCTGCGGGCGGTCCTGCGAGGCCGGCCATAAGCCGCTTCCACCAGGGATGGCGCATGGTCGCGGCCCTGGCCGTCACCCAGACCATCGGATACGGCGTGCTCTACTACGCCTTCTCCGTCTTCCTCACCCCCATGACCCGCGACCTGCGGGCGGGCGGGACGCAGGTCGCCGCCGCGCTCACCCTCGCCGTCGCGACCACCGCGCTGTGCGCGCCGTTCGCGGGCCGGTGGCTGGACGCCCGCGGCGGGCGCGGCCTGATGACGGCGGGGTCGGTGCTCGGCACGCTGGCCGTCCTGGGCTGGTCGCAGGTTCACACCCTGCTCCAGCTGTACGGGGTGTTCGTGGCGATCGGGGTGGCGTCGGCGATGGTGCTGTACGAGCCCGCCTTCGCCATGATCATGGCCTGGTTCGACGGGCCGGCGTACCGGCAGGGCAGGGCGAACGCGCTGCTCGCGGTGACGATCGTGGCCGGGTTCGCGTCGGCGGTGTTCCTGCCGCTGTCCGGCCTGCTGGTCGAGCATTACGGCTGGCGCCAGGCCCTGGTCGTGCTCGGTCTCGGCTACGGCCTGGCCGCGATCCCGCTGCACGCCCTGGTCCTGCGCGGGCCCGCGCACCAAGCCGCCAAGGCCACCGCCACGACCAGGGGCGAACTGGTCAGGTCCGCCGTACGGGGGCGCCCTTTCTGGCTGCTGGCGGCGGCGTTCACGGCGCACAACGGCGCGGTGGCGACCATCGCGGTGCTGCTGGTCACCTACCTGATCCACCTCGGGCATCCGCCGGTGTTCGCCGCGACCGTCGCCGGGCTGCTCGGCGTGCTGTCGGTCACCGGCCGCGTGGTCACGACCGGCCTGCGCCGCCGCTGGGCCGCCGCCCCGGTCGCGGCGGGCGTCTTCGCGGTGCAGGGCGCGGGCGCGCTGCTGATGCCGGTGGTGGCGGGGAGCGCGGCGGGGGCGATCGGGTGCGTGCTGCTGTTCGGGATCGGGTTCGGGGTGGGCACGATCACGCTGCCGCACCTGCTCTCCGAGCGGTACGGCACCACCGCCTACGCCAGCCTGTCGGGCCGGATCGCGCTGTTCGCGGTCGCCGACAAGGCCGCCGCCCCGCTCGCCGCCGTCGCGCTGGCCCAGGCGGCCGGGTACGGCTGGGTCATGGGGGCGGTGGCCGCCGCCTGCGGGGTCGCGGCGCTCGCCCTGCTGGCCTACCACCGCTTGTGACGCGAGCGGTGAACACGGTTATCGTTGCCTTCTGATGGCGGCGGGCGGGAGGATCGAGAGTGCGCGGACGATCGGTGATCATGGTGCTGGCGCTGCTGGCGGCCTTAGCCGGCTGCGGCCAGGCCGAGCAGGACGGAAAGAGGCTCACTCTGGCCGCTCCACGCGACCTGGTCGCCGGGCCGGAGGATCCGTACTTCGTCCACGAGACCTTGGGGGTGTGGGAGCCGCTGGTGACCGTGGACGACGAGTTGCGGCCGGTCCCTGCGCTGGCCGCCTCGTGGGACAGCGCGGACGAGGGGCGGCGGTGGACGTTCACGCTGCGGCAGGGGGTGCGCTTCAGCGACGGCACGCCGCTGACCGCCGAGTCGGTGGTGGCCAACGTCGAGCGGTTCCTGCGCATCGCGCCCCGGCAGTCGGCCTTCTTCAGCCTCGACGCGGGCATGGAGGCGGCGTACGGCAGGCTCGGGCGGGTGCGGGCCGAGGGCGGCAAGGTGGTGTTCGAGCTGAAGGAGGGCGTGGCCGACCTGCCGGGCCGGCTGGCCGGGTTCTTCAGCATGGTGCAGTCGCCGAAGGCGTTCGCGGGCGGCGACTCGTTCGGTGACCGGCCGATCGGCACCGGGCCGTACACGCTGGCGAGCTGGACCAAGGGGCAGCAGGCGGTGCTCACCGCCAACCCGCATCACCACGGCGGCGCGCCCGCGTACGACACGATCGTGGTCAAGGTGATCCCCGACGCCAACGCCCGCGTCGCCGCGTTACGCGCCGGCGAGGTGGACGGGCTGATCGACAAGGGCGCGCTGCTGCCCGCGCAGGTCGCCGCGGTCGCCGCCGACGGACGCTTCCGCGTGGTGCGCAGCCCGTCGGTGCTGACGCACTACCTGACCTTCAACGCCTCGCGCCCGCCGTTCTCGGATCCGCGCCTGCGCGAGGCGGCCGACCTGGCGATCGACCGGCGGGCCATCGCCGCCACGTTGTTCGCCGGCACGGCCAAGCCCGGCGCCGGCTTCCTGTCCCCGGTCTTCGGCGACCTCGCCGCCCCCGGTGGCACCCCCTATGACCCCGGCAGGGCACGCGCGCTCGTGTCCGCCGCGAAGGCGCCGGAGCGGCCGGTCACCATCCTGATCTCGGCGGCGGAGACCGGCCAGTTCCCCTACGCCGACGTCGCCGAGGTGCTGCGTGCCGCGTTCGAGCAGGCGGGGCTGCCGGCGCGGGTGAGCGTCACCGAGGCCACCAAGCCGGCGATGGAGGCCGGCGACTACGACGTCTTCCTCAGCGCGTACAGCGTGCCGAACGCCGACGCCGACTACCTGTTCCGCCGATTCCTTCGCTCGGACGCGTCCTGGAACGTCGATCGCCGGCTCGGCTACCGCAGCTCGGAGTTCGACGCGCTGGTGGACCGGGCGGCGGCGGAGACCGACCAGGGCGAGCGCCGCGAGCTCTACCACCGGATCCAGCGGCTGCTGGCGGCCGACCGGCCGATGATCCCCCTCGCCCATCAGGACAACCCGATCGTCACGACCACCGAGGTCGGCGGCGTGACGCAGAACGTGGCGTACGTGACCGACCTGGGCGAGCTGGCGCCCGGCACGTGATCGCCGTCCTCCTGCGCCGCCTCGCGGAGCTGCTGCTCGTGCTGCTGGCGCTGTCGGTGCTGGTGTTCCTGCTGACCTCGCTCGCGCCGGGCGATCCCGCCGAGGAGATCCTGCGCCGTGGCGGCGGGCAGCCGACGGCGGCCGCGGTGGCGGCGCTGCGCGCGGAGCTGGGGCTGGACGAGCCGCTGTCCAGCCGGTATCTGCGGTGGGTGCTCGACGTGCTGGGCGGCGACCTCGGCCGGTCCTACGTCGACCGCTCCCCCGTGGCGGCGGAGATCGCGGCGCGGCTGCCGGCCACGCTGCTGCTGGCGGTCGCTGCCGCGGCGGTGTCGGCGGGGCTCGCGCTGCTGGTCGCGTTGATGGCCGTGGTGCGGCCGCGGGCGCTCGACAGCCGGATCCTCGCGCTGGTGACGGTGGCGGCAGGCGGGGTGCCTCCGTACATTGTGGGGATTCTGCTGATCAGCGTGGTGGCGGTGGGGTTGCGGCTGCTGCCCACCGGCGGTCCTGACTCGGTGGTGCTGCCCGCGCTCACGCTCGGCCTGGCCGGGGCCGCGACGCTGCTGCGGCTGCTGCGCGCGGACCTGGCGCGGGCGCTGCGGCGGCCGTTCGTCCGGCTCGCGGCGGCGAAGGGGCTGCGGCGCCGGCGCACGGTCGTCGTGCACGCGTTGCGCGTGGCCGCGCCGAACGCGGTCACCGCCATGAGCCTGGTGGTGGCGGAGCTGCTGGCCGGGGCCGTGGTGGTGGAGACGTTGTTCGCCTGGCCGGGCATCGGGCAGCTCGCCGTGGCGGCGATCAGGCAGCGGGACGTGCCGGTCGTGCAGGGGTACGTGCTGGTCGTGGCCGTGGCGACGGTGCTGCTGCTGGCGGCGACCGAGCTGTGCCTGTCGGCCCTGGACCCGCGGCTGCGAGGTGGGGAACGATGACGGGCCGGGTCTCCGCGTTCGTGCTGGTCGTGGTGTTCTGCCTGGTGGCGCCTCTTCTGACCGGGTACGACGTCTCCAAGCCCGATCTGGGGCGTGCCCTGCTGCCGCCCGGTCCGCAGCATTGGCTGGGCACCGACCAGCTCGGCCGGGACCTGCTCACCAGGACGGCCATGGCGGGCCGTACCTCGCTGCTGGTCGCGTTCGCCGTCACCGCCATCACCACCGCGCTCGGCACGCTCGCCGGCGCGGTGGCCGGGCTGGCGGGCGGGGCGACCGAGCGGCTGCTGCGCTTCGCCGCGACCGTGGCGCTCGCCCTGCCGGGGCTCACGCCGGCGCTCGCGCTGGCGGGCGTGCTGCCGCCCGGGTACGCCACGGTCCTGGCCGCGCTCGTGCCGCTCGGCTGGGTGAGCTGCGGCCTCGTCGCGCACACGGCGGCCCGGCGGGTGGCGCGGGCCGACCACGTCCTGGCCGTACGGGCGATCGGCGCGTCGCCGCTCTACCTGCTGCGCAGGACGATCGCCCCGCACCTGGCCGGCCCCGTGCTGACCGTCGCCACGGCCGACTTCGCGCGCACCCTGATCGCCGTGACCTCGCTCGGGTTCCTCGGCATCGGGCTGCCGCCGGGCGCCGACTGGGGCGGCATGGTGAGCGAGGCCACGCCGCTGCTGGTCACGGCGCCCAGGCTCGCGGTCGTGCCCGCGCTGGCACTCGCCCTCACCGGCCTGACCCTCGCGCTCATGGCCGACGCCCTGCGTGAGCGGTCCGGGGCCTGACGTCAGGAGACGCGCCAGTGCTGGGCGGCGAGGTCGTTGCAGGTCCGCTGCCGCACCTCGGAGCCTGGCGTGGTAGGCGATCCACTGCGACGTAGTAGGAGAACCCGTTGTGGACGACCAGGGTCGGGCCGGCGCTGTTGGGGGCGGGGACCACGGGTTGGTGAACGACGGGCCGGGCACCCGTGTGCGGGGCGGGCGACGACGAGGAGGGACAGGGCGAGCGCGACGACGAAGGCCGCGACGACGCTCCTGCGACATGCTGGTCGCCGTGAAACCTGCGTGAAAAGGGGTCAGGCCAGGCCCTTGCGGAAGGCGATGGCCGTCGCCTCCGTACGGGTCGTCGCGCCCAGTTTCGTGAGGATGTGGGAGACGTGGACGCCCGCCGTGCTCGGGGAGATGTGCAGGCGGGCGGCGATCTGGCGGTTGCTCAGGCCCTCGGCGATCAGCTTGAGCACGTCGTGCTCGCGTTCCGTCAGGCCCTCCTGGGGCCGGCGGGGACGGCCGAGCAGGGCGATCTCGCGGGCGAGCGGAGCGGCGCCCAGGTCGTCGGCCAGCCGGGCGGCCTCGCCGAGGCGGGCCGTCGCGCCCGTTTTGTCGCCAGCCTCCAGCGCGGCCCGCGCGCCGTGGAACAGGCACAGGGCCAGCTCGTACGGCTGCCGCAGCTCCCGCCAGGCCGCCACCGCCTCATCCCAGCCGTCGTCCTCGATGAGCGCGTGCAGCATGACCTGCCAGGCGCGGTCCAGCCGCCCGTCCACGCCCAGCCGCGCGTCGACCGCGACGAGCTCGGCCTTCCTGGCACCCCTGGCTCGTTGGGCCAGGGCGCCGGCCACCAGGATGGGGCGGGCGTCGCTGGAGTAGATGCGGGTGAGTTCGGGGTCTTTCAGGGCGCGTTCCAGGATCAGGTCGGCTCGGCCGGGAGCGCCCTGGGCGACCGCCAGCAGGCAGAGCAGCTGGTAGCGGGAGAACAGGCCGTCGCTCTCGACGTGCTCGACGGCCGACGCGGCGGAGACCGCCGCCGCGACGTCCCCGCGCAACAGCGACAGCTGGCCGCTGAGAACGAGCAGGGCCTGCCGTGACAGCGGCGGCGGATCCTCCTGGAGGCCGTCGCGCAGCAGGGCGTCCGCCTCGTCCCACCGCCCGGCCAGGATCAGCCCGCGCGCGGCGTGCCGGGCGAGTTCGGCGCCGCGGCTGCGGCCCAGCCCGTAGCGGCGGGCGCGGCTCAGGCCGTCGCGGGCGGCGGCGACGGCGCTCGGGTGATCGCCCGCCAAGGTGTGCAGCATGGCCTCGTACATCGGGACGGTCATGAGCAGGTCGTGGCCGTCGAGCCGCCCGGCGAGCGTGCGGGCCTGCGCCACCATGCCGAGGTCGCGCGTCATCAGGCCGACGCCCAGCAGCCCGCGGATGGTGACCGTGGGGTCGCCGGTGCGCCGGCCGATCGCCAGCGCCTCCTCGAACGGCTCGCGTGCCCTGGCCACGTCGGGCAGCAGGCCCATGGCCAGGACGCCGAGCAGCCGGCCCCGCTGGACGCTCTTCGGGTCGGCGGGCAGGAGGGCGAGGGCGTGTTCCCAGTCGGAGACGCCGGTCGCCTTCAGCCGGTGCCGCAACCTGCCCCGATGCTCCAGCAGCTGGGCGGCCCGCTCGGGCTCGCGCCGCTCGTCCACGGCCTCCAGCCCCTCGGTGGCGTACTCGGCGCCGCGCGCGTAGTCGCCGCTCAGCATGCACGCCTCGGCGATCTCGGTCAGCACGCCGATCCGGTCAACGCCCAAATCTACGTCCGGATCCCAGAGGTCGAGCACCTGGCCGAGCAGGCGGACCTGCTCCTCGTACGCGTACGTGCGCCGCGCCCGCCCCGCGGCCAGGTACGCGGCGGACAGCGCCAGCCGGCGATCCCCGGCGGCGTGGGCGTGCGCGGCCAGCTCCGCGTGAGCCCCCGAGTCGCGCAACGCCTCGGCGTAGCGGGCGTGCAGGCGGGCCCGCTCGCCTGGCAGCAGGTCCTCGTACACCACGTGCCGGATCAGCGCGTGGCGGAAGTCGTAGCCGTCGCCGGAGATGACGAGCAGGCTGCGATCGACCAGCTCGCGCAGCAGGGCGTCCAGCTCGGCCCCGCCCTGCCCGGCGACCCGCTCCAGCAGCCGGTGATCGACCCTGCCGCCCGCCACCGAGGCGACGCGCAGCAGCTCGCGGGCCGGGGCGGGCAGCGCGCGCGGGCCGTGCAGGAGAAGGCTGCGCAGGCTGTCGGGGGTGCGTTCGCCGGCGCGGGCGAGTGCCTCCACGAACAGCGGGTTGCCGTCGCTGCGCTCGTGGACCCGGCGTACGGTGGCCGCGTCGGGCTCCGCGCCGAGGATGGCGGCGAGCTGGCGGCCCACGCCCTGCCGGTCGAGCCGGTCCAGCCGCAGCAGGGTGGCGCGCGGGCGGCGGGACAGCTCCGACAGCAGCTTGTCGCCGGTTTCGAACGGCCGGTGCGTGATCGTCAGGAGGACGCCGGGCTGGGTGAGGTTCCTGGCGAGGAAGCCGAGCAGCTCGCGGGTGGCGGCGTCGGCCCAGTGCAGGTCCTCGATCGCCACGACGACGGGGCGGCTCGCGGCCACCCGCTCGACCAGCGTCAGCACCTCCTCGAACAGCCGGTGCCTGCCGCCCTCCGCGTCGCCGGCGTCGCCCAGCTCGGGGAACCAGCGGGCCAGCTGCCGGTAGGGGCCGGGCAGCGCCCCCTCGACGCGGATCAGGCGGCGCAGCACGGTCACGAACGGCGCGTACGGCAGGCTGTCGCTGCCCAGCTCCGTACAGGCGCCTTCGACGACCAGCGCCCGCGGCCCCAGCGACCGGGCGAACTCCGCCAGCAGCCGCGACTTGCCGATGCCGGCCTCGCCGGCCACGAGCGCCGCCGCGGGGCCCTGCTCGATGGCCGTGTCCAGGGCCGCCGCCAGCTCGGACAGCTCCTCGTGCCGGCCCACGAAGACCGGGCTGACCACACGTTCCGCCATCATCGCGCCAGCATATAAATACAGAGATCACCCGATGTGCGGCGGTTGTTTATCCGGCCACGCTCGAAGCATGACAAGCAGGTACCCGCTGCGGACCATCGGCGCCGGCGAGATCGACGCGTGGGCCCGCATGGTCACCACCACCTACGGCCAGGACTGGGCGGAGGGCGGTCTCAGGAACGCCGCCGTCTCCCTCGACCCCTCCCGCACGCTCGCCGCCTGCGACGGCGCGGACATCGTCGGCGGCGCGTCCATCTACGGCCGTGTCATGACGATCCCCGGCGCGGAGGTGCCGGTCGCGGGCATCACGCTCGTCGCGGTCCTGCCGACGCACCGGCGGCGCGGCATACTGACCGCGATGATGCGCAGGCAGCTCACCGACCTGTACGAGTCGGGCGGCGAACCGATCGCCGCGCTCAACGCCGCCCAGGCCACGATCTACGGCCGCTTCGGCTACGGCCTGGCCAGTCAGGTGGCCGAGATCAGGGGCGAGAAGAGGTTCATGGCCCTGCGGCCGGGCACCGGCGTCGGCGACGGCCGGATCCGCCTGCTCGGCCGTGAGGAGGCCCTGCCGCTGCTGGAGAAGGTCTACGACACCGCCCGCCGCGGCGGGGTCGGATGGGTGGACCGGACGGAGCGGTACTGGGCGGCCCTGCTGGCCGACCACGAGCGGGCCCGCGCGGGCGGCACGGCGCTGCGCTTCGCCGTGCACGCCGAACCGGGCGGCGAGGTCACCGGTTACGCCCTCTACCGCTCCAGAGCCGGCACGGTGCAGGTGATCGAGGTCGCGGCCACCACCGGACCGGCGTACGCCGCCCTGTGGCGCTTCCTCATCGACCTCGACGCGCACACCGGGCTCGCCTACGACGGGGCCGTGGACGAGCCGCTGTACCACCTGCTGGCCGATCCGCGCGCGGCGCGCACCACCGTGCTGGACAACCTCTGGGTCCGGCTCGCGGACGTGGGACGCGCGCTGGCGGCCCGCCGGTACGCGGCCCCGCTCGACCTGGTGCTGGAGGTCCAGGACCCGTTCTGCCCGTGGAACGCGGGCCGCCACCACCTGCGGGCCGACGGCGGGTCCGTCACCTGTGACCGTACGCGGGCCCGTGCCGACCTGCGGCTGACCTCGGCCGAGCTGGGCGCGGCCTACCTGGGCGGCACCGCGTTGTCGTCGCTGGCCGCGGCCGGCCGGGTGGAGGAGCTGCGCCGCGGCGCGGTCGCCGCCGCCTCGCTCGCCTTCCGCGGCGAGCGGGCCCCGTTCCACCCCTCGGGCTATGCCTTTCCCGCCTTCTGACCCATCACCGACGGAAACGGAACCCCATGCATATCTCTGCTCCTCCCGACGGGCGCGCGGGCATCACCGCGGACCTGGTCAGCCGGTTGATCGCCGCCCAGTTCCCCCAGCGGGCGCGCGCCCGCGGGTGGGCGCTGTGGAAGGCCTGCTGATGCTGACCCTGACCCTCGGCTCCGATCCCACCGCCGCCGCCACCATCGCCGCCGCCACCACCGCCACCGCCACCGGGCACCGGGCACCGGGCACCGGGCACCGGCGCATCGTCACCGACGTCCTGTCCGACCACCTCGCCCACGCGTGAAGGAGACCAGTCACATGCGCACTCGTCAGCTCGGCCGCAGCGCCGTACGGGTCACCGAGCTCGGCTTCGGCGGCGGCCCGCTGGGCGGCCTGTTCGACCCGCTGGACGACGACACCGCCGCCCAGGCGCTCGCCGCCGCCTGGGACGCCGGCATCCGCTACTACGACACCTCACCCCACTACGGCATCGGCCACTCCGAGCGCCGCGTCGGCGAGCTGCTGCGCGGCAGGCCGCGCGCGGAGTTCACGCTGTCGACGAAGGTCGGCAGGCTGCTGGTGCCCCAGGACCCGCAGGGCAGGATGGACGAGGCGTTCGCCGTCCCGGCCACCCACCGCAGGGTCTGGGACTTCACCCGCGACGGCATCCTGCGCAGCGTCGAGGACTCCCTGGCCCGCATGGGCGTCGACCGGATCGACGTGCTGTTCCTGCACGACGCCGAGCAGCACTTCGAGGCCGCCCTGCGCGACGGCTACCCGGCGCTGGCCGAGCTGCGCGCCCAGGGCGTGGTCGGCGCGATCGGCGCGGGCATGTACGACTCCGCCAAACTGACCCGCCTGGTCCGCGAGAGCGACGCCGACGTGGTCATGCTGTCGGGCCGCTACACGCTGCTGAACCACACCGCGCTCGACGACCTGCTGCCCGCCTGCGCGGAACGCGGGGTGTCGGTCCTGGCCGCCTCCATCTTCAACTCCGGCCTGCTCGCCACCGAACGCCCCGCCGCGGACGCCCGCTACGACTACGCGCCACCCGCCCCCGAGGTGCTGGAGCGGGTCGCCAGGATCGCGGACGTCTGCGCCGCGCACGGCGTGACCCTCCCCCAGGCCGCCATGGCCTTCCCGCTGCGCCACCCGGCCGTCGCGGGCATCGTGGTGGGGATGCGCTCGGCCGACGAGGTACGGCTCAACCTCGCCGCGTTCGAGGCCCGCGTCCCCGAGGGGTTGTGGTCCGACCTGTGCGCCGAGGGCCTGCTGGACGAGCGTGCCGAAAAGCCCGGTAAGTGACCGGCGTACGTCCTGGTGAGCGCGGCCGCGCGGCACGAGGCTGGGGAGGATCGCACGTTCCTGACCACGGGGAGATCCCATGAAGGCACTGGAAAGGCCAGGACGATCCCTGGCGCGGCTCCTGACGACGGCGGCCACACTCGCGGCCGTCACCGCGATGACGCTCGCCCCCGCCGCGAGCGCGGCCGGCCGGGTCGCCGGCCCGGCCGGCACCAGCGTCTGCCTGCGGCTGCTGGCCGACTACAACGCGATCCTGCTGCGGCACTGGGGGTCGGACTGCAGCCCGCGCGGCACGTACCACATCCACGTCTGGGGCGGTGGCCGCGACATGAACTACCCCACCTACACCTACAGCGGCGGCAACAGGGACTTCTCCTACACCTGGCCGGTGCCCTCGGGCACCAACATCTGCGCGGAGCTCTGGTACCACAAGCCGGGTGGCGGCTACTCCAGCTACGGCCTGCCCTGCACGACGATGTAGGGACGCTGTAGGACGTTCTGAGGTATCTTCCTCCGGTTACGCCCGCACTCACGCGAGGAAGACCCCCGGTGACCGTCCCCCTGCGCAAGAACGTCCGCTTCCAGCTGCTGTGGATCGGCGGCGCGGTCTCCGCGCTGGGCACGGAGCTCAGCAGGCTCGCCACGCCGCTGCTGGTGCTGGCGCTCACCGGCTCGCCCGGGCTGGCGGGCGTCGTCGCCGGCGCCCGCACCGCCGCCTTCCTGGCGGTCCAGATCCCGGCGGGCGTCTGGATCGACCGGTGGGATCGCCGCCGCACGCTCGTCACCGCCCAGGGCCTGCAGGCGGCGGTCGCCGCGCTGCTGGCGGCGCTGATCCTCACCGATCAGGTGCAGGTCTGGCACTTCGTCGCGCTGGCGGTGCTGGACGGGCTGTGCACGGCGTTCATCGGGCCCGTCCAGGACACGGCGATCCGCGGCATAGTCCCGCCGGAACAGCTGCACGGCGCCTACGCGCAGGAGGAGTCCCGCACCCACGCGGCCGGGCTGGCGGGTCCGCCGCTCGGCGGCCTGCTGTACGGGCTCGGGCGGGCGGTGCCGTTCGTCGCCGAGACCTTCGCGCTGCTCGCCGCCACGCTCTTCTACGCCCTGGCGAAGGTGCCGCGCCGTCCCGGCACCGCCGGCGACGCCGCCGACGAAGACGGCGGGGACGGCGGGGAGCGGCGCGGCATGGGCAGGGAGGCGCTCGCGGCGCTCGCCTGGCTGTGGCGCCGGGCCGGCCTGCGCGAGGCCACCGGCGTGGTGATGGTGCTCAACCTGCTCGGCGGCGCCTCGATGATCCCGCTGATCGTGCTCGTCGGCGAGCGCGGCGGCGACGCGCGCGTCACCGGCACGGTGCTGGCCGGATTCGGCATCGGCGGGCTGGCCGGGGCGCTGCTGTCGGGCCGCATCAGCCGGCTCATGCCGCCGGGCAGGATCGTGCTGGCCGTGGTGACGGTGTTCGGCGTCTCGCTGGCGGCCACGGCGCTGCCCTGGGGGATGTGGTGGCCGATGGTCCCGCTGGTGTTCATCACGTTGTCGACGCCCTCACTGAACGTGGTGCTCAACGTGGTGATCGCCCGCCTGGTGCCGGAGTCGATGCTGGGCCGGATGGGCGCGGTGCTGAGCATGGGCGGCATGGGGCTCAAGCCCCTCGGGCCCGTGCTCGGCGGCGCGCTGGCCGCTGCTCTGGGCGGCGCGGGCGCCCTCCTGGTGCTGGGCGGCCTGCTCTGCCTGACCGCCGGGGTCGCCGCCCTCAGCCCTGAGCTGCGCCGCTTCACCGGAGAACCCGTACCGGCCGCCTGACACGGGTCCGGGAGGGGTCCGCCGCCTGGGCTGCCAGGAGACGGGCGCGCCGGTCCTCAGGCGCGCAGGAACGCGGCGGCCTGGCGGCGCAGGCGTTCGGGGGCGGAGCTCCAGACGGGGGCGCGCGTCATGGCCTCCAGCTTGACCCGCTTCACCTCGCGCGGCGCGTCCGCGCGTACGCCGAGGTGGGGCCAGAGCTGGTCCAGCTCGTCGAACGGCAGCTCCCACGACTGCCCGATCGAGCCCTCGTCGGCGGGCGGCGGCAGGAACACCTCGCCGGCGGTCCGCGGCGGATCGACCTGGACGACGGACAGCCCGAAGCGTTCCGCGGCGTCGCTCAGCAGCGCCCGGTGCCGCTCCACGACCTGCGGGCCCGGCTCGCCCTCGGCGAGCAGGGTGAGCAGCCAGCCGGTCGTGCCGAGCCGCGACAGGTCGAGGACCAGGCGCACCCCGTCGGTGAAGGTCCGGTGCGCCAGGCTCGCCTCCTCGCCTGGCCCCTCGCTGCGCGGGCCTTGATCCAGGCCGAGCAGGCGGGCGAGCTCCGCCGCCTGCTCGCGGCCCAGCTCGCCGTAGGCCAGGACTCGCACTGCCGGCCAGAGCATCGTCACTCTCCCCGCTCGTCGTCGATGGGCTGCCTCCAGGCCATGGGGCGGTCCGGCCGGTGGATGACCCAGTCGGAGTCCTGGTGGTGCGAGGACAGCTCAAGGCCCATGCTGTGCCCGTCGAACGGCCCGCTGGACTCGAACAGGCCGAGCGAGATGGGCCGCCCCAGCGTCGCCTCCCAGTCATCCTTCCACGTCACCAGCCAGGGGAACGCCTCCATGAGCGTCGGCTTGTCGATGTAGCCGTGGCCGCCCATGAAGTCGCCGGGGAAGCGGCCCGGTGTCCAGCCGACGCGGGCCCTGCGGACCATGGGCGTGCTGGACAGGTCCAAGTCGTAGTCGCTTGGCTCGGCTTCGAGGCCCAGCCGGTACATCGCGTCGAACAGGCGGCGCCCGGGGCGTACCGGGTCGTCGCCGAACCACTCACTCAGCCGCTCCCGCGCCTGCGGCGTCAGCGCATCCTCCGCCGGGAACGTCTTGTGCCGCCCGGCGAACAGCACGGCGCCGGTGCCCCTGAGCCTGATGTCCACCTGGGACGGGTCTATGCCGTCCCTGCCGAGGGCTTCGAGCAGTTCGGTGGCGTAGCGGTCGTACTGTCTCGGGGTCATGCCCAGCGGCGCCTCCCTGCGCAGCAGCCAGGCGAGCTGCCGCGGGGCGATGCCGAGGAAGTCGAGGTCGCGTTTGGCTACCGCGTAGCCGGAGTCGTCGCGCGGCCACCACGGCGGGGCCGGGTCGGTGCCGTCGAGCACCCGCGCGATGCGCCGATCCAGCGGGTCGGCGAGGTCGAGCGGTCCCGCCGTCACGGGGGTCGGCCGCCAGCTCCCTGCGGGGGCGTCATGGCGGGTGACGATCGGCGGGTCGTCCTGCGGCGGGGCGGTACGGCCCAGCGTGATGTGGCCCAGCGTGGTCAGCCGGTCCCCCGGCAGCGCCACGAACTCCCGCTGACGGAAGAACCCCATGCCCGTCACCGGCAGGGACAGGATGTCGCGGGCCGGTTTCCTGTCCACCAGCAGCACGCCGCGGCCGTCGAGGGTGTCCAGCCAGTCCATGACCACCTGGCGGTCGGCCGACCAGCTCGCCAGCGGGCGGTGCCGCATCTCGATCATGTCGCCGGGGCGCAGCGCGTCCCACACCGAGTGGCGGCCCTCCGACCAGGCCATCCCCCGGTAGGCGACGACCTCCTCGACGCCGCGCGCGGCCAGCACCTCCTGGGTGAAGTCGTACTGGGTGCGGATGAAGTCGCGCAGCGTACGGCGGTTGTAGAGCAACTCCATGTCCACGGCGGCGCGCGTCCTGCCGTCCATCGGCCACGACATCGCCCTGGTCAGCCCGAACTCCTCCTGCACCACCTCCTGGATGGCCAGCACGCGCACGTTGCTGTTGGCGTTGCGGTGGGCCCAGGCGTGCAGCAGCTCGCTCACCGCGATCCGCCGCACGAGCCGCTCGGCCTCCGGCGAGTCCATCCGCAGCGCGGCGGCCGGAGGATGGCGGGGATCGAGCTCGTCCACGTGCCGCACCTCGGCGCCCATGGAGGGGAAGCGCTCGTTGAACGGCACGAGCACGTGGTCGGGGTCGCCGAGCCGGTTGATCATGTCGGAGCCGACGTGCAGGCCGGTCGCCGCCATCACGAGCTGCGGGGTCGTCGAGCGCATCCGCTCGGCCAGCGCGTCGATCACGTACGTCTTGACGTCGCTGGTGCTGGTGAACGTGCCGTCGGCGGTCAGCAGCGCCTCGGCCACCCGGCGGTGGTGCGCGGCCTCGGCGGAGCCGGGCGGCGGCGGCGCCGGGTAGTGAGCCTCGGTCTCCTGCTCGGGGAGCGTGACCGGGTGGCCGGCCGGCCTCGGGAGCAGGTTGACGGTGCCTCGGGCCTGCTCGGCGGCCTGCTCGAAGCGCTGCATCACGCCCTCGTACAGGGGGAGCCTGTTGAGCCGCTCGAAGAGCGGGCGCAGGGCGTCCAGCTCGCGTCTGATGATCGCGACGTCGGCCGGGCTGAGCGGGTTGGCGGCCCACCGGAACACCCGGGGGTCGGTCTCGCGGAAGAACGCCTGGACGAACGGGTTCGCCGCGTCGGAAATCTGCAGGTGGGACGCGGTGCCGTCGCCGGTCGGGATGAGGCCGCCGGACGGCCCGAGCACCAGGTCGCCAAGGCCGAACCCGTGCTTGGCGGTCACCGCGTGGTAGAGCCCGAGGAACACGCCGTCGCGGGTGGCCGGCCTGTGCGGGTTCTCCGGCGCGGGCTCGCCCGGCATGTGGTCGGTGTAGACGTCGCGCAGGCCCAGCGCGTACGACAGCGGCACCCGCGCCCCCACCGCCCGGCCGACGTGCGCGTCCAGCACCCTGACGGCGGCGTCGTTCGGCCGCTCGAACCGCTCGTACGTCACCCGCGTCCCGTCCGCGAACGTCACCAGCTCCCGGTTGAGCAGCCCGTCCCCGTGCGGCAGCGGCTCCCGCGCCGCCACGGCCGCCCCGGTCACGGGATGCGCGGGCAGCGGGACGACCGGCGCCCCGCCGAACCCGAGCTGCCCCGCCTCCGGATACGGCGTCGCCTCGGCCGGTCCGGGGGGCGGCGCGCCCTCCAGCACCGCACGCAGGCGTGACCAGGACGCGGCGAACCCGGGATGCAGGTTCAGCCGCGCGACCTCCTCGATCGGCACCCAGGCCAGCTCGAGCGTCTCCTCGCCACGCGCACGGACCTGAACGCGCTCGGCGGCGACGGCGATCACCGTGTCGTACGCCCAGCCGCCGTGGTCGTCCCTGATCACGTGCTCGACCTGCACCGCGTCCTGCGCCAGGTCGCTCTCCTCGGCCGTCTCGCGCAGGGCCGCCCCGGCCGGCGGCTCGTCGCTGTCGCGCGCCCCGCCGGGCAGCGCCCAGGTGCCGCCGAGGTGGGTGTCCTCACCGCGCCGCTGCACGAGCACGTGGACGCCGTCCGGCCCCCGATGGTGGACCAGCAGGCCGGCGCCGCCGAACCTGCCCCAGTGAGCGTGGCCCTGCGCGCAGTTCACCCAGCCGTCGCCGGACATCCGGGGCAGGACGGGCGCCCGCATCGCCGGCTCCGGCCGATCCAGCTCGCGTACGGCGGCCACCAGCGACTCCGCCGCCCCCTCCCAGGTGGCGTTCGCCTCCCGCAGCAGCCGCTGGAGCTGGCGGGCCTGCTCCTGCGCCCGGGGCAGGTCGCGCAGCATCTCCTTCAGGTGCGCGGCCCACCGCCGCACCGGCACCTCGTCCTCGAAGCCCTGCTCGACCAGGCTCGCCTTGGTCAGCGCCGGGGGGAAACGGCTCGGGTCGCCGAGCATGCCGCCGAGGCCGCTCGACCTCGGGATGAGGATGGGCGCGCCCGCCCCGGCCGCCTCCAGCGCCGCCAGGCCGAACCCCTCGCCGCGCGACGGCATGATCACGACGTCGGCCGCGCGGATGTCGGCCAGCATCTCCTCCCGGTCCAGGGTGAACGGCCTGACCTCGACCTCGCGGCCGGCCACGTCCGACAGGCGCTCCTTGACCTCCTCCACCGTCTCCGGCGCCGCGCCCCTGATCACCAGCCGCACGTCGAGGTCCTTCTGCAGCTCGCGGATCATCAGCGCCGCCTCGTGGCCGCCCTTCTGTGCCGCGTCCGCCCGGCCGATGAGCAGCACCGTACGCGTCCGCTCGCCGAAGAACGGCCGCTGCCTGGGCGCCTCGAACGGCACCCCCGGCATCAGCTCGTGCACGGGCGGCTCGCGGTCGCCCGGGTTGCTGTCCGCCAGCCGCCGCGCCTCCCCGGACAGCACGGGGCCGACGCCGACCAGCATGTCGGCCTCGGAGATGACGGCCCGCTCGATGTTCTCGAAGTCGCGGCCCAGCGCCGGCCGGTCCGCGATCCGGCCGAGCGCCCCCGTCACCATGTGCAGGACGTGCACCAGCGGCGCGTCCGGGTAGAGCCGGTCGCGGGCCTGCATGGCCGCCGGGCCCGAGTAGCGGCTGTGCCCGATGACCAGGTCCACCTCGGGCGGCAGCTCCTCGCCGTCGAAGCTCAGCTGGTCCATCTCGCTGCGGCCCGGCTCGGGGCGCCTCGGGCCGATCACGTGCAGCCGCTCACCGCCGGCGCCCGGCGGCACCTCGTGGCCCACCCGGACGTACACCTCGTGCCCGGCCCGCGCCAGCCCCTCGGCCAGGTTGCGGTTGACGGCGATGATGCCGCCCCGATGCGGGTCCCATTCGGTGCAGTACGCCAGCACGCGCAGCCCGGTCCTGCCCAGGTCCTGCCGCCGGACCAGGCCGTCCCACTCGTCGGCCTGCTCCTCGCGCAGCCCCTCGCGCTCGTGCGGGGCCGCCCCTGCCAGGCTGCGCCGGTGCTGCGCGGCCAGTTGCTCGCGTTCCGCCGCGTGCTCGTCGCGCAGGATGCCGTCGGCCTCGGTCGTGTACCGTTCGCGCAGCCGTTCCGCCCTGCCCTGCGGGTCGACGTCCACGCCGTGCTCCGCGCCCAGGTCGGCGATCTCCGGCAGCTGCTCCTTCAGCTCGTCCGGGAGCCTGGTGCTCAGCCGCTCGTACGTCTCCCTGAACCAACGGGCCTCCTCCTCGGTGAACGGCCTGCCGCGTACCTCCTCCAGCACCTCGCGGGCTCTTGGCGTGCGCCGCCACCCGCCCTGCTCGTCCAGCTCGTTGCGGTAGACGGCCTCGCCGCCCCTGCGGTAGATCGTGACGGCGTCGAGGTAGCGGGCGTCGTCGATGGCCCGCATCGTGTCGGGGATGCCGTCGAACGCGGTGTCGTGGATCTCCTGGGCGACCAGCCGGCCGTACCCGTCGGTGTCGCGCATCCGCTGGTAGCGGTCGAGCACCGAGAGGCGGCTGAGCGCCGCGGGGACGGCCATGACGTACGCCTCAGTGCGGTACCCGAGCCTCCTGAACTCGGCCGCCTCCGCCTCCACGCCGGGGCTGCTGTTCATCGCGCCCTCGCGGATGAGGTTCACGCGCAGCTCGCCGGCCAGCGCGATGACCTTCTTCATCCACACGTACGCGTCCCCGCCCACCTGGGCCGCGGCGATGCGGTCGTTCCGGGCCATCAGCTCGGCGTACTTGGGGGCGTAGCGCAGCAGGCCGTCGAAATCGGCGATCAGCGCGCCGTCGGGGCCCATCGCCTCCATGGCCGCCTGCTGCGCGGTCGTCTTCCCCGACGCGGCCTGCCCCCCGATGAACACCACCCGCGGCCGCTCCGGCCGTCGCACCCCCGCCATGAGCGCGGGCACGATGTCCCGCCGGAAGATCAGCTCATTGTCGTCATCCGTCAGCTTCCAGGAGTCGGGCCCGCTCTCCACGTAGCGGTACTCCGGCACCACCTCAACGGAACCGTCCGCGGAAACCGGCCTCCCACTGAGCAGCGCGGACAACCTCCGAACGTCAGGCACCGCCGACTGTCGCGCCCCGCTCTCCCCCGGCTGGACAGCCGGCCCGCTTGCGGTCCCCTGGCCCGTGGTCGGGCCGACGGTCGAGCCAGGGACCGGACCGGAGGCCGCCTGACCGGGGGCTGCTGCGTCGCCCGGCGCGGAGGTGCTGCCGGGAGTGAGAGGGCCGGGGCGGGAGGCCGTCTCAGCGGTCGCGGCCGGCGAGCGCAAATCCGCCGTGGCGGCGTTGTTCGAGGCGGCCACCGGCCCGGCGTCGCCGGGAAGGGCCGCTGCCCGAGCCGACTGCCCGGTCGAAGGTCGCTGCGGCTGCTCCTGACCCGACGGCTGCTGCTCAGCTCGCCCGTGCTCCTGAGCACGGGATTGCGCCTGGCCAGGCCCCTCGGCCCTGCCACGGTCCTCGCCGGCCACGGGATCCTGGGTTCGCGCGGAACCTTGCGTGCGCGCGGCATCCTGGGCGGACCCGGAACCCTGCGTGCGCGCGGCATCCTGGGCGGGTCCGGAGCCCTGCGTGCGGGCGTGAGTCTCACCCCTTTCCTCAACCCGCACCTGCTCCTGGGCGCGTGGGGAAGGCGGCGTGCGGGGGTGCGTGGTCTCCGGGGTGCGGTGAGGGGTGGTTCTCGGAGGGGTGCTCGTGTCCGTGGGCGGGGATGGGGTGGGAGCCGACTGCGAGGTGTAGCCGTCGGGCGGCGGGGTGGGCGTGGTGGGCGTGGTGGTGGGTGGGGGTGGAGGTGTGGTGCGGGTGGTGTCGCTGGACAGGGCCGTTGCCGTTGCCGTGTCCAAGGCGCGGCGGGGGTTGGCCGCTGCGCTCATCACGTCCACGCTGAAGGGGCTGATCGTGTTCGTACGGCCCACGCCCGCTGCGGCGCTGCCCAGTAGGGACTCCAGGCTCGGAGCTTCCCATTTTCCGTACACGATCCCGTTGGAGATCATGCCGGCGGGCGCTGAGACGGCCATGTTCGTGAGGGCCGTCTGGGTGGCGCGGCCGGGGAAGCGCATCAGGGCGTTCAGTGCGCCTGGGGCGTCGCCGGCGGCGGCGTTGAGTGCTCTGATGCCGGGGAGGCGGTCGACCAGGCCGCCCACGGGGCGGGTCACCTTTGAGGCGAGGACCGCGCCCATGCCGTCGCCCAGGAGGGTGGCGGCGGTCGACTGGCCGTCCCACTTCGTACGGGTGCCGCGCGCAAGCTGCTCGCTCTGCGCGAGGTAGTCGCCCAGGAGGCCCTCGCCGAGCTCCTCGGGCAGTTCCCGCAGAACGTGGCTGGAGACCGCCCTGGCCAGCAGGCCCTTCGCGCCCTGACCCGCCCCGAACGCGGCCAGCCTGGGCACGGCCCTGGCCCCGGCCGCCCCCGCGTACCTGACCCCGGCCGCCCGCTCCAGCCAGGCGAACACCTTGTCCAGGAAGGTCCGTAAGCGGGCGGCGTACGGGCCGATGAAGGGCGCCAGGGCGCCCGCGCTGAGAGCGGCCGCCGCGGCGGCGATGGCGATCGACGTGACCGTGATCCAGAAGCCGACGTTGATCACCAGCTTGGCGTACTGGGTGTCGCGGGCCAGGCTGTCGTGCTGAAGGGCGTACTGATGGGCCAGCGCGGCCAGAGCGGAAATGCCCTGACCCTCGGCGAGCATCTGCTCGGCCCGCTGCCGGAACGCGTCGGCGGCGGGACCGTCCCACCCCTGGAGGATGAGGTCGCGCGCCGTGCCGCCCGCCGCCGCGAAGTCCAGGGCGGCCCGGCTCCAGTCCTCGTACGCGACGGCCAGCGCGGCCTCGCCCGACTCGCTGGTCTCCGGCCACAGCTGCCCGGACGACAGCAGCGCGATGAGCGCGTCGCACCAGGCAGGCAGGCCGGTCCCCCAGGCGGGGGTGACGTCGGTGGCGTAGCCGGAGCTGCCGATCGTGTCGTCCTGCCCGGGCAGCGGGTCGGTGACCGGGCTGCTGACGTTCGTGACCACGCTGGTCCCCCGTTAAGACGCGCGCTGGGTCCTGGGCGTGGCGAGGCCGGCGTCGGCGGAGGCGGAGGTGTTCACGCTCTCCAGGACGCCGGGACCGGCGGAGACGGCGAAGTCCGCCCAGTCGGCGCCGGCCCGCAGCAGGGTGCCGGGGCCGTCATCGGCGAGGTACGCCCGCTCGAACTCCCTGCCCGTCGCGTCCTGCCCCCATGGCCGGGCGGCGTGCAGGCTCTCGATCCTGGCGCGCGCGTCGGCCAGCCGGGCCTGGAGCGTGGCGGCGGCCCCCGACCAGCGCTTCACCCCCGCCTCCACGGTCTCGCGGTGGATCTCCAGCCGTTCCCCCATGACGTGCCCCCTCGACGCAACGGTCCCCGTGCGGCGGAACGCTAGTGCACGCCGGCGGGCCCGCCGCTCGTTTCAGCAATCATCGAAGGGTCGCGCTGGCCGAGCCACTGTTCGGCGTCCCAGGCGTGGAAGCGTTCGACCTCGGTGAACCCGAGCTTGGCCGCGAGCCGCATGGAGGCGGTGTTGGCGGTCTGGGTGGTGAGGATCACCGGCTCGCCGGGCAGCGCGCGGTCGAGCCAGGCGAGCGCCGCCGCGCACGCCTCGGTACCGTACCCGCGGCCCCAGGCGCGGGGCAGGAACAGGTAGCCGAGCTCGGCCTTGCCGACGGCGGCCGGGCGGCTGTGCTCGCTCGCCCGCTTGAGCAGCACGTTGCCGATCATCTCCCCGTCGAGCTCGACGACGAAGCTGCCCGCCCACCGCGCGGGCACCGGCGGCACGTCGCGCTCCAGCTCGTCGCGGGGCCGTGGGCCGCCGAGGTAGGCGTGCGCCTCCGGCGAGGCCAGCAGCTCGATGAACGCCGCGCGGTCGCGGGCCTCGGACGGACGGAGCACGAGGCGTTCGGTCTCGATGGGGTCGGGCGGCCAGGTGACGGGTCCGATCTCAGACATGGCGGGCAACCTATCGCACGCTCAGGCGTGGCCGATCTCGTCGGCGAGCCGGTTGTTGCGGTCGATCTGCGCCGTGTGGGTCTCGGCCCACTCGCGGAGCACGGCGAGCGGGCCTTCAAGTGACAGTCCGAGATCGGTGAGCCGGTAGTGGACGGCGGGCGGCACGGTCGGCTCGACGCGGCGCTCGGCCAGCCCGTCGCGCACCAGGCTCTGCAGGGTGACCGAGAGCATCTTCTGCGAGATACTGGGGATGCGCCGCCGCAGTTCGGCGAACCGCAACTCGCCCGGCGCCGCCTCGGCCAGCACTTTCACCGACATCGAGGCCCACTTGGCGCCGACGCGGTCGAGCAGCCGCCGGGTCGGGCAGAGCGGGTCGAGCGGCGCGGCGTCGTGGCCCGCGTACGCGATCAGCGCGACCGCCGCGCCGCCTGCATCGAGCTGACCGAGCAGGGCAAGGAGATCGCGTACGCCGCCCACCGCAAGGTGACCGAGCACGTCGAAACCCTGATCGGGGACATCGCCCCCGACGACCGCGAACGTTTGGAGCACCTGGTATGGACCATCGTCGGCACCCCGGCACCGCGGTCATGACGGACGCCGACGTGGCCCGCACGGCGGCGCTGGCGGGCGCGGCGATCGCCCGCGACCTGTTCGGCGCCACGCACACCCACTTCGACAAGGGCGCCGGCGACTTCGCCACGGAGGCCGACGTGGCGGCGGAGCGAGCCATCATCGACACCATCCGCGCCGCCAGACCCGACGACGCCATAACGGGCGAGGAGAGCGGCCACACCGGCCCGGCGGCCTCCGACCGCACGTGGCTGGTCGATCCTCTGTGCGGCACCCTCAACTACGCCGCAGGCACGAGGCTGGTAGCGGTGAACGTCGCCCTGCGCACGGGTACGGACATCGCGGTGGCGGCCGTGGCGGACCCGTTCACCGACGAGGTCTTCTGGACCGACGGCACCACCGCGACCATGTCCCGGAACGACACGAAGGAACCACTCAAGCCGTCGGCGCACCCGCCCCTCGTGGACCTGAACCTCGACCCGCCGTTCCCGAACGCCCCCGCCTTCCGCGCCACCACCCTGCTCACCGACCCGGGCTTCAAGGAGCGGTTCCGCCCACGGGTCACCTCCACCACCCTGGCCCTGGCCTGGGTGGCGGCCGGCCGGCGAGCCGCGTACGTCACCGACGGCCACGTCCACGACAGCGTGCACTTCGCCGCCGGGATCGCGCTGTGCCGCGCCGCCGGCTGCGTGGTGACCGGCCTCGACGGCAACCCACCGGAGACGGGCACCGGCGGCCTCATCGCCGCCGCCGACCAGGACACCCACGCTGCCCTGCTGGCCCTCGCCGGGGTGAGAAGGGATCAGCGGTAGCCGATCAGGCCGTCCGGGGACGGCGGCCCTGTGCGGCAGGCGGGCGGCCGCCGCCTCCGTCCGGGGCAGGCACACCACCCGGTCAGCACCCATCACCACCCGGTGGAACTGCCCCTCGAGGACGGTGAGGTCGTCCGGCTCGACGCCCGCCACCAACCGGCGCAGCAGCGTCTGCGGAATGCGCATGCCCGGCGTTAGCTGATCGGGACCGTGAGGCGGTGGCGGGTGGGTACGGCGGGGGTGCGGCGTTCGCCGAGCAACGTCATGAGCTGGTCCATGGCGACCTCGCCCAGCTTCTCGCCGTCCACGTCGATCGACGGCACGTCGTGCAGGCCGAGGCTCTCCACGACCATGCCCTCCGAGCTGACCACCACGTCGGTGACGCCGCGCCGCATCAGCGCGAACATCAGGCCGAGGCCGATCGAGGTCGCGTACGGGACGACGGCGGTGGCGCGGGCGGCCACCACGGCCTCGGCGGTCGCCACGCCCGAGGCGAACGTCGAGGGGTAGGGGCCGAGCATGGTGAGCGTCGCGCCGCTCGCGGAGGCGGCGGCGCGGATGGCGGCCTGGCGCTGGCCGTCCTGCCAGGAGCCGGCGGGGCCGCCGATGTAGACGATGTGTTCGTGGCCCTTCTCGGCGAACCAGCCGATGAGCGCGCCGAACGCGGTGGCGGTGTCGGCGACCGTCGAGGGCATGCCGTCGATCTCCCGGTCGATGAGCACGGTCGGCTTGTACGACGCCGCCGCCCGCACGATCTCGTCCGTCCCCCGTGGCGCGGCGAACAGGAACCCGTCCACCTGGTGGGCGAGCTGCTCGACGGCGGCGAGCTGCGCGGTGTGCTCCAGCGAGTGCACCGCGATCGTCAGCTGCATCCCCGAGCCGGCGGCGCGCGCCTGGGCGCCGCCGATGATCGGTGTGAAGAACGTGTTGTCCAGGGTGGGCACCACGATGGCGACCACGCCGGTCCTGCCTCTGGCGAGCTGGGTGGCGGCCCGGTTGGGGACGAATCCGAGCTGCTCGGCCGCCGCGCGCACGCGGGCCACGGTCTCGGGGGCGGCCAGGTCGGGCCGGCCCAGAGCGCGGGAGGCCGTCGCCTTGGACACCCCCGCCAGTACGGCCACGTCCGCCAGTGTCGGCACTGATCCTCCTTGAGCGGTAACACGGAATTAACGCGGCGGTTTGTGCGCGAGGCCGCTCGTAATCTATGGTCAGGCTCATGCAACCGGTTCCACAACCGGTTCCAGACCACAGCGTACGCCACGGAGAAAGGACGCCGACATCTCACGCAAATCGGCCCTCCTGCTGGCGCCAGGGCTCGTCCTTCTCCTCGCGGGTTTCCTCGTCCCCTCGGCCGCGATGCTCTTCGCGCCCCCGGACGTCTCGACCAGTGAGATCTTCGCGCGCCTGGGCGAGATGCTCAAGGACCCCTACGACCTCGAGGTCATCGGGCGCACCGTCGGGCTGGCCCTGATCGTCACCGTCATCTGCGTCGTCCTCGGGTTTCCCATCGCCTACTGGCTGGCCCGCTCGCCGTCCCGGTGGAGCGGCGTGCTGCTGGCGGTGGCGATCTTCCCGCTGATGCTGAGCAACGTGGTGCGCACGTTCGGCTGGCTGGTGATCCTCGGCTCCAAGGGGGCGCTCGGGCAGCTGCTCGTCACGCTCGGCCTCGTGGACGTGGCGCCGCAACTGCTCTACACCAAGCTCGCGATCGTGCTGGGCCTGACCCAGCTGTTCCTGCCACTGGCGATCATCTCGTGCTACTCGGCGGTCGCCCAGGTCGATCCCGGCCTGGACGACGCCTCGCGCGGGCTCGGCGCGAGCCGCATCCGTACGCTGTGGAGCGTCGTCATCCCGCTGACCATGCCGGGGATCGTGGTGGCCGCCACCCTGGTCTTCGCCGGGGCCGTCACCGCCTACACGACGCCGTACCTGCTGGGCGGGTCGAGCCAGCGCATGCTGTCCACGCAGCTGTTCACGTACGCGAGCACCACCGTCGACTGGGCCTCGGCCTCGGCGACGGCGCTCATCATGACGGTGCTGGTCTTCCTGGTCTCCGGGCTGTCCTCGCTGATGGGACGGAAGGGGGCCACCTCGTGAAGCGGCCGATCACGGCGGCGCTCGCGGTCGTCGGCTACATCATCATGATCGTGCCGATCATCTTCGTGGTGGCCACCGCCTTCACCAGCGGCAGCGTGCTGCGTTTCCCGCCCGAGGGGTTCTCGCTGCGCTGGTTCGGCGAGGCGCTCGGCTACGAGCCGTTCATGGAGGCGGCGCTGTCGAGCCTGGAGCTGGCGCTGCTGGCCACCGTGCTCGCGCTGCTGGTCGGCGTGCCCGTGACGCTGGCCATCCATCGGGGCAACCTGCCGGGCAAGGGGCTGGTCGAGGGGTTGTTCCTGTCGCCGCTCATCGTGCCCGAGCTGGTGGTGGGGCTCGCGCTGTTCCAGCAGCTGATGATCGGCCTCGACCTCGACAACTTCAGCACGCTGCTGGTGGGGCACACGGCGCTGATGCTGCCGTACGCGGTGCGGGTGACCGGCGCGTCGCTGGCGCTGGCCGATCCCGCGCTGGAGGAGGCCGCCCGCGGGCTCGGCGCCTCGCCGCTGCGCGCGTTCTTCAACGTGACGCTTCCGCTGCTGCGCCCGGGGATCTTCTCGGCCGGGCTGCTCAGCGTGGTCACCTCGTTCAACAACGTGCCGCTGTCGCTGCTGCTGCAGGGACGCGACTTCAGGACGCTGCCGGTGACGATGCTGGACTACGTGCAGCAGTCCTACGACCCGATGGTGGCCGCCGCCTCCACCCTCATCCTGGCCGCCACCGTGGTCATCGCGATGGTCGCCGAGCGCACGGTCGGGTTCGCCAAGATCTTCGGAGGGATCAACCAATGACCGCCGCCGCCGAGCTGATCGCCGTCACCAAGTCGTTCGGCGCCTTCACCGCCGTGGACGCGATCGACCTGGCCGTGCCGGCCGGCAAGCTGACGACGCTGCTGGGGCCGAGCGGCTGCGGCAAGACCACCACGCTGCGGATGGTCGCCGGCTACGCCGAGCCGACGTCGGGGACGATCCGCATCGACGGCGTGGACAGCACGCGCACGCCGCCGGAGAAGCGCGACCTCGGCATGGTCTTCCAGTCGTACGCGCTGTTCCCGCACATGACGGTGGCCGACAACGTCGGCTACGGGCTCAAGCTGCGCAAGGTGCCGGGCGCCGAGCGCAGGGCGCGGGTCATGGAGACGCTGGAGCTGGTCGGCCTCGGGCACCTGGCGGACCGCAAGCCGAAGAAGCTGTCCGGCGGCCAGCAGCAGCGGGTGGCGCTGGCCAGGGCGATCGCGATCAGGCCCAAGCTGCTGCTGCTCGACGAGCCGCTGTCGAACCTCGACGCCCGCCTGCGCATCCAGATGCGGGCCGAGATCCGGCGCATCCAGGCCGAGACCGAGCTGACGGTCATCCTCGTCACCCACGACCAGGACGAGGCGCTGGAGATGTCCGACGAAATGGTCATCATGAACGAGGGCCGGATCGTGCAGCAGGGCTCGCCGCAGCAGGTCTTCCCGCGCCCCGCCGACCGCTTCGTGGCCGAGTTCCTCGGCTACGAGAACTTCCTCACCGCCGCCGACGGCACCCCCATGACGATCAGGCCCGAGCACCTGCGCCTGGCCCACGAAGGCGAAGGGCTCGGCGCGACGGTGGCCGACGTGGCCTTCCGCGGCGTCGATCTGCTGGTCTCGCTCGACGTGGTGGACCCGTCGGGCGCGACCGTCAGGCTGCTCGCCGACGTGCGCGGCGGCGCCGCCCCCGCTCCAGGATCGAGCGTCTCGGTGATCACGCCGGACGACCGGCTGGTCCCCCTCCCCCGCTGAAAGAAGGAACACCCATGCCCACGCGCCGTGCCGTACTGGCCGTTGCCCTGACGCTGCTCGCCGCGGCCGGATGCTCGGGGTCGAGCTCCGGCGACGAGCAGGCCGCGCAGAACACCCTCGTGGTCAGCACCTTCCCCTTCGGGGTGAAGGAGTTCGAGCAGGCGGTCGTCGACCCGTTCACCAAGAAGACCGGGATCAAGGTCGAGCTGGACACCGGCTCCAACGCCGACCGGCTGTCGAAGCTGAAGCTCGCCAAGGGCGAGCCGGAGGCGGACGTGGTGCTGATCTCCGACTACTTCGCCGCGCTCGGCCAGAAGGACGGCCTGTTCGACAAGGTCGACGTGCCGGCGATGAAGGAGCTGGCGCCGTTCGCGACCGAGGGCGCCTACGACGGCCCCGCCTACACCCACCAGCTGAACGGCGTCATCTACAACACCGACAAGCTGACCAAGGAGCAGGCGGCCGACTGGCAGCTGTTCGGGAACGCCGCGTACCAGAAGAAGGTGGCGTTGCCCGACATCTCGGTGACCGCGGGGCAGCTCATGATCTCGGGCGTGGGTGAGGCGTACGGCAAGGGGCCGTACGACATCGACGCCTCGCTGCGCACGCTGGCCGGCTGGGCGCCGAACGTGCTGCAGTTCTACAGCTCCACCACCGAGGTCACGAACCTGCTGTCGCAGGGCGAGATCGTCGCGGCGGACGCGCTGAGCGGGTTCGCGACCCAGCTCGTCACCTCGGGCGAGCCGATCGCCTGGACGGCTCCCGCGAAGGGCCGCTACATGGCCACGAACAGGGCGATGATCCCCAAGGGCGCACGCAACCAGGACGGCGCGAAGAAGTTCATCGACTACCTGCTGTCGGCGGAGGCGCAGAGCGCCACGGCGAAGATCGTCGGTGACCTGCCGGTGAACCCGAAGGCCGACATCCCGCCGGACATCGCCAAGGTGACCGGCGAGGCGGCCAAGGACCCGGTGGCCGCCGGGTACGAGACGCTCGACCCGGCCCAGCTCGTGCACACCCGCGACGCCTGGGTCAAGCGCTTCACCCGCGAGGTGGCCGGCAAGTGAACCTCGCAGCGCTGCCCAAGGTCGATCTGCACTGCCACCTCATCGGCACGGTGCGCGCCTCGACCTTCGCCGAGCTGGCCCGGCGGGAGAAGCTCGACCTGCCGGACACACCGGAACGCATCTACGCCGACGTCAACTCGCTGCCGCCGGACCCCGCGCTCTATCTGAACACCAGGGTGCCGGTGCCGCAGGGCAGGGGCGCGGACGAGCCGGAGGTGTCGTACTCGCTGTTCCAGGTGTCGTCGTGGGTGCTGCAGGTGCTGCGGGACGCCGACGATCTGACCAGGATCACGTACGAGGCGTTCGAGGCGGCCCACCGCACGAGCGCGACCCGGCACCTGGAGTTGTCCTTCGACGCACTGACCGAGCAGCAGGAGAAGCTCGGCTACGCGAGCGTGGTGGAGGCGTACGCCGAGGGCATCAGGATGGCCGAGCGCGACTTCGGCATGACCGGCCGGCTCATCGCGGCGGTGGACCGGAGCAAGACCGGTGACGAGGCGCTGGCCTGGGTGCGCACGGTGGTGGACCACCCGCACGACTACGTGGCCGGGATCGGGCTGGACAACCTGGAGACGGCGGGGCCGCCCGAGCGGTTCGCGGCCGCGTTCCGGCTGGCGGGTGAGGCGGGGCTGCGGCGTACCGCGCACTCCTCCGAGCACGCGCCCGTCGCCGTCAACACGATCACCTGCCTGGACGTGCTCGGCTGCGACCGGATCGACCACGGGTACTTCGTCCTGGAGGACGACGAGGTGGTGTCCAGGGTCAGGGACGAGCAGGTTCCGTTCACCGTCATCTCGACGACGTCGCGGCGCTCGTGGCGGCCGTGGCGGCGGGCCTCGATCGCGGCAATGATCGAGGCCGGGCTGAACGTCATCCCCGCCTCCGACGACCCCGGCATGTTCCCGACGTCGCTGACGCAGGAGTACCGGATCCTGTCCGACGACCTCGGCGTGCCGGACGAGCGGCTGAAGGCGATGGCGCTGGCCGGGGTGGACGCGTGCTGGCTGCCCGAGCCGGAGAAGGCCGCGCTGCGCCGGCGTATGGAGAGCGAGCTGGCCGCCGCCGGTTGATCAGGGCCGGTACGGGCGCACGCGCGGCCACCATCCCGGCACGGCCGCGCGGTAGCGCTCGTAGTCGGCGCCGAAACTGCGCCGAAGCTTGGGCTCCTCGTAGAACCGGACGAAGAGCACGGCCGGGACCGCCATGACGGCCGCGTACACCAGCAGCCAGCCGTTGCCGAACACCATGGCCTGGCCGATGACGGCGGCGAACAGCCCGAGGTACATGGGGTTGCGCACGTAGCGGTACAGGCCGCCCACGACCAGGCGGTCCGGCGGCGCGGCGGGGATCGGTGTGCCGAAGCCCTCGATCACGAACCGGACGAACGCCTGAGCCAGGATGACGAGCCCGGCCGCTAAGAGCAGCGCCCCCACGGCCCTGAGCGGCACCATCGCCCAGGCCGGGAAGGGCTCGTGCAGTTGCCAGCGGGAGACCCACCAGGGACCTGCCACGGCGACGAGGCCGGGGCCGACGGCGAAGAACGCCGTGCTCACTGTTGCTGCCGTCGTTCTGTGCATCGTTGCCTCCGATCAATTCATCATGTGATGAGTTTAGGTCGGGGGCGGCGGCCGGTCAACGCTCTCGGCCCTGAACTGGCCCCGGGCAGGGCGAGGCACGGGTTGCCGTGTCCTCGCCCTGAGGATTTCGGGGCGTCACGGTCTCCACTGCTCCGCCGGTGACACACCGGGAAGCGGCTTGCCGATGAGGGCCAGGGGGAGGAAGAAGCAGACCTGGCCGATGGCCATGATGAGGGTGGCGAGCGCCTTGTCGTCGTACTGCTCGCAGGCTCGGGCGTACAGCTCGTCAGGGACGCGTTCGCCGGACGGGTTCGGGGTGAGCACGGATTCGACGAGTTCCAGCGCGATGCGTTCGGCGTCGGTGAAGTAGGGCGCGTCCTGCCAGGAGGCCACGGCGGCGATGCTCTCTTCGGTGGCGCCGGCCTTGCGGAGGTTGCCGGTGTGCAGGACGGTCAGGTACGTGTTGCCGGCAATCTGGCCCGCGCGCAGCTGCATGAGGCTGATGGTGGTCTGCGGGATGGTGCCGTTGCCGGTTGCCTTGTACAGGGCGCCGCCGATGTCCTTGAGTTCGGGGACGAGCACGGCGGGGTTGGGCAGGCGCGACTCGATGGTGGTCATGGTGGGTGTTCCCTTCGGGAGTCTCAACTGGTGGATCGCTGCTTTGACGGATCGTGTGCGGCGAAGGTGACCGGTTGGGGCGGTCGATTTCAGCCGGGCGTGTTGCCGAGGGCCTGCGGTGTGGGCCCAGCGTCCCGGTTGGCGGGCCGAGGGCGCCAGCGAGCTGGGCGGGCAGGAGCGCGAGCAGGGGGTTCTGGTCGGGGGTGAGCAGGCTGAACCAGCCCATCGCCGCGGCGGCCACCGCCATCCCATCGCGAGGACGGCCCGGGTGGAGGTGCGGGCCTGCGAACGGGGTCCGATGCCGCGCTCGCGGCTGCCGGGTGTCAGGGTGGAGGATCCGGCGAGGACCACGAGTGCGACGGCGGGGAAGGTGTCGGCGAGCAGGGACAGCGCGGCCGGAGCGACGATCGCGGCGCCGGCGCCCTGCAGCACCCGGGCGGCGATCAGCACACGACGGTGCCGTCCATCACCGTCAGCAGTTGCGCGGCGGCGATCACCAGCAGGGCCAGGCCGCTTCTTCTATCGGGAACACTCATCACCAGGCTCCTCAGGCGGCGATGGCGGCGATGGCGGCGATGGCGGCGCGGTGGACGGCTGCGGCGAGCCGGTCGTGCTCGGGGTAGGACCAGGCGAAGCCGAATCGGCGGCGCGTGTAGCCGAACGCGATGCCACTGACCGGGTCGGCGAAGGACTCCGAGCCCGCCGAGCCGTCGTGGCCGAACGCGTTGGCGCTGAGGAACGTGTACCGCAGGCCCTTGGCCTGGAAGCCGAGCGCGTAGTTGCCCTGGGCGCCGCGGACCAGATCCGAGCCGGACGAGTGAAGCTGGGCGAACTCGGCGACGGTGTCCGGTTTGAGGAGCGGGGGGCGTCCGTCGAGGCCCGAGACGGCCGCCGCGTACAGGCCGGCCAAGCCGCGTGCGCTGCCCACCCCGCCGGCTGAGGCCGGGCCGTTGGCGCGGACGGCGCGGGTGTTGGCGAAGGCGACCTGGTCCAGCGGCGGCGTGCTGTTGAGCCCGTAGCCGATGCCGAGGATGCTGTGCGGGCCGGGCAGGTTCGACCAGAACGCGGCCTCCTGTTCCGGTGTGGCGGTCCACCACTGGATGGGCCGGAACCGCTGCTCCTCGGCCGCGGGCAGCCCCAGGAAGAGGTCCAGCCCGTACGGGATCCGGATGCGCTCGTCGTAGAGCTGCTGGAGCGAGTGGCCGGTCACCCGCCGGATCACCTCGTTCACGATGGCGAACGTGACGAACCCGCCGTAGCCGTAGGCCGAACCGGGCCGCCAGTACGGCCGCTGCCCGGCGAGACGGGAGGCGATCACCGCGTCGTCGGCCAGTTCGGCCGCCGACAGCCCGCCGTCGATCCCGATGACGCCGGAGCGGTGTGTGAGCACGTCCCGCAGCGTGATCGTGTCCTTGCCTGCGGCGGCGAACTCCGGCCAGTGCCGGGCCACCGGCTCGTCCAGGTCGAGAACGCCCTCCTGCACCAGCAGCGCCGTCACCAGCGTGGCGGCGCCCTTGGTGGAGGAGTAGACGGCGGTCAGCGTGTCACCGCCGGCCTCGTCCCCGCTCCACAGGTCCACCACCCGCCGGCCGCGGACGTAGGCGGTGAGCTGCGCGCCCGCCTGGCCGTCCTGCTCGGCCACCGTCGCGGTGAACTCCTCGCGCACCGGCTCGAAGCCGTCCGCGACCGTTCCGTAGACATTCATCCTGCTCATCGTTCGGCAACCCTTCGTCAGGAGTGTTGGGCACCGGCATGACGCATGGTCCGCGGGAAAGGTGACCGGGTGCGTACGCGGTCACCTTTCCTTGATTTGATGCGTCAGCGCTTTGACGTGACTGAGATGGGAGGAAGACGACCGTGACGCCGCATGACTTTCTGGCCGACCAGTTCCAGGGGCACCGTCCCCATCTGAAGGCGGTTGCCTACCGCATGCTCGGCTCGCTGAGCGAGGCCGAGGACGCGGTCC
The DNA here is from genome assembly GCF_040677005.1 of Nonomuraea sp. NPDC049421. Lineage (NCBI taxonomy): Bacteria > Bacillati > Actinomycetota > Actinomycetes > Streptosporangiales > Streptosporangiaceae > Nonomuraea > Nonomuraea sp. NPDC049421. The sequence goes on from NZ_JBFAQA010000004.1 coordinate 206,853, forward strand.
AGGAGGCATGGCTGCGCCTGGCGCGCTCGGACTCGGGCGACATCGACAATCTCGGTGGCTGGCTGACCACCGTGGTCGGCCGGGTGTGCCTGGACATGCTGCGTGCCCGTAAGTCCCGGCGGGAGGAGTCGCTGGAGGAGCGCCTGCCCGATCCGGTGGTCAGCCTCGCGGATGCCGCCGACCCGGAGCAGGAGGTGCTGCTGGCGGATTCGGTGGGCCTGGCGCTGCTGGTCGTGCTGGAGTCCCTGACCCCGGCCGAACGGCTGGCGTTCGTGCTCCATGACATGTTCGGCCTGCCGTTCGAGCAGATCGCGCCCATCGTGGACCGCACGCCCGTGGCGGCCAAGAAGCTCGCCAGCCGCGCCCGTCAGCGCGTCCGCGGCGCGGCCCCGAACCCCGACCCCGATCCGGCCGATCAGCGCCGCGTGGTGGACGCGTTCCTGGCCGCCGCCCGCGGCGGCGACTTCGCCGCGCTGGTGTCCATTCTCGACCCCGACGTGGTGCTGCGCGGCGACGGCGGGACGCTCGCCGGCGGCATGAAGGTGCTGCGCGGTGTCGCGGCGGTGGCCGGGCAGCTCGCCACCTTCCAGCGCATGGCCACCAGCGCCACCGCCCACCCGGCGCTGGTCAATGGTCTCGCCGGCCTGGTCAACACCATTGACGGACGGCTCATCTCCGTCATGAGCTTCACCGTCTCCGACGGCAAGATCTCCACCATCGACATCCTGTCCGACCCCGACCGGCTGGCCCGGCTCGACCTCACCAACCTGGAGCTGTGAAACCCGGCCCGCGCCGGGACGGCCTCGTCGCCGAAAGTCCCGGGTGGCGGGCCCTCGTGCCGACGACGACTGAGCATCCGCCACGCGCCGCGGTCGATGTGACAGGGCAGATGGATCATCGGTCACACTGGCGTTCCCCAGCTCAACCCGCCCCACGGGCTCGAGCACCGCCGCAGCCATCGAGCGCTTCCTGGAGTCCCGCACCGCGGCCACCACCCGCGCCGGCTACGCCGGGACCCTCACCCACCTCACCGCGATCACTGGCGCAGGGCCACCAGCCCCGGCTGCTCGTACGCGGCAGCACGGGCCCCGCCCCCGGCTGAGCGTCAGGAGCGCACCAGCCTGGCGATCGCGTCCGAGGCCTCCTTGACCTTGGCGTCGGCCTCGGGGCCGCCCTTCTGCGCGGCCTCGGCGACGCAGTGGGCCAGGTGCTCCTCCAGCAGCGACAGCGAGAACGCCTTCAGCGCGCTGGTCGCCGCCGACACCTGGGTGAGGATGTCGATGCAGTATTGGTCGTCCTCCACCATGCGCTGCAGCCCGCGGATCTGCCCCTCGACGCGGCGCAGCCGCATGGCGTGGTCCTGCTTGTTGGCGCTGTATCCGGCCATGTCACGCCTCCCCTCGCTCCTGCGCAACACCATACCCCTGTACCGTATTCCGGGTCGCCGCTGAACCGGACGGCGCCGCGCCTGCGTACCTCGTCGTGACGACGGAGGAGGCGCACACGTGAGGGTACGGGCGGCGGCGGTGTCAGCGGTGGTCTGCACGATGGCCCTGGCCTTACCCGGCCCCGCCATGGCCGACCCGTCACCGGCCCAGGCCAGGGCCAGGCTGGTCAAGCTCAACGAGAAGGCCGACCAGCTCGTCGAGCGCTACAACCGGGCGAGCGAGGCGTACAAGACGGCCCGTGACCGTTACCGCGCGCTCGACGCGGAGGCGGCGGCGGACGACGCGCGGGCCGAGGAGCTGCGCGCGGAGCTGGCCGACCTGGCCGCGCGCGACTACCAGCTCGGCTCGCCGCTGAGCTGGCAGCGCTTCGTCGGCAGCGGCGACCCCGAGGCCGTGCTCGGCGGCATGGCGGCGCTGGAGCAGCTCGCCCGCGACCGCGCCGCCCGGCTGCGCGCCTTCGAGTCGGCCACCGCGCGGCTGCGTCAGAAGCGCGACCGGGCCAAGGCCGTGCTGGCCGAGGCCGACGAGGCCCGCGACGAGGTACGCCGCGAACAGGCCCAGGTCGACAAGCTGGTGGACCAGCAGACCGCGCTGCTGCGGCGGCTGGGGGCGTTCAAGACGGGCGATCCGCAGAGCACCGGCAAGACGTACACCGGGCCGGCGTCGGGGAACGCGCGGCGGGCGCTGGAGTTCGCGTTCGCGCAGATCGGCAAGCCCTACCGGTACGGCGGCACCGGGCCCGGCTCGTGGGACTGCTCCGGGCTCGTGCAGGCGGCCTGGCGGGCGGCAGGGGTGAAGCTGCCGCGCACCACGTACACGCAGTGGAGCTGGGGCGCCGCGCGGCGGGTCCCCGTGACGGCGGCGCAGCCCGGCGACCTGCTGTTCAGCAGGGGTCTCGGGCACATGGGCATGTACGTGGGCGACGGCAAGATGGTCCACGCCCCGCAGACCGGCGACGTCGTCAAGATCGTCACCCTCGACGGCTACTGGCGTAACCGCCTGATCGGCGCCGTACGGCCCTGACCTCCGGCGCTGTGATTTCTGCGCATTTTCCGGTCGCGCTCGGGTACCGCGTGCTAGTGATCTGTAAGCGCCCGCCACACCGGCGAGGCCACCGGCCGCCCATCCCCCGCGGCGGCCGTGCACCGCGATGACGCGGTCATCTTGTCCTCCCACACCGAAGGTTGTGAGCATCATCGAGACGCACCACGGAGGTCCTCGATGCCTTTCCTGACCCAGCTCGCCGACGTCGCCCGGCGCACCGGGCACCCGGTGACCGAGGTGTCCGGCTGGCGTGGCCGCGGCCACGGCCCCCAGCCCGAAGTGCACGGCATCGTCTGCCACCACACCGCGGGGCCCGCGGGCGGCGGCGACTATCCCTCGCTCGCGGTCGTCCGTGACGGGCGGCCCGACCTCGAGGGGCCGCTGTCCCACTTCGGGCTCGGCCGGTCCGGTCACATCTACGTGATCGCCGCCGGCCGGTGCTGGCACAACGCGCCCTCCACGTCGGCCTTCCACGACAACTCCAGCTCCATCGGCATCGAGGCCGAGAACGACGGCTCCCAGCCGTGGCCGGCCGAGCAGCTGGACGCCTACCGGAAGTTGTGCGCGGAGCTGTGCCGCGAGTTCGGGCTGCCCGCCTCGCGCGTCAAGGCGCACCGGGAGGTCAACACCTCCAAGCCCGACCCCCATTCGATCGACATGGACGACTTCAGGGCGGCCGTCACGGCCCTCGTCGGCGACACGCCCGCCCCTGGAGGCCCCGGCCCCGGAGGGTCCTGGACGGAGGACATCGTGAAGCAACTGCCACTGGTCCGGCTCGGCGACGACAACTTCGACGTCAAGACCGTCAGGGGGTGCCTGTTCGCCCGCGGGCACGTCCCGCCGGCCGCGTACGCGCAGGTCGCGGACGGGCTGGAGGGCTGGCTCAAGTCGACGCTCTGCGACGACCAGCTGGTGGAGCTGGTCCGCGGGTTCCAGCAGGCCGAGGGCCTTGAAGCCGACGGCGAGGTCGGCCCCCGGACGTGGCCGCCGCTGCTGCGCGTCTGACGCCAACGGCACCACCCGCCGAGCTGGGGGCGCCGGCCACGACCCGGCCGGCGTTCATGCGCCGAGCAGGGTGCCGACCATGACCCGGCCGTCCTGGCCCTGGCCGGCGGTCCAGGCGAGGATCGGCCGTCCGGCGGTGTCCAGGGTCATCGCCAGGCGGCCGCCCGCGCCGTTCAGCCTGGCGACGGCGACCGTGCCGCAGCGGGTGGCGGTGCACGAGGTGAGGGCGATCCTGTCGCGGGCCACGTCCTGGTAGGCGACCAGGGCCCGGCCCGCCCGGTCGAGCACCAGCACGGGCGGGCCGTGGACGGCCTCGGACAGCCGCGTCGTCCGCCCGTCCGCGCAGTCGGCGGTGCGGCAGTCGAGCAGCGTGACGGTGCCGTCCGCACCCGCCTGGTACGCGATCACCGGCCGCCCGTCCCGCCGCATCGCCAGCGCGAGCCCGGATCGGGGCGTCCCCAGGGCGAGCCCCCGCGCCGGCGCCGCCGAGCCGCTCACGGGCGTGCTCACCGTGGCCCGCTCGCAGGCGGCGTCCTGGCAGGAGACGACGTGCACGGCGCCGGTCGTCGCGTCGAGCTGGGCGGCGACCGGCCGTCCGTCAGGGGCGACGGCGAGCGCGAAACCGTCCTCTTTATCCAGGTACGCCGGCACCTTCAGCACCGCCGCCTGCCGCGTGACCGGCGTGGAGCAGGCCAGGTCCGCACAGGAGGTGAACGCCACCGTCTGCTCCCCCGGCTTCCCGGCGCCCGACTCGCCCGCGTGCGCCAGCACCATTCCGCCGCCGCCGGGCCGAGCGGCCACCGCCAGCGCGAACTCGTGCGGCCCCGCCGACACCCGCCCCGCCGGGCCCGGTGGCCTGGTGCAGCTCTTCGCGTCGCACAGCAGCAGGTCGAGCCGCCCGGTGCCGCCATCGGTGGTGGCCCAGGAGGCCAGCAGCAGCCGGCCGCCGGGCATGGGAGCCGAGGCCACATCCCGCCACAGGTCCTCGCCCGCCGGGCCGGCGTAGACGGTGGCGGCGTCCGTGCAGGCGGGATCCGTGCAGGCCAGCAGGGTCGGCGGGGTGTCCAGGTCGTCCAGGAGCAGCAGCAGCCGGCCGTCGCCGGTCAGGTGCGCGGCGGCCGGGCCGGAGACGGCCGTGACCGGTCGCTGGTAGAGCTCGGGGCGGTCGAGCAGGTTCGCGGTGGCGGTCATCGCGTACAGGACGGCGGGCAGGAGGACGGCGGCCACCAGCCGCCACAGCCAGGTCCCTGCCGGCTCTGCGCGGCCGTTCCGGCAGGAGGGGATGTCCTTGAGTGCGACGGTCTCCGGGAAGACGGCCGAGTCCTGGAGCGCGGTGTGCCGCCACGCCAGCCGTTGCAGGTAGGCGCGGGTGAGGACGCTCGCCTGGAACGGCACCACGGTCACGGCCAGGGCGGCGGCGAAGGTGATCGCCAGCGGTGCGGGGACGGCGTCCAGAGCCCACAGCGCGGCCCGTACGGCGAGGGCGGGCACGAGCACCACCCCGGTGAGCAGCGCGATCACGTCCGGCCACGTGCCTTCGACGGCCAGCCGGTACGCCCGCCCGACCGCCTGGACGGGCCCCCGCCGTTCGAGCACCAGCACCGGCCCGGCCAGCAGGACCGGCGAGGCGGCCAGCGCCAGCCCGCCCGCCGTGAGCCAGGAGAGGAACTCCCACCGGACGGCCACCTGCACCCCCACCCCCGCACCCACCACCGCCGCCGCGCCGAGCACCGTGATCGCGGTGACCGCGAGCAGCGCCGGCCACCGCCGCACCGCCGTTCCGAGCGCCGCCGCCGGCTCGGCCTGGCGCCCGGTCTGCCTGGCCGCGGCCAGGAGCGTCGTGGCGCCCGACACCACCGCGTACGCCGCCACCACCACGACCGCGACCCCCGCCGCCCAGCCCGGCTGCCACGGCCCGGGATCCTCGGCCAGCACCAGCTCACCGTTGACCACGGCCACCGACCCCACCATGGGCAGGGCGGCCAGCCCCGCGAACCACGCCAGCGGCGCGAACACCACCAGACCGGGCACCGCCAGCCGCCCCACATCGACCCCGGCCGCCCGGGAACCGGGCCACAACACCCCACCCCGCCGCAACCGCGCCACAAGTCGCACACTCTCCACGCCGCGACTGTCCCAGCCGAAATCGCCCGTGTCGGTCAACTCACCGCAATCGGTCTGGCACGACCCCCGTGAGCCGGCCTCAGGTACCGCAGGCAGGCCGGGCAAGGGAGCTAGGACCAGGCGACCGGGAGCGAGTGCACGCCGAAGATGAGCATCTCGTTGCGCAGCGGCACCTGGTCGGCGGGCACCGCCAGGCGCAGGCCCGGCAGGCGGGTGATCAGCTCGCGCAGCCCGATCTGCATCTCGACCCGGGCGAGCTGCTGTCCCAGGCACTGGTGGACGCCGTGCCCGAAGGCCAGGTGCGAGGTGCGCGGGCGGCGTACGTCGAGGCGGTCGGGGTCGGGCCAGTGCCGCGGGTCGCGGTTGACCTCGGGGGTGGCGACGACGACGGTGGCACCGGCGGGGATGTCCACGCCGCCGAGGGTCACCGGCTCGGTGGTGACGCGGCTGACGCCGAGCTGGATGATACTGAGATAGCGCAGCAGCTCCTCGACCGCGTTGTCGATCAGCGACGGGTCCGCGCGCAGCGCGTCGAGCTGGCCGGGGTTCTCCAGCAGCGCGAACGTGCCGAGCCCCAGCATGTTCGCGGTCGTCTCGTGACCGGCGCCGAGCAGGACCAGCGCGATGTCCACGAGCTGGCCGTCGGTCAGCGGCGGCTCGGCCTCGTGGATGAGCCCCGACAGCAGGTCGTCGCCCGGCTCGGCGCGCTTGGCCGCGACCAGGCCCTGCATGAACGCGTACAGCTCGGCCCCGGCCTTGGCCCGCTCCTCGGGCGGGGTGTTGGAGTTGAGCGAGATGGCGGTACGTTCCTGGAACTCGGCCCGGTCGGCGTAGTCGACGCCGAGCAGCTCGCAGATGACCAGCGAGGGCAGCGGCAGCGCGAACGCCTGCACCAGGTCGGCCTGGTCGCCGGCCGCCTTCATGGCCTCGATGTGCTCGACGGCGATCTCCGTGACGCGCGACTCCAGGGCCTTCATGCGCCGCACGGTGAACTGGCCGGTGAGCAGCCGCCGGATCCTGGTGTGCTCGGGCGGGTCCATGAAGACGAAGAAGCCGTCCTCGCGGGTCTCGATGGCCGGGCCCTGCGGCAGGCTGCCGGCCTTGAACGCCTCGACCTCGTGCGGCTGCAGGGACGTGGCCTCGCGGTGCCGCATCCTGTCGGCGCTGAAGCGCGGGTCGGCGAGCACCGTCCGGGCCTCGTCGAACCCGGCCACCAGCCACGCCTCGGCCCCGTTGAGCAGCGGCAGCGGCTGAACGGCGCCCTTGCCGCGCCGCTCGACCAGCCCGGGCGGCGGGTCGAACGGGCACCCGCCGCGCTCCACCATCCCGGCGGGCAGGATCCTGCGCATCGCCGTGGGGTTGGCGGCGGGGGTCTCCTCGGTCAGGCTGTCGTTGCTCATCGGCACATCCTGTTCCCGGGCTCGGGCCGGCCCGTCAGCGTTCGGAACGTCCTTCTGCGCAGAACTTACACGACGCGCATGTATGCACGGTGTGCACGAATCGCGGAAAATCGGTGGCGCCGGCCGGCTCGCGGCTGCCATGATCACGTGCTTGTGAGCACCGAGATCCCCGCCGTGATCGCCGAGCTGGCCGGCGACGACGCCGTCACGCTGGTGTGGCGCAACGAGCTGGGCGGGCTGACGTACCGGCTCGACGGCGCCGGCGTGCGCTACGCCAAGTGGGTCGCCGCGGGGACGCCGGAGATCGACCTGATGGCCGAGGCCGAGCGGCTGACGTGGGCGTCCCGCCGGGTTCACGTGCCGCCGGTGCTGGAGCACGGCACGAGCCCCGGCGAGGAGTGGCTGGTGACGGCCGCCGTGCCCGGCACCTCGGCCGTGGCCGAGCGGTGGCGGGGCAAGCCTGAGGTGGTGGCGCGGGCGATCGGGCGTGGGCTGCGGCTGCTGCACGACACGCTGCCCGCGAGCGCGTGCCCGTACGACTGGAGTGTCGAACGGCGGCTGCGGCGCGCCCGGGAGCGGTTCGCCGACGGGGAGGGGCCGGACGACTGGTCGCCCGAGCACCGCCGCCTCGGCCTCGACGAGGCCCGCGTGATCATCGAACGTCCGCCGCCGATCGACCGGCTGGTCGTCTGCCACGGCGACGCGTGCGTCCCCAACACGCTGCTGCACGACGACGGCACGTTCGCCGCGCACGTCGACCTCGGCTCGCTCGGCGTGGCCGACCGGTGGGCCGACCTCGCCGTGGCGGCGTGGAGCCTCGACCACGACTTCGGCCCTGGCCACGACGCCGGCCTGTACGAGGGGTACGGCATCGAGCCCGACCCCGTGCGCGTCGCCTACTACCGGCTGCTGTGGGACCTCGCGTGAGCCCCGCTCATGGCTCGATGGCGAAGTTGTCGCGGAAGACGTTGCCCGGGTCGTAGCGGCGCTTCAGCTCCCGCAGCCGCCGCAGGGTGGGCTCGGGGTAGGCCTGGAGCAGCCGTGCGGGGCGCTGGTCGGTCTCGAAGTTGATGTAGAGGCCGGAGAAGTGGCCGAGCATGGCGTCCCAGGCGGCGTCCAGGCCGCGGCGGCTGTGTCCGAACGCGACGAGCTGGAAGTTGGCCGAGCGGCCGGCGTACGCGGTGGCGTCCCACGGCACGTCGCGCGAGGCGCCGCCGATGCCCCTGATGTGGAAGAAGTACGTCTGCCCGCTCGCCACCAGCCGCTGCGCCGCCGCGGCCAGCTCGGGCGTGAGGTGGTCGGCCAGCCCCGACCTGGTCACCGGCTCGCCCCGGCCCTCGTGCGCGGCGGGCGGCACGTGCATGACCGCGTCGTACGGCAGCACCTGGATCGAGTAGTCGAGCAGCGGCGCCGCGGCCGCGATGGGCTGCAGCCTGGCGACGATCGTCTCGGCGTCGTCCGAGTCGACGACGGCCATGATCTGGCCCATGAGCGGCTGCCCCGGCCGGGCGCGGCCGATGATGAGGGCGCTGGTCAGGTCGCGCGGCGCGGCCTCCATGGCGGCGCCCCAGCGTTCCAGCAGGCCCGCCGTGTCGGTGGCGTCCACGACGAACTGCGCGAACCCGACGTCGCCCACCTCGTCCACCTCGAACTCGAACGCCGTGACGATGCCGAAGTTCGCGCCCGCGCCGCGCACGCCCCAGAACAGCTCGGCGTTCTCCTCCTCGTCGGCCCGCACCCGGGTGCCGTCGGCCAGCACCATCTCGACGGCTTTGAGGTGGTCGATGGTCAGGCCGTGCTCGCGGACGAACCACCCGATCCCACCGGACGTCGCCAGCCCGCCCACCCCGACGCCGCCGTAGTCGCCCGAGCTGAGCGCCCAGCCGTGCGGGGCGAGCGCGGCGGCCACGTCGCTCCAGCGCGCGCCCGGCTCGATGCGGACCCGCCGGGTCTCCTTGTCGAGGACGTCGATGGCGTGCAGGCGGGACAGGTCGATGACGATGCCGCCGTGGTTGGTCGAGCGGCCGCTGATGCCGTGGCCGCCGCTGCGGATCGACAGCTTCACCGGCTGCGTACGGGCGTACCGCACGGCCTCGCTCACCTCGTCCGGCGTGCCTGGGCGCAGGACCAGGCCGGGGGATCCGCCCCTGAGGTACGTCGAGCGCACGCGGGCGTAGCCGGGGTCGCCCGGCTCCACCGCCGAGGCGGCCAGGCTCGCGGGGACGGCGTCGTAGTCGATGCCCGGGTGGCGGTGTTTGCGCACGAACAGGCTCTTGACCTGCGTCGTCTTGTCCTGCGCCGCCGCCCGAAGGGCCGGGGCGGTCTCCTCGGCGAACCGTCTGATCGTGTCGGGGTCGTCGGTGGCCAGCAGGATGGTGCCGATCCCGGCGTCCTCGATGAGGGGCAGTAGTTCGGCCGCCGTCGCCTCGCCGGTCACCTGGACCATCCGGCGGATCTCGCGTGGATCGCGCCCCGCCGCCTCAGCCGCCTCGTCGATGACGGCGTTCGCCGCAGTGGCCGCGGTGACCAGCCGGTCACCCGCACCTCCTGCTGGGGGCGCCGCGTCGGCGCTCTGGCCGGAGGCGGTGAGAAGCCAGGCGTCGGCCTTGCGGGCGGCGAGGCGGAGCACTTCGGGGCCGGGGTCGCCGGCGATCCAGAGCGGGATGTCGTGGGCGGGGGCGGGGCCGCGTTCCGCGCCCGGTACCCGGTGGTGCTCGCCGTCGTGGCGGAAGGGCGAGCGCTCGGCGGCCGACCAGATGCCGCGGACGATGTCGGCCGCCTCACCGGTGTCGGCGCCGGCGAGCAGCCCCAGCTCGACCCGCCCGCCCGTGAGCAGGTCAAGGCTCGCCGCCGCACGCGCGGTCACGGTGGGCACGGCGGCGAGCGCCGTGTCCTGCGACGTGGCGGGCTTCGCGGCGGACGCGGTGCCTTGAGCGGTGGCGGGCTTCGCGGCGGGCGCGGTGACGGCGGCCAGGGTGATGCGGTCCGTCCGCCCCGCCACCCAGCTCATCAACGTCCACGCGTCCAGACCCGCCGCCTTGTCGCCATCGCCGGAGGTCGGAGGCTCGTTCTGGAAGGTGATCAGGTCGTAGCCCAGTTCCTCGGCCAGCCGGGCCAGGTCGGCCGCCGCGTCGGGGGCGGTGCCGGTGAGGAGGAGGCCGAGGCGGAGGGGGTGGGCGTACCGGGTGGTCATCGGGCGCGCTCCTGCGCCACGAGCGCGCGGGTGGCGGGCGCGACCTCTTCGCCGAACGTCCTGATCGTGCCGGCGTCGTCGGCCATCACGATGTAGCCGGAGAAGCCGTACTCGAGGGTGAGCGCGGCCAGCTGCTCGGCCCACTGCTCGGGCGGCCCGGCGAGGAGGCGGTCACTGCGGGTGGAGCCGAACCGGCCGCCGATGTTGAGCAGCCGCCGCACCGCCGCGGGCTCCCGCCCGGCGGCCTCAGCGGCCTCGTCGATGATCGCGTTGGACCGGGCGACCTCGTCCAGGCTCTTGACGTACGGCAGCGAGGGCAGCCACCCGTCGGCCTTGGCGCCGGTGAGGCGGAGCATCTTCGGCTTGTACGCCCCCAGCCAGATCCCGATGTCGTGCGCCGGAGCAGGCCCCCGCTTGGCCCCGTCGACCTGGTAGTACGTCCCGTCCACCCGGAACAGCGACCGGTTGTCCGCGTCCCACAGCCCGCGGATGACGTCGATCGCCTCGCCGAGCGCGTCCACGGCCTGGCCGGGGCTGAGCCGGCGGCCGCCCATGGCCTCGATCGCGTCCCAGAACCCGCCGGCCCCCAGCCCCAGCTCGAACCGTCCATGACTGAGCAGGTCGAGGCCGGCCGCCGCCCGGGCGAGCACGGCGGGCGGGCGCAGCGGCAGGTTGATGACGTTGCCGGACAGGTGGACCCGTTCGGTCTTGGCGGCGACGTAGGACAGCAGCGTCCAGGTGTCGAGGAAGCCCGACTGGTAGGGGTGGTCCTGGAAGGTGACCAGGTCGAGCCCCGCGGCCTCGGACTCCTGTGCCAGGCCGACGACCTCCTTCGGTGCGGAGTTCGCGGGGGTGATGAAGGTGCCGAACGTGAGCTCGTGGCCGTAGTCAGGCATCGTGCCCTCCTCAAGATATGTTGTCGCGAAGACTATCTACGCGCCAGACGAGTTGCACAACCACGGATCAGCCGGGCACATTCCCGCCTCAGTCCGCCAGCATCTCCTCGGCCACCTCGCACGGATCCTTCGCCGGCTCGATGTCGCTCACGTCACACGCCACCCGCCGCAACATGCTCCTGAACGCCTCGCGCTCGTCCGCCGACAGCGCGCCGAGCAGGTGGTCCTCGGCGTCGCCCACCCGGCGTTCGAGGTCCTCGTAGACGCGCACGCCTTCGCCGGTGGCCACGATGCGGCGCTGCCGCCGGTCGGACGGGTTGAGCCTGCGCTCCACCAGCCCCGCCTCGACCAGATCGTCCACGAGGTACGTCAGCACCGTGCGGTCGATGCCGAGGAAGGACGCCAGGGAGAGCTGGGTCGGATGCCGGCCGCCCACCACGGCGGCGAGCGTCTGGTAGCCGCGCGGGCCGTGGGGCAGGTCGCCGATCACCGTGACGACCGTGCTCTGGTAGGCGCGCAGCAGCACGCCGAGCGTCCAGCCGAGGTTGTGGTCCGGCTCGGGTTCGTCACTCATACCGAGATACTACCGACCACCGACTTTCGGCACCGCAGACGTTCTGTCACACAACGCGTCACCGCTTGTCCTTGAGCACGTACCGGCCCTTGATCACCGGCGCGGTGAGGGCGAGGGCCGTGGCGGCGCGTGCGTACGTACTCATATCGTCTCCTGACGAGATCGGCGTGAAGTGCGGTCACGACTCTCGCGGAGGTTCCGCCTCTTCACCTCCCCCGTCCGGGTGATGTCGTACGGCGGCCCGGGCACGCTTCGCAAAACCCTGAAGCGTGACATCTCCCCTGCTCACCCGCGTTAACGTGACATGTCATGACGTACGGCCCCCACAACCCGCCCTATCCCCCGCCAGGACCAACCGCCCCGCCGCCTCCCGTGATCATCGACGTGGCCCGCGACACCAAGACCAAGTCGGTGATCGGCGCGTCGGTCGCGGGCGGGATCGGGCTCCTCGCCGTGGTCTCGGCGCTGACCGGGCAGACCACGGGCGGCTCGGGCACCGCCGTGGCCGTCGGCATCGTGGGGGCGATCTTCCTGCTCATCGGCCTGCTCCCGGTCTTCACCTGGAAGAAGCTGACCCGCCCGCGCCGGCTGGTCTTCGACGCCCACGGCGTGCGCTGGGACGATCCGCAGGGGCAGCCGTGGGCGGCGGCGTGGCAGGAGCTGGCGGGGGTGGGCATCTCGCGTACGCAGCAGCGCCGCGTCAAACTCGCCGACTACATCTTCCGCAAGACGATGGTCAGACTCGACCTGTTCCCCGCCGACCCCGGCTTCCGGCAGCGGCACCCGGAGATGGAGCACCTGTGGGAGTTCCACACCGTCAAGAACGGCTACCTGCTGCCGCTCGGCTCGAACCCCAAGTACATCCCGGTCATCGAGCAGGCCATGCGCCAGTACCGACCGGCCGCCTATTGGGGCATCAAGGACGAGGGCTTCATGGTGGGCCTCGTCTGACGACCGGCCGACCACGCCGGCGGCCGACACTGCCGCTGCTCGCCGTACCGCGCCGACCGTTGAGGCCGACCGTTGAGGCCGACCGTTGAGGCCGACCGTTGAGGCCGACCGTTGAGGCCGACCGTTGAGGCCGACCGTTGAGGCCGACGGTTGGCGCCGGCCGTTGACGCCGCACCGCCACTGCGTTCGGCCCCGCGCCGACCGGGACGTCGTACGGCGGGTGGATCCTCATCTGACGTTAAGGATGCTCCTCTAGCCTGGGCGCTCGTGCTGGTGCAAGAGGACGTGGAGACGGCGGCGCCCGAGGTGCGGCCCAGGCGGGTGTGGCGCAGGCGGCTGACGGTCGCCCTGGCGGTGCTGTTCGCGGCAGGCACGGTGGTGCGGCTCGGCGGGCTGGAGACGGGCGTCTTCCTGGTGCCGATGGCCGCCTTCACCCCCTGCTTCGCGGTGCTGGCACTGGTCGTGCTGGGCGTCGCGGTCCTGCTCAGGAGCCGGGCCGCGGCGGCGATCATGCTGGTGGTGTGCGGCTGCCTGGCCTGGTGCGTGGCGCCGCGCGCGTTCGGTGACGGCGCGGCGCCGGCCGGGGGCCGTACGCTGCGGGTGCTCACCGCCAACCTCAACGGCGGGCGCGGCGACGCGGCGGTCATCGTCGATCTCGTACGCCGCCTCGACGTGGACGTCCTCAGCATCCAGGAGCTCACCTGGTCGGCCAAGGTCCGGCTGACGGCGGCCGGGCTCGACGACCTGCTGCCGTACGACATCAGCGTGCCCGACGTACGCGGCCCCGAGGGCAGCGGCATCTACTCCCGGCATCCCCTGCGCGAGCGGAAGGGGCTGTTCCGGCCGGTCGGGCACCACATGCCGGTCGCGGAGGTGTCCCTGCCCGGCGGCTCGCCGGTCGAGGTGGTCGTCGTGCACCCGGTGGCTCCCGTGCCCCGCACGGTGCCCGAATGGCACGCCGGCGTCGCCTCCCTGCCGCCCGCGCCCACGTCGGGGCCGCCCAGGATCCTGGCCGGCGACTTCAACGCCACCCTCGACCACGCCGTATTCCGTGACCTCCTCGGCACCGGCTACACCGACGCCGCCGCCTCCACCGGCAACGGCCTCGTCCCCACCTGGCCGCACGGCCGCTCGCTGCCGCCCTTGGTCACCATCGACCACGTGCTGACCGACGCGCGTGCCGGGGCGGTGGCCACCCAGATCTTCGACGTGCCCGGCTCCGACCACCGGGCCCTCTTCGCCGACCTCCGCGTCCGCCCCTGACACGCCGGGACCGTTCGCGGAGAGGCGAACCCGGCCAAGAACAAAAGCCGCACCTTCCGCAATTTCCATAAATACCCGCCACACCTGAATATCCCAATGTCGGCTTTTGATACCACCCGACGTAAATAAAAGACCGCTGCGTCAATTTGTTTGAGCGGGATCGGGAACCTAGGGTCTACCTGTCGGCCGGCACCTTTGTACCAAGGCCGGGGGTGGGCGGGAATTGCCGGTTCTTTTTCGCACGATACGCGCGCGGACAATCGCCGCAGGCGTGGTTCTCGGGTGGGTCGTTCTCACGGTGGTGGCCGTGCTCACGAGCGGCCCGCTCGAGGACGTCCGCGTCACGAGCGGCACGTCGATGCTGGCCCGAGGCGTCGAGTCGGCGCGGGTGCTCGACCTGGTGGCCGAGCAGTCCGGGCGGTCGGTGCCCACCCTCGTGATCTACGAACGCACGGGCCCGCTGCGGCCGGCCGACCTCGCGGCCGTACGCCGTGACCTGCGGAGGTTCGCCCGCCTGCCCGACGTGGTCGGCACCTCCTCGATGCCGCTGCCCAGCGCCGACCGGCGCGCCCTCCAGGTGACGGTGCTGCTGTCCGGCCGGCCCGGCGTGGTGATCGCCCCGCTCGTCGATCAGGTGCGCGACATCGCGGCCGCCGCCAACCCACCGGGCCTGGTCAGCCACGTGACCGGCGCGGGCGGGGTCGCCGCCGACTACGCCGACTCGTTCCTGCGGGTCGACGGCACGCTGCTGGCCTTGAGCGTGGCCGTGGTGCTCCTGGTCCTGCTGGCCGTCTACCGCAGCCCAGTGCTCTGGCTGATCCCGATGCTCGCCGTGGCGGCGGCCTATCTGTGCTCAGCCGCCGCGATCTACGCCCTCGTCCGCTCAGGCTGGATCACCTTGCGCGCCGCCACGCCGGAGGTCTTCACCGTCCTGGTCTTCGGCGTCGCCACGGACTACGCGCTGCTGCTGGTGGCCCGCTTCCGCGAACGCCTCCGCGTAACCCCCGGCACGACAACGGCCCTGAAACAGGCCCTCTCCAGCGGCATCCGCACGGTCATCGCCTCGGCCCTGACGGTGGCGGGCGGTGTCGGCTGCCTCGCCGCCGCCGACACCAACGCCCTCCGCTCGATCGGCGCCGCAGCCGCCGTCGGCGTCCTCATCACGATGGCCGTCATGGTGACTCTCCTCCCCGCCCTCATGCTTCTGGGCGGCCGCCGCGCCTTCTGGCCCGCCATCCCCCACCACCGACCCACCCTCACCCCACCGAACGACACACCCCGCCACGACGTCACCTCCGTCCAGTGGACAAGCCTGCCGCGGGACGACGCGCCTCCCATCCAGGGGGCCGCGCAGTCACAGCACGACCCGCTCTCCAACCAGCGGGCCGGACTGTCGCAGCACGGTCCGGCGCTTCGCCCAAGCGGGCGGCCGGATCGGGTGTGGGGGCGGGTGGCGGGGTTCGTGGGGCGGCGGGCGCCCCTGGCGTGGGCGGGGTCGCTGGCGCTGCTCGCCCTGATGTGCCTGGGGCTGACCACGCTGGACGCGTCCGGCATCCCGCCGTCGGCCATGTTCACCATCCGCACGGGGTCGGTGGAGGGTTACGACGCGCTACGGCGCCACTATCCGGCCAGCGCACCCGTCGTGGTGCTGGCCAGGCAAGGCGCGACCGCCGCCGTGGCGCGGGCCGTACGCGGGGCCGACGGTGTGGTGTCCGTGCGGCGCGGGCCGGTCGCCCCCTGGCGCGTCTACGACGTGGTGCTGGCCGCCGAACCCAACACGCCGCACGCCGAGCGCCTGGTGGAGAACCTCCGAGCGACCGTACGCGCGGCGGCCGGCGACGCGGCCCTGGTCGGCGGCTTCACCGGCGAGCTGCTCGACGCCAAGAACGCCGCCCTCGCCGACGCCCGCCTCGTGGTGCCGCTGATCCTTGTGGTCGTCGGCCTGATCCTGATCGTCCTGCTGCGTTCGCTGGTGGCGCCGCTGCTGCTGATGGGCACGGTGGTGCTGTCGTTCGCGGCCACGCTCGGGCTGTGCTCGGCGCTGTTCACGCAGGTGCTGGACCATCCGGTGATGGACGTGTCGTTCGCCCTGTACGCCTTCGTGTTCCTGGTGGCGTTCGGCGTCGACTACAACATCTTCCTGATGGCCCGCGTACGCGAGGAGACCGCACACCTCGGCACCCGCGGGGCGACCCTGCACGCCCTGCGCGCGACCGGCGGCGTGATCACGGCGGCCGGCGTGGTGCTGGCAGCCGCCTTCTTCGTCCTCACCGTCCTGCCCTTGGTGCCGGTGGTCCAACTCGGCCTGCTGGTGGCGGTAGGGGTGGTCATCGACACCGTGCTGGTCCGCTCGTTCCTGGTCCCAGCCCTGGCCCACCACCTGGGCCCCCGCATCTGGTGGCCCGCCCACGAACACCACCACAAGCCACCGGCACCCCACCCGACCGAGCAACCCACGCAAGCCGTCCCCACCGGCTGACACGCCGCCCACCGGACGAACCCGCCCACACCATGCCCCATCCAATGGCGCCCCTGCCCGGGGGTGCGCTGGGCGTCCGAGGTCCGGGCGCAGCGCCCAGCACGCCGGCACCCGCCCCTGCTCGGGGGTGCGCCAAGCAGCGATGGTCCGAACGCGGTGCCGGGGCCGCGGACGTCCGTGTCTGCTCGGAGGCGGGCGGCGGAGGGCGGGGTGTCGGTGGGGGCTTTGGAATGCGCTGCTCATGTGGCGCTCGTTCGTAGGAGGATTGTGGAGATTCGGCCGGTCGAAGGGCTGTTGCTGGGCTACTTCGCGTTGATGGCGACCGTTGTCGTCCTGGCCCACGAGCGGGTGCCCGGCGCGCCGGGGCTGCTTGGCGGGTGCTTGCTTGGTGGTGCGTTCCTGGTGCTGGCGGCGCGGGCCGGGCAGTGGCGGCCGGGTGATCGGCGGGTGGCGGGCCTGCGGTTCATGGCGCCGTTGCTCGTGATGCCGGTCGTGTACTCCATCGCTGCCGAGGCGGCGCTCGCCGTGCATGGCCGGTTCCTCGACGATGCCGTACGCGCCTGGGAGCGAGGGGTGTTCGGAGTCGATCCCAACGCCGTCGTCGCCGAGTGGGCCATGCCGCCGACCACCGAACTGGTGACGTTCTGCTATTTCTCCTTTTATGGGTGTTTTCTGATCGCGCCGGTGCTCTACTTTCGAGGCCGTGCAAACCTCGCGGAGGGATACCTGTTCGCGCTGCTCGCCACGCTGATCATTTGCTACGTCGGTTTCATGGCGCTTCCCCTGGAAGGACCGGCGCCGGCGCCGCCGGAGCTGTACGCCGCCCAGCGCCCCTCCGGCTACCTGATCACCCCGCTGCAGAACGCCATCATGGCCGCCCTCGACCCGCCCGGCGCCTGCTTCCCCTCACCCCACGTGGCCGGCGCCTGGATCACGGTGCTCACCCTGCGCCGCCACGTCCGCGGACCGGCGAGCCCGCTGCTGTGGCTCGCGGCCGTGGGGCTGACGGTGGCGGTGGTGCACAACTCGTACCACTACGTGTCGGACCTGGTCGCGGGCTTGATGGTGGCGCTGGTCGTGCACGCGGTGATAAGCCGCACCCAGAGCGCCCGCCGCACCCTGGTCAGGACGGGGTGAAGACGAGGCCGGCGTTGTGGCCGCCGAACGCGAACGACGTGGACACCACGGCCCCCGCTCCGAGCGGACGCGGCGACCGGACGACGTCGACCTCACACTCGGGATCCAGCACGTCGAGGTTGATGGTGGGGTGGATGAGGCGTTCGTGCAGGGTCAGCACGGAGACCACGGCCTCGATGGCCCCGGCGGCGCCGATGGCGTGACCGACGATGCTCTTGGTGGAGGTGACGGGCACCTGCCCCGGCCCGAACACGCGGGCGATCACCCGCGCCTCGGTCACGTCGTTGAGCACGGTGCCGCTGCCGTGGGCGTTGACGTGGGCCACGTCGCCGGGGGTGAGCCGGGCGTCGGCCAGGGCCTGGCGCAGGCAGCGTTCGGCGCCGTCGCCCTTGGGGTCGGGCGAGGTGAGGTGGTGGGCGTCGGAGGTGCGGCCGTAGCCCGCCAGCTCGGCGTAGACGCGGGCGCCGCGGCGTACGGCGTCGTCGAGACGCTCCAGCACGACGAACGCGGCGCCCTCGGCGAGCACGAACCCGTCACGGGCCGCGTCGAACGGGCGGGAGGCGCGCTCGGGCTCGTGGCCGCGCTGGGACAGCGCGCCGCAGCGGTGGAAGGCGAGCAGGATGGTCGGCGACACGCACGCCTCGGTGCCCCCGGCCACGACGAGGTCGGCGGAGCCGTCGCGCAGCAGCCGCAGCCCCTCGCCGACGGTGTGGCCGCCGGAGGCGCACGCGGTGGAGACGGTCATGCTGGGCCCGAGGATGTCGTGGCGCATGCTGACGAACGCGGCGGAGGCGTTGGGCATCGTCCGCGGCACGTAGAGCGCGCCGGGCTGGCCGCCGCCGAGCAGCGCGGCCTCGGAGGTCTCGGTGCCGCCGAGCGCGGTGCCGGTGACGACCGCGCGCCGCTCGGGCGGCACGTGCGGCCCGCCCGCGTCGGCGAGCGCGTCGGCGGCGGCGCACACGGCGAGCAGCGTCGCGCGGTCCATGCGCCGGGCCTCCTTGCCCGTGACGTAGGGGGCCGGGTCGAAGCCGGGCACCTGGCAGGCGAACCCGACGGGCAGCTCACCGGCGTCGAACGAGGTGATCGTGCGTGCCGTGGACCGCCCCTCGACCAGCGTCCGCCAGAACCCGGCCAGGTCGTTGCCCGCCGCCGTACGCACGCCGAGCCCGGTGACCGCGACGCGGACCCGCGCGCCCATCAGCCGACCCGCGCCCCGGCGTGGACCAGCCCGGCCATGTCGGCCAGGGTGCGCGCCTGCTTGGCGGTGTCGAGGTCGACGGCGATGTGGAAGCGGTCTTCGCTGGCGGCGGCCAGCTCGGCCATGTCGAGGCTGTCGGCGTCGAGCTCCTGGCGCAGGTCGGTGTCGGCGGAGATGCGCGCGGGATCCACCGACAGGATCCGGGCGCAGATGGTGCGCAGCTGCTGGAAGATCTCTTCCTCGGTCATGCGTACGTCCTTGTCGGGGTGTCTGGGGGCATGCGGGAGGCGGACCGGCCGGCATGGACGCCCGGGAACCGGATCAGCGGCGATTACTCTACCCTTACGACCGGACACTGTCAGCTACGGCCATCCGAGGTGAAGTGCGTGGGGCGGAGAGACCCGTTCACGAAATGCCGGCTCCCCCAGGAGGTCGAGGCGGTGGCCGCGGCCGGCGTCTACCCTTTCTACCTGCCGGTGGAGGGCAGGCCCCGCGGCGGCGAGGTGGTCGCGGCGGGGCGGCGGGTGCTGCTGGCGGGCTCCAACGACTACCTGGCGCTGTCGGGCGACCCGCGGCTGGCGGCGGCGGGCGTGGCGGCGATGGAGGAGCTGGGCGCGGGCAACTCGGGCTCGCGGGTGCTCAACGGCACGCTGGCCCTGCACGAGCGGCTCGAGCGGGAGCTGGCGGCGTTCCTCGGGCACGAGGCGGCGATGGTGGTCTCCACCGGCTACCAGGCGAACCTGGCGCTGAGCGCACTGTTCGGGCCGCGTGACGTGGTGGTGGCCGACCGGCACATGCACGCCTCGCTCATCGACGCGGCCCGGCTGGGGCAGGCTGAGCTGCGGCGCTACCGGCACAACGACATGGCGCACCTGGAGAGGCTGCTTGAGGGGGTGGGCGACGAGCGCGGGGCGATGGTGCTCACCGAGGGCATGTTCTCGGTGGGCGGCGATCTGTGCGACCTGCCGGGCGTCGCCAAGCACGCGGCGCGGCACGGTGCGCGGGTGGTGCTCGACAGCGCGCACGACGCGGGCCTGCTGGGCGCGGGCGGGCGGGGCGCGGCCGAGCATTTCGGCCTGGGCGCGGCGGTCGACGTGCAGACGGTGACGTTCTCGAAGTGTTTCGGCACGCTGGGCGGCGCGGTGGCGGGGCCCCGGCACGTGGTCGACTACCTGCGGCACAGCGCGCGGCCCGCGCTGTTCTCGGCGTCGCTGCCGCCGTCGTGCACGGCCGCGGCGCTGGCGGCGCTCGACATCATCCGTACGGAGCCGCAGCGCCGCCAGGCCGTCCTGGCGGCGGCTGACCGCCTGCGCGCCGGCCTGACGAGGCTCGGCTACGCGATCCCGCCCGGCGGCACCCCCACGGTGGCGCTGCCGATGGCGGACGCGCTGACGTGCTGCCGCTTCTGGGCGAAGCTGCTGGAGGAAGGCGTGCTGGCGAACGTGATGCTGCCACCGGGCGCGCCGGGCGAGCAGCCGCTGATCCGCCTCAGCGTCACCGCCGCCCACACCACCGCCCAGGTGGACCGGGTCCTGGAGGCGGTGGCGACGGTCACCGGTGAGATGTCCGGTGAACGGCCTGCCCACGCCCTGGGCCATCGCCGCCCGAACGCCCGAGGCTGAGCGCGATCACTCCCGCGAACCCGGCAGGAGACCGCGCCCGCCCGAGCTAGCGCGGGACGAACCTGACGAACGGGATGTGCTTCCCCACCTCGTGGTAGTCGTCCTGGCTTTCGTCTACGGCGTAGCCCATGAGCTTGCACAGCCGCCGGGCGGCGGTCGGATGCCGGGACGCGTAGCGGGCCATGATGACGGCCCCCGCCTCGGCCGGCAGCGGAACGGCCGTCACCGGGTGGACGCGTCCGCCGACCTGGATCGTCACCTCGGGGGAGGCGGTGACGTTGCGATACCAGTCGGCCTTGACGCCGAACCCCGAGGCGGCCACGTAACCGTTCTCGTCATGCTCGACGACCTCGATGACGACCTGGCGCGGCAGTCCGGACACCCTGCCGACGTGGTTGAGCAGCATGACCCGGCCGCCCAGCAGGGCGCCCAGGCCGAGCCGGTAGAGCAGGATGGGCAGCCGCCACAGCTTGCGGCGCAGCCCGGTCGGCGGTGCCGGCCTCTTGACGATCTCCATGACGTCACCTTCCTCGGGTGGTCGCGGGCGGCAGGACGCTCCCCGCGCCGAACTGCCGGCGCAGCACGGGCGCGAACGCCTGACGGGTGATGATCCGGTTGGCGAGTCCCTGCACGGCCAGCCCCGCGCGGCCGGAGGGCAGCAGCATGCGGGCGAACAGCAGGGCGTTGCGCTGGCGTCGCCGCACCTCGGGACGCATCCTGGCCTCGTACCGGGCGAACGCGCGCTCGTGGCCCGGCTCTTCGGCCAGCGCCTCGGCCAGCGCGTACGCCCCGGCCATCGCCATGGAGACGCCCTGAGCCGACACCATGGTCATGCAGCCGCAGGCGTCCCCTATCAGAGCGACCCGGCCGCGGTGCCAGACAGGCATCATGACCTGGGCCATCTCGTCCATGAAGATCGAATCGCCGGCGGGTGCGTCGGCGAGCAGCGCCGGCGTGAGCCAGCCCGCGCCGGCGAAGCGCTCCCGCAGCAGGCCCGCCCGCTGCTCACGCGGGACGCTCCCGCCACGCGGCGCGCGGAACAGCAGCAGGGCGACCAGGGTGCCGGGCTCGCCGCTCGGATAGAGGACGGTCTGGCGGCCGGGCTCGGTGTAGTGGGCGCGTACCCGGCCCCAGCCGTAACGGTCGGGCACCGGGTAGGACGCCAGCCGCGTACCGAGCGGGTGCACGAACCGCGACTCAGGGCCGAACACGAGCTCCCGCGTCCGCGAATGGATGCCGTCGGCCCCCACCAGCAGGTCGAACCGCTCACGGCCACCGCCGGCGAAGGCGACCTCGACCGCGCCGCCGGTGTCGCGGACGTCGGCGACACTGTCCGCGAAGCGGATCTCCACCTCACCGTCCACGGCGTCGAGCAGGGCGCCTTCCAGTGTGGTGTGCATCAGCGGCAGGTGCGGCCCCCTGATGACCCGCTCCAGCAGCTCAGCCGGCAACCGGGCCGAGGACCGTCCTGAGGCGTCGACGAACTCGACCGCGTCGACCGGCAGCCGGTGCGGGGTCAGCCGGTCGAGAATGCCCATGCGAGCCGCGACGTCGTAACCGCTGCCGAAGAAGTCGACCCCGTAGCCGCCCAGGCGGCCGTGTGGCGCGCGCTCCACGACCACCGGCTCGAACCCGCGGCGCCGCAGCCAGTAGGCCAGCGTGAGCCCGGCGATCCCAGCCCCGCTGACGAGCACTCTCCCGCCTTTCCTCCGGCAAGCAGGCGGGTCGAGGGCGCTCACCCCACCGCTCATCTCTCCTCCACGGGAAGCAGCCCCTGCGCCACATCCAGTGCCTCGCCGACGGGCAACTCCCCGTCGATCATGCGATGCAGCATCAGCCCGTCGATCGCGGCGACGATCAGCGTCGCCACCCCGGCCGCGTGGCCGGCCGCCCAGCCGGGATGCCGGACCCGCAACCGATCGGCGATGTGCTGCCTGGCACGGCGAAGCTCGTCGCGCAGCATGGCGCCGAGCGCGGGATCGCGCGTCGCTCCGATGATCAGCTCGGCGGCCAGCCGGGAGCCGTCCTCGTCGCCGGCGATCGGCCCGGATGCGGGCACGCCGTCCGCCGCCGGCCGGGACGCGGGCTCGTCGGCGGCGGTCCGCGGCAGCAGCATGCGGATCGCGTCAAGCGCGGCTCGCTCGTCCTCCGCGGCCAGCAGCTCATCGACGAGCGGGTTGACGAGCAGGTCCGTGCCGCGCCGGAAGATCGCCGCGTGCAGGCCGGGCAGGCCGCCGAAGTGATAGTGGATCAGCCCGGCATTGGTCCCGGCCCGCTCGGCGACGGCACGCGCCGTGATGCCGGGCCAGCCGTGCTCACTCAGGAGCGCCAGGCCGGCCTCCACGAGCTGCTCACGCCGCCGATCCCCTCGCGAAGATTTTGGCCGATCGACCAAGTTAGTCATGCGGCCAACTTAGCACGCCGTGATCGGGAGGCCGCCATGCCTGGGCCACCTCACCCTCGCTCGGGCCAGCGCACCACGCCTGACCTGCGCCCCTTCGAGTCCAGGTGGATCATCACCGGTGCCGACGCCGCCACGCATCTCCGGCGGCGAGGTTCGCCACTCCCACGTCGCTCTGATCGCCCGGCTCGCCGGCGACAGAGGTCACGACGGCTAGCGGCGGCCGTACTTCTTGTGGACCGCCTGCTTGCTCACCCCGATCGCGTCGGCGATCTGCGACCAGGCGAGCCCGGCGACCCGGGCCCGCCGCACCTGGACCGCCTCCAGGCGCTCGATCTCGCGCCGCAACGCGGTCGTGGCGTGCAGCGCCAGCAGCGGATCGTCGTCCTGTGCCTGCCTCATGAGGGTCGCCAGGTCGTTCGTCATGCACTAAAGGTAATCCAGCAGCAGCGCGTTGATCTCCTCAGGACGTTCGAGCGCCGGCAGATGCCCCGCCCACTCCAGCTCCAGCAGCCGCCCCTGGGGCAGCTCGGCGGCCAGGTGGCGGGCGCTGTCGCGGAAGTACGGCAGATCGCGCCCGCCGGCCACCACCAGCGCGGGCACGTCGATGCCGGCCGGGGAGAACTCGCCTTCGACCTGCTCGGGCTCGGGGTCGGCGGCGAGCTGCACCTCGAACGCGTGCCGCTGCATCGCCACCACCTTGTCCCACGCCTCCCGGCCCGCGTCGGGGCCGAGCAGGGTGCGCGCGTTGAGCTCGGCCGCGCCCTGCACGTCGCCCTCCTCCAGCAGGCGGTCCTCCTCCTGCCAGTACGCCCGCAGGTCGGGCGTCGGCTCCAGCGTCGAGAGCGGGTTGAGCAGCACCAGCCGCCCCGCGAGACCGGCCGCCGCCAGCTCCAGCGCCACCCGGCCGCCGCCTGACGACCCGACCAGCGCCGCCCTGCTGACGCCGATCGCGGCCAGCACCTTGGCGACGTCGCCTGCGTCACTGTAGGGGGCGTCGGAGCGGTAGGGGGTGTGGCCGTAGCCGCGGAAGTCCACCTTGATCACGCGGAAGCGGTCGGCCAGCGCCTCCTCCTGGGCGTCCCACATGCCGGAGTCGGCCGCCGTCGCGTGCAGCAGCACCACCGGCTCGCCGGCGCCGCGCTCGTCGTACCAGATCGTCATCGGGACTCCACCGCCATCCGCACGCCGAGGCCGATCAGCACCACGCCGGAGATCTGCTCAAGGCGCCGCTTGACCGACGGCCGGCCCAGCCACGTCTTGGCCTGGGCGACGGCCCAGATGAGCACCAGGTACCAGAGCACGTCCACCGCCACCCACACGACGGCGAGCGTGACGAGGGTGATCGGCACGTCCTGGCCCGCCGGGACGAACTGCGGCAGGAACGACATCGCGAACACCGCCGCCTTCGGGTTCGCCACGCAGGTGCCGAGCCCCGCCAGGTAGGCGCCGCGCCGGCCCGGCACCGCATCCCCCTCGACGGCGGCGACGGGGACCGGCTTCCTCGCCTGCCACAGCGCCTGCGCACCCATCACGACGAGCACGGCCGCGCCCGTGACCCGCATGACGTCGTAGGCCAGCTGCGAGGCCACGACCAGCGCGGACAGACCGAACGCGGCGGCCAGGCCCCACAGCAGGATGCCGGTCTCGTTGCCCAGCGTGGCCGCCATGCCGGAGCCGCGGCCCGAGCGCAGGGTCTGCCGCAGGATGACGGCCGTGCTGACCCCGGGCGCCATGGCCACCAGGACGCACGCGCCGATGAAAGCGAGAAGGTACATGCGGGGATGCTGACAGAACCCGCGGCGGGGTGTCGCCTCATTTTCGCCGTGGGCGTCAGCCGTACAGTTCGGCCAGGTCCGTGACGGCTTCGCTCATCAGCGTGCGCAGCTCGGGCGGGCCGAGCACCTCGACGTCGGCGCCCATGCGCAGCAGCAGCCAGCGGGCGTGCGTCAGTGACTCGACCGGGACGGTGAGCGTGAGCCAGCCCTCGGGGTCTGGCTCGCCGGCCGCGGCGAGCGCGGCGCCGACGACGTCCGCGCCCATCGTGTACGCCAGCAGGTCGCCCCGCCCTGGTGCGAGCTTGATGACGGCCTCGGCGGTGTACATCCGCTCGCGGAACTCCTGGGCGTACTCCCGCCAGAAGGCGGCCAGCTCGAACCCCTCCGGCCTGGCGAAACGTCCCGGCATCGTCTCCAGGGTCAGGATGCGCGCCACCCGGTAGGTGCGCGGCGAGCCCCCGGGCGGCGCGGCGACGAGGTACCAGGAGCCGCCCTTGAGCACCAGCCCGTACGGATGGATGACCCGGTCGACCTCCTGCTTGCCCCAGCGCCGGTAGGTCATGTGCAGCGGCCGCTGGTCCCACACGGCCTCGGCCACCTCGCTCAGGTGCGGCACGTCGTCGGCGGAGCGGTACCAGCCGGGCACGTCGAGCAGGAACCGCTCGCGCATGCTCGCGGCCTGCGAGCGCGGCTCCGGCGGCAGCGCGGCCAGCAGTTTCAGCTCGGCGTTGGCCGCGAACTCGCCCAGGCCCAGCTCGGCCGCCGGCCCCGGCAGACCGGCCAGGAACAGCGCGGACGCCTCCTCGGCGGTCAGCCCGTTGAGCCGGGTGCGGTAGCCGTCGAGCAGCTGGTAGCCGCCCGCGGGGCCGCGGTCGGAGTAGACCGGGACGCCGGCCGCCGACAGGGCCTCGACGTCGCGGTAGACCGTGCGTACGGACACCTCGAGCTCGTCCGCGATCTCGGACGCCGTCATGCGGCCGCGCGTCTGCAGGAGCAGGAGCAGCGAGAGCAGGCGGCTGGCACGCATGCCGGCCATTCTATTTCCGGCAGGTCAGGCGAACTGCTGCCAGCCGAGCCTGATCACCATGGCCACGACCACGACCAGCAGCACGATCCGGACGAACGCCGCGCCCCGCTTGAGCGCCGTCCGCGCCCCGAACTGCGCGCCCGCCACGTTGCACACCGCCATGCCCAGGCCGAGCGCCCACTGCACGTGCCCCTGCACCGCGAACACGGCCAGCGCGCCGACGTTCGTGCCGATGTTGATGATCTTCGCGGAGGCGGACGCGGAGACGAAGTCCAGCCCGAGGATGGTGGTGAAGGCGATGATGAGGAACGTTCCCGTCCCCGGCCCCATGATCCCGTCGTAGAAGGCGATGCCGGCCCCTGCCGTGGCCACCGCCGCCACCACGCGGGGCGGGGTGCGCAGGTGCGGCACCGGCACCGCGCCCATGCTGGGCCGCAACGTCACGAACACGGCGACCGCGACCAGCACCACCATGACGGCGGGCCGCAGCACCTCGGCCGAGATGGACGCCGCCGCCCATGCCCCGAGCCCGGCACTCACCATGGCCATGGCCGCCCCGGGGATCGCGACCTGGCGGTCCACCTTGGTGGAGCGCGCGTACGCGACGGCGGCGGAGGTGGTGCCGAACACCGACGACAGCTTGTTGGTGGCCATCGCCTCGACCGGCGGCATCCCGGTCACCAGGATGGCGGGGAGTTGCAGCAGCCCGCCGCCGCCCACGACGGCGTCGACCCACCCGGCTCCGGCCGCTGCGGTCAGCAACACGAGGACCTGCTCCAGCGGCACGCGCGATTCCCCCCGATTCCCCCAAGAAACGCCAAGAGTGTACAAGCCGGGATCTGGTCACCCTGGCACCGGCCCTGGGGGACTCGAACGCGGAGCGGGACCCGTGACGAGGTCCCGCTCCGGCGCGTTCAGAGGGTCAGGCAGCCCACGAGCGGGACTTCGGGCGGGATGACGACGGCCCCGGCGGGGTCGGCGATCGTGCCGGTGGCGCAGTTGGCCATCACGATCGGGTCGGTCTTCTGGAGCGACTCGATCACGTTGATCTTGGCCGGATCGATCACGGCGTGCGCGGCCGGCGCCGCCATCAGAAAGCCGCCCGCCAGAGCCGCGACCAAGGCGAGGCTACGAGGGGATGGACGCATGGATACCTCCATGGTTCAGGGAACAGAAGCGCGGCGTGACGCCGCGCACCTGCTGTGATTACCCTCCGCAACATCACTCACCGTAACCGTCGGTGACGTTGCGCTGTCGTGGGCTCGGCCTGCTTCTATCGCTCCGGCTAGGTCCGCGCGGTCACTCTCACGCCGGTCGCGACCACCGCGAGGCAGATCAGCGCCACGCCGGCCACCACCGCCAGCATGATCGGGTACGACAGCCACGCCGACAATCCGGCCAGCAGGGCAGGAAGCAGGAATCCCGTGTACGCCAGCATGTAGTAGACCCCCGTCAGGCCGGCCAGGTCGTCGGCGCCCGCCATGCGCTGGATCTCCAGCAGCCCCGACACGACCGCGATCCCGTACCCCATGCCGAGCACGGCCGCCGCGGCGGCGGCCAGCCACGGCGACAGCAGCACCGCGTCCGCCGCGCACAACGCGGCACCGGCCGGCATCACGCTCATGGCCGCCACCGGCGCGCGCCCGCGCAGCCTCTTGGCCACCGGCTGGACGGCCACGCCCATGCCGAGCATCAGCACGGTCAGGCCCGTCGCGTACGCCAGGCCCCACTCCCCCACGCGGGTGTCCACGAGCTGCGGCATCACCGCGTACGCCAGCCCGGCCGCCCCGAACACCCACGGCGCCATCGGCAGCACCACCAGCCAGAACCGCCGCCGCGCCGGGGCCGGCACGCGCAGATCGTCCGCCAGCCTCGCCAGCAGCCCCGCCGGGGCCGGGCTGGGCGCGCGCGTCTCGGGCACGCGCAGCAGCAGCGCGGGGACGGCCGCGGTGAGGAGCACGTGCACGACGTACGGGCTGACCATGGGCCACGGACCCCACTGGGCCAGCGCGCCCGCCACCCCCGCGCCCAGCCCGAACCCGGCCGTCTGGCACAGCGAGGCGCGCCTGGCGGGCAGAGCGCCGTCCTCGCCCGCCGACAGCTCCTTCACCCAGCTGCTGCCCACGGCCATCGCGATGCCCACCGCCACCCCGGTGATCAGCCGGCCCGCGTAGATCGCCCACGCGCTCTGGGCGCCGAAGCACAGCACGAGGCTGGCCAGCGCCGACGCCGCCGTGCCCGCCACGAGCACGGGACGCCGGCCGCGCCGGTCCGACACCGGCCCGGCCAGGAGGAGGCCGGGGACGAGGCCGACGACGTACGCGCCGAGGAAGGCGTCCACGTCGAGCGTGGAGTAGCCGCCGAGGCGGCGGTACATGAGCAGCAGCGGCGTGAACTGGTTGCCGCCCCATCCGCACAGGAGCATCGCCGCCGCCACGACCCGCCAGGAGAAGGTGCGGCGGGCGGCCGGCTGGGTTTCGAGCATGGAAGGAGGAACTTTCGAGGTCGTGACGGGCAGGCGTGAAAGGTCAGTGCGGGGTGCCGTGGGTGGCCGTCAGGTGGACTTCGAGGGCTTCGGCGAAGGCGGCGGTGTCGCCGGCCCGCAGATGCTCAAGGAGGGTCTCGTGCTCGCCCGCCAGCAGCGGCAGCCGCTCGGGACGCAGGCGCAGGGCCGAGATGCTCATGCGGCGCTGGCGGTCGCCGAGGGTGGCGTAGAAGCGGCCGGCCAGCCGGTTGCCCGACGCCTCGACGATGCACCGGTGGAACGCCTCGTCCGCCTCGGCGAATCCCCCGACGTCGGCCGCCGCCGCGAGATCCCGCTGCCGGGCCAGGAGGTCGCGCATCCGCTGGTCGTATTCTGTGGGCAGACCGGTCCTGGCGATGCGCCCGGCGGCGGAACGTTCCAGTGCGAGGCGCAGCTCCAGCACGTCGGCCGCCTCCCCGGGCGGCACCGGCACGACCACCGCGCCGCGCTTGGGATGCAACGCCAGCAGCTCCTCCGACTCCAGCCGCAGGAACGCCTCACGCACGGGAGTCCTGCTCACGCGTACGCGCTCGGCGATCTCCCCTTCACTGATGAGGCTGCCACCGGGCAGCTCGCCGGAGAGGATCAGCTCCTTCGTGACGGTGTACGCGGTGTGAGCAGCGGACGGCCGCTTGGCGGTTCCGGGCATATGTCGAGGTTATCAGCCTAGGATGCAAGCTTGTATCTATGATGCCGCCGCGCGGGAGAAGCGTTCGGCGAGGTGGGCGAAGGCGGCCTTCAGCTCGGGCGGCCCGACGACCTCGATGTCGGCGTCGAACCTCCCGAGCGCCGCCGCCAGCCCCGGCCACGACCACGAACCCAGGACGAGCCGGCACCGATCAGGCCCGAGCGCCTCGACCAGCCCTTCGCGGGTGTACTGGGACACGACGTCGGCGGGCAGATCGAGAATCACCTCACCCCGGCACGGCCAGTCCGCCCCGGATGTGGGGCTGGTGGCGCCGCGGAAGCGGGCGGCCACGAAGGTGGCCACGTCCCCGCCGGGCAGCTCGCGCGGAGTGAAGCGGGGGCCGTTCGGGGTGCGCGGGGTGATGCGGTCGGCGCGGAACGTCCGCCAGTCGTCGCGGTCGAGGTCCCAGGCGACGAGGTACCAGCGCCCGCCCCAGGTGAGGAGGTGGTGCGGCTCCACCCGCCGCAGCACCTCCTCTTCGGCGGAGCGGTAGCCGAAGCGGAGGACCTCGTGGTCGTGGACGGCGGTGCTGACGGCCATGAGGACGCCGGTGTCCACGGTCGGGGCGGGCCGGTCGGTGGGGCGTCCGACGGCGGTGACGCGTACGGTGTCGATGCGGCGGCGCAGCCGGGACGGCATGACCTGCCGCACGGTCGTGAGCGCCCGCGTCGCGGCCTCCTCGATGCCCGCGCCGGCGGCGGTGGCGAGCTGGAGCGCGACGGCCACCGCCACGGCCTGCTCGTCGTCGAACAGCAGCGGCGGCAGCTGCGCACCCGCCCCCAGCCGGTAACCCCCGTCGGGCCCCTTGAAGGTCACGATGGGATAGCCCAGCTCGCGCAGCCGGTCGACGTCGCGCCGGACGGTTCGCGGGCTGACGTCAAGCCGCTCGGCCAGCAGCGCCCCCGGCCAGTCGCGGCGGGACTGCAGCAGGGAGAGCAGGGCCAGCAGGCGCGCGGAGGTCTTCTGCATGCCTGCCATGATGCCCGCGGTAGCGGCCACATCCTGTCCCCTTCTCCTGCCACGATCAGCGGCGCCGTAGAAGCGGCCACGACCTGGCCGCAATCCCTGCCAGAGTTGTCGGCGCAGCGCCGATCTCGTACCCCCAGAAGGATGCTCATGGTCGTTCTCAGCACGCGGGCGCTCAACCGCGCCACGCTGGCCCGGCAGTCCCTGCTCGAACGGGCCGCCGTCCCGGCCCTCGACGCGGTCGCGCACCTGTGCGGGCTGCAGGCGCAGGAGCCGCAGGAGCCGTTCGTGGGGCTCTGGTCGCGGTTGTCCCCGTTCCGCCCTGAGGCGCTGTCGGACCTGCTGACGGGGCGGCAGGTCGTCCGCGTCCACCTCATGCGCAGGACCGTGCACCTCGTCACCGCCGAGGACACCCTGGCCTGGCGGGCCCGCCACGACGGGATGCTGCGGCAGAAGGTGCTCACCACGTACCGGAAGGAACTGGCCGGCGTCGACGTGGAGAAGCTGCGCGAAGCGGCCCTGGAGATCATGGCGGACGGCGAGCCGCGCTCGATGGGCGAGATGGGACGCGCGCTGGCCGAGCGCTGGCCCGGCCCGGGCCCGCGGCCGCTGGGCGAGCTGGCGATGGCCGCGCTGGTCCCGGTGGTGCAGCTGCCGCCGCGCGGGTTGTGGCGGACGACGGCGGGGGTGCGGAACGCGCTGCTGGAGTCGTGGCTGGGCAAGGAGATCGAGCCGCTGCCCGCCGACGGCACCGACCTCGTGGGCCGGCAGCTCGTCCGTCGTTACCTGGCCGCCTACGGCCCCGCCGCCTCAGCCGATCTGCGCGCCTGGTGCGGCCTGAGCGGGCTGCCCGCCGCGGTGGCCGCGGTGCGGGACGAGCTGGTCACGTTCAAGGACGAGCGCGGCCGGCTGCTGCTCGACCTGCCGGACGCGCCGCTCCCCGACTCCGGCACGCCCGCCCCAGTACGCTTCCTGCCCGCCTTCGACAACGCGATCCTCGGCTACGACGACCGTACGCGGATCATCGACGACGCCCACCGGAGCCTGTCGGTCAGCGGGGCCCGCGTGGTCCTCGTGGACGGCCGGGTGTCCGCCACCTGGATCACCGCCCGCGAGTCGGGTGCGGTGGTCGTCACTCCCTTGCGCGAGCTCACGATGGCCGAGCGGGACGAGCTGGTCGAGGAGGGGCAGGCGCTGGCCTCATTCCTGTCGGACGGCGAGACCGACGAGGTACGCCTCACCTGAACGCCACGTACGTCATTTGTCGTGTCCCGCACCCGGCATCCGCCCGTGTTCCGGGGCGACCGTAGGCGCTTACGGTAAGCGCAGTCTGCCCCCTGTCGAGGACGATGCTCATGGACGTCTCCTTCGCCACGATCTGGGAGGCCGTCGCCCGCAGGCTGCCCGGCGCGGTGGCCGTCCAGGAGCCGGGCCGGGAGCTGACGTACGCCGAGTTCGACGACCGGGCTGCGCGGCTGGCGGAGGTGCTGGTGAGAGCGGGCGTGGGACCGGGCGGCAGGGTGGCCTGCTACCTGCACAACGGGGCCGCTTATCTGGAGGCCGTGTTCGCCGCGTTGAAGATCGGCGCGGTGCCGGTCAACGCCAACTACCGCTACACCGGCAAGGAGCTGTCGGGGCTGCTGACCGATGCTGAGGCGGAGGCGATCGTGTTCAGCGGGTCGCTCGCCGCCGGGGTCGAGGAGGCGGCCCGCACAGTGCCCTCCCTGCGCCTGCTCGTACGGGTTGATCGCCCCGGCCAAGCGGCGGCGCACGAGCAGAGACTCCTCGACGTTCCCGGCCGGACATCTGCCGGCTTGGACGACCTGATCGCGGCCACGCCACCAAGACCTGCGGAGCCGCGCCCCGGTTCCGACCAGCTGTTCCTCTACACCGGCGGCACCACAGGCCGGCCCAAGGGAGTCGTGTGGCGGCTGACGGACCTGCTGCACTCCCTGGCGGTCCCGGTCTTCGGCCCGCTCGGCGTACAGGGGCTGCCCGCCACGCTGGAGGAGGCCGTGGAGATCGCGGTGGCGGCGCACGAGGACGGGCGAGCCCCGGTGACGCTCCCGGTCGCGCCGCTCATGCACGCCACCGGCCTGTTCAACGCGATGGGCGCCCTGCTGACCGGCGGCCGGGTGGTGACCACGCGGCCGGGCGGGCTCGACGCGCGGCACGTCTGGGAGACGGTGGCGGAGCGGCGCGTGCGTACGGTGATCGTGGCGGGCAACGCGGTCTGCGCCCCGCTGGTGGCCGAACTACAGGCAGGACGGTCCTACGACCTGAGCTCGCTCACCTCACTGATCAGCTCGGGCACCGCGCTGAGCGACGACCTCAAACAGGTCCTCCACGAACGCGCCGACGTCACGATCTTCGACGCGATCGCCTCCAGCGAGGGCGGGCCGTTCGCCTTCGCGGTCACGTCGTCGGCCGCCGACCTGCCTGCCCGTTTCTTCCCCGTACCGGGCACCAAGGTCATCACCCCGGGCGGCCGGCGGCTCACGCCGGGCAGCGACGAGACGGGCGTGCTCGCGTACGCGGGCCCGATGCCCCTCGGCTATCACGGCGACCCGGTCAGGACGGCGGCCACGTACCGCGTCGTCGACGGCGTCCGCCACGCGATCCCCGGCGACCTGGCACGGCTGGAGGCGGACGGCGCGATCCGCTTCCTCGGCCGCGGCTCCTCCGTGATCAACACCGGCGGCGAGAAGGTCTACCCGCAGGAGGTCGAGACCGCCCTGCTCGCCCACCCCGACGTGACCGACTGCGTGGTGGTGGGCCTGCCGGACGAGACGTGGGGCGAACGCGTGGCGGCGGTCGTGGCCACCGCGAGCCCGGCCCTGACCGAGGACGTTCTCCGCGAGTGGGCACGAAAGGACCTGGCCGGCTACAAGGTCCCCCGCCACATCCTCCTCCGCCCCGCCCTCCCCCGCTCCCCGGCGGGCAAGCTGGAACTGGCCTGGGCCAGACGCGTCCTCACAGATCACGGAAGTAGTGGTCGTACCAGGTGCCGTCCGCGTCCTGGCTCCGCCTGACGTACCGGAAGCCGGACCGCCGGGCGACGGCGATGGACGGGGCGTTCTCCGGCTCCGCCCGGATCAGCGCCCGTATCGCCCCTTCCGAGGCCGCGAACCGGCAGGCCAGGTGGACCGCGCGGGTGGCCAGGCCGCGTCCCCGCCACTGCGGATAGAGCCCGTAGGCGAGGTTCACCTGGTCATCGGGCAGCTCCTCCGTCCCGAAACGCACGTCCATGGTGCCCACCAGGTCCCGATGGCCGGCGACGTGGATCCCGAAGGCGCGATGCGGGCCCTTGGTGGCCCACAGCTCCATGCAGCCCCGTATGTACTCCTCGGTGTCAGCCCGGTTGCTGGGCCCGCCGTTGAGCCAGCGTACGAGCTGCTCATCCTCACCGGCCAGATGCGCATCGAGATCGTCCAGGCACAGCGGGGAAAGGGTGACGACACCGTCGGACAGCGACAAGACGCCCATCTGTCGATGTGTAGCCGCCGATACCCGCTCGAGCAACCGAATATCGGCTGGAACCGGCCGCTGATCAGCGCGTGATCAGGCCGAGCGCCGCGTCCAGCGCCGCGAGCTGCGGTACGGCGTCCCCGTTCGAGGCGGCGGCCGCGGGATCCAGCAGGATGGCCCACATCAGGCCGTCGATGATCGCCAGGATGAGGCGGGCGAGCGCTTCAGGGTCCTGTTTCAGGTCCAGCTCTCCGGTGAGGCGCGCGTACCGCAGGGCCTGGTCCAGGTTGCCGAACGCCTCCTTGTGCAGGTCCGCGATCACCGCGGCGAAGTCCGGCCGCACGGCGGCCCTGGCGTAGAAGGCGGCCCAGACGCGGGCCTCACCCAGCCTGGCCGGGTCCAGGGGCAGCGACTGCAGGATCGCGGCGCGCAGCGCGTCGGCGAACGTCATCCCGTCCGGGCCGCCCAGGCGGATCCGGATCCCGTCCAGGCGCCGCCTGGCCGACTCGACGAGCACCGGCTGGTGGAGATCCCGTACGCCGACCACCAGTTCGACCTGAGCTGGGGCGGTTTCGGCAGCCAGATCACCCGGCACGCGATCGAGCGGTTCCTGCGCGAGATCCGGTGACTTTGCCCCCTTGGATACGCTTCCTCCCGGAACACGACGAACGGGATGGGGAACGTGCGGCACGAGGCTGACGGAGCGACGCGGGCGGCGTCCCTGCACGTGTTCGACATGGACGGCACGCTGCTCACCGGCTCGTCGGCCAGCCTGCAGATCGCCCGCCGGCTCGGCACGTACGACGACCTGGTCGAGCTGGAGGCCAGGTTCGCGGCCGGCGAGATCGACACGCGGGGCTTCGCCGCCGCCATCCACGAGCTGTGGCGTGAGCTGACGCAGGCCGCGGTGGCCGAGGCGTTCGCGGCCAGCCCGTGGCTGAACGGCATCGAGCAGGTCTGCCGCGACATCCGCGAACGGGGTGAGCGTTCCGCCGTCATCACCATGTCGCCGGACTTCTTCGCCCGCCACCTGCTCGACCTGGGCTTCGACGAGGTGGTGGCGTCCCGGTTCCCGGTGCCGCCGTTCGCCGAGCCGCTCGACCCCGCCGCCATCCTCACCCCGGCCGACAAGGTCGGCATCACCGAGCGGCTGCGCCTGCGCTTCGGTCTGCCGTACGAGCGGTGCGTCGCCTACGGCGACTCCATGTCGGACGCGCCGCTGTTCCGCCGTCTGACCAACACGGTCGCGGTGAACGCCGACCACCACCTCGCCGACCTGGCCGCGCTCAGCTACCGGGGCGGCGACCTGACGGAGGCGTACGAGCTGGGCCGCTCCCTCCTGACCCCTTGACACCCCGCGCCACCCGGGCAGAAGCTCTATTTCAGAACATTGTTCTAAAATAGGGAGTGGCCATGGGCGAACTGGACGGGCGAGTCGCGATCGTCACCGGAGCCAGCAGGGGCATCGGCGCCGCGATCGCGGAGGCGTTCGGCGCGGCAGGCGCGCAGGTGGCGGTCACCGCCCGCACCCTGGAAGAAGGCACCAGCCGCCTGCCAGGCACCCTCCGCGACACGGTCGGCCGCATCCGCGACGCCGGCGGCACCGCCGAGCCCTTCGCCGCCGACCTCTCGATCCCCGACGACAGAACTCGTCTGGTGAAGCAGGTCCTCGACCGCTTCGGCAAGGCCGACATCCTGGTCAACAACGCCGCCGTCACGTTCTTCACCCCCGTCGCCGACTTCACAGCCCGCCGCATGGCGCTGATGTTCGAGGTCCAGGTCAACGCCCCGACCCACCTCGCCCAACTCGTCATCCCCGGCATGCGCGAACGCGGCCAAGGCTGGATACTCAACATCAGCTCGGTGGCCGCCCGCCACCCGTCCTTGCCCCCTGGCCCGATGGCCGGCTTGGGCGCCACCGTCTACGGCATGTGCAAAGCCGCCCTCGAACGCCTCACCACCGGCCTGGCCGCCGAACTGTACGCCGACAACATCGCCGTGAACTGCCTCTCCCCCACCCAGGTGGTCCCCACCCCCGGCACCGTCTTCCACGGCCTGACCACCGAGAACGACCCGAACGCCGAACCCCCGGAAGTGATGGCCACCGCCGCCCTGGCCCTGTGCCGCGCCCCGGCAGCCACGCTGTCGGGCCGCATCGCCTACTCCCAGGACTCACTCCCCTGAAGACCCAGCCGTTCGATTCCTGCCGGGTCGATGACCAGAAAGCCGTTCTGACGGCGGCAACGTCCAGGCGCTTGCATGAACAGCGGATCCTCCCGCTGCAGAATCCCGGCACCGCCGAATCGGTCTCCGTCAAGCAGCCGCCCGCCCCCAGGCAACGCCACCCCGCGCCGCTCCCCCACCCGCAGCGGTGTCGCGCCTTGCGGCCAGATCGGCACCATCCTGCCGCTCTCCGTGTCCACGTACAGGCACGCTTCGCCGCCGATCCACTTCACCCGTCCAGTGATCGGGACGGCGCCTTCTTCTCGAGTGCCGTGCACCAGAATCTGTGGATCCACACCGACCATGCAGACCGCATTCGGACAAGCTTTTGAGGAGACTTCGAGCGCAGGAGGCTCAGAGGTGCATCCCGCCGATAGAGCCACACCGACCAGCGTGACAGCGAGGGGGACCGAACTCATCGAGGCTCCGCAAGCTTGAAGAGTGACTGTTTTCCCTCTTCTCCCTGACACTCATTGCAGCGAGTTACGTCCGGAGGATGACGGCGTAGTGAACGACATCATAGGTTGCCAAGCGCGGTGGTGACCTTGGAGCATCTCCTTACCTACCGATGCAGGCGACGTTCCCGGGAGCGGCCCCATGATCACCGAAGATCTGTCCGAGCCGGAGATCGCCCTCTGGAAGGCGTATCCCGCGGCCCGCCCGGTGAACCTCTCCGGCTCCCCCGTCCGGGCGACGGTCATCGCCAGGCTGCTGCTCGGCGCCCTCGACGACCTTCCCGGGCAGACGCCGGGCCTGCGCCTGTCCGGGGCGCGGATCACGGGCCGGCTGGACCTGTCGTACGCCGAGGTGCACCACCCGCTGAACCTGACCGACTGCGACTTCGAGGAGGCCCCGGTCCTCACCGGCGCCCGCACCGGCCTGGTGCGCCTCGCGGCCTGCCGCTTACCGGGGCTGCTGGCCGGCAACGCGATGATCGGCGGCGGTCTGCGCCTGGAAGGGTGCCGGCTGGACGGCCCGCTCCAGCTCGGCGGAGCGCACGTCAACGGGGTGATGGAGCTCAGCGGCACGACGATCCACGCCGCCCCGGCCGTCGACGCCGCCGGCCTGATCGTCGATCGCGACCTGTTGTGCGCGAACGCCGTCCTCGACGGCGAGTCACGCCTCGCGGGCGCCAGGATCGCCGGGACGATGATCTTCGACGGCACCCACGTCGGCAGCACGGTCGGCAGCACGGTCGGCAGCACGGTCGGCTCCTCGGACGGCCGCAGCCTCACGGCCGACGGCATCGTCATCGACGGCGGGTTGTCCTGCGGCCGCGGCTTCCGCTCGTACGGCGAGCTGAGCGTCCAGGATGCCCGGGTAGGGCGGAAATGCGCGTTCAGCGGTGCCCGGCTGTCCAACCCGTCCGGCATCGCCCTCAACGCGGAACGGCTCTCCGTCGAGGGCGGGCTGCACATCGACGAGGGCTTCACCACCGAAGGCGAGGTCCTCCTGCGCGGGGCGCGCGTGACCGGCCAGCTCTCCCTGGCCCATGCGACCCTCGTCCACCCCGGTGGGCGCGCGCTCAACGGGCCACTGATGGAGATCGGCAGCGGGCTGCGGGCGACGCCGGGGTTCGTGGCGGACGGAGTGATCTTCCTGGACTCGACCCAGGTCCGCGGGTCGCTCAACCTCGACGGCGGGCGGCTGTCCAACCCGGAGGCGACGGCGCTCTCGCTGCGCCGGCTCGGGGTGACCGGCAGGTTCAGCTGCGGCGAGGGGTTCCGCGCCGACGGGGAGATCGTCCTCATCGACGCCAAGGTCGAGGGGATCATGGAGTTCCACGGCGCCGTCCTCAGCAATCCCGGGGCGCGGGTGCTGAGCCTGTGGGAGGTGAACGTGGGCGGCGGCGTCGACTGCTGCGAAGGCTTCACCGCCCAAGGCGGCGTCTCCATCAGGAACTCCCAGATCGCGGGCGCGCTCTGCTTCGCGCACGCCACCATCGACGGTGATCTTCAGGTACGCCGTGTCCAGGCGGCCGCGCTGAAGATCGGACCGGAGACCGCGCTCCTCGGCGCCGTCGACCTCCGCAACACCCGGGTCGGCGTGCTCGACGACGTCCCCGGCCGCTGGCCCGCCCGGCTCCAGCTGAACGGCTTCACCTACGACAACCTGGAGCACGTCCTGCCCGTCCAGGAGCGGCTCGACTGGCTGGCCAAGGAAGACTACCTGCCGCAACCGTACGAACAGCTGGCCACCGTCTACCGGCGCCACGGCCACGACGAGGCCGCCCGCGACGTGCTGCTGGAAGGGCAGCGCCGCCGCCGCTCGGGCCAACGGCTCGCCGCACGGCTGTGGAGCCACCTGCAGGACTGGACCGTCGGCTACGGTTACCGCCCCCTACGCGCCGCCCTCTGGCTCGCCGCCCTCCTCCTCATCGGTACGTTCGTCTTCGCCACCGACCACCCACCGGCCTTCAAACCCGGCGAAGCGCCCCCGTTCAACGCCTTCCTCTACACCCTGGACCTGCTCCTCCCGGTCATCAGCTTCGGCCAGGAGAACGCCTTCGGCCCCCACGGCACCCAGCAGTGGCTCGCCGCCACGATGATCGCCGCGGGCTGGCTCCTCGCGACGACCATCCTGGCCGGCCTCACCCGCGCCTTCTCCCGCCGCTGAGCCCTCGCAGTGAGGTGGACTGTACGTGCGATTCGCCATTGCCTACCGCGAACGTGAATTCCGGCTGTGGAGTTACGTCCCTTCGCACTCCAGGCTCCTGCTACGCAGTGGCCGGGAGACTTCCGGCACCACGCGCATCGACATCGCGTTCGGTGACGTCTCGGCCGTGAGCCTGCCCGTCCTGATGGACGGCCTCACCGTCGAGCAGCCGGATGCGCAGGCGACGCACGACGTGGCCGCGCGACTCGGACCTCGCGCGCAGCTCGATGATCTGCTGATCCTGCGCGGACACGGCTATCACGGATACGTCCTGGCGAGCCTGGTGGAGGTAGATGAGTCCGACCGTCCTCTTTGGGAGCCGGACAAGTGGGGGATCTGCTCGCCCGGCTGAAACCCGCTGCGCACCCGGGCGGTCTGCGATCAGTCGAAGGCGCACAGCCCGTTGAACTCCCTGATGTCCGTGTTGATGTCGGTGATCACCTGGTTGGGGTCGGCGTCGACCATGCCGGTCAGGCGGAAGCCCAGCTCCTGGAACTCCGCGGCCAGCCGTCTGATCTTCGCCGCGACCACTCCCTGCGCGCTGAGCCCCGCGCCCATCAGGTCGCGGTACGGCTGCTGAGCCGCGGCCGCCTGGCCGCTGCCGCTGGTGCCGGCGTCCCTGCGGTACGCGTTCAGCGCCGTAGCCGCCTCGTCACAGCCGGCGGGCCGGACCTCCGGCAGCGGTGGAGGGGTGTCCTGGGTCGCGCGCGTGCGTTCCGGCGGCCGGGACGTACTTCGTTCAAGCGAAGGCGATGGGGAGGGCCGGGCGTCTTCCCGGTCCGGCGAGGACGGCTCCGGGGACGGGCTCGAGACCGCGGACGGAGTGGAGACCACCGCGTCGGACCCCGTGACGGGCGGCCTCAGGTAGGTGAAGAGCGCCACCACGGCTGCGAGCGAACCCGCCACGGCGCTCACCGCCGTCCAGTTCAGCCGCGAACCCGCTCCCTCGCCGCGCGCTGATCCACTCCCCATGGCCCCATCGTGGCGGACCCGCCCAGCCCGGTCCAGGACACCACCGGCCTTCCCTATCGTGGTTCGACGCGCATGAGCAGCCGTCTCGGGTGCAGGGTGATGCCGATCTTGGTCCTGGTGTCGGTGCCTGGGGCAGGGGCCAGGCGCCAGCGGCAGGTGAGCGTGGCCAGGATGATGGCCAGTTCGGTCAGTGCGACGTGATCCCCGGGCACTGCCGGTTGCCGACGCCGGCGGGGATCATCGCCGTTCTCGGTACGCCGGCGGCTCGGCCGGGTGTCCAGCGGTCGGGGTCGAAGGTCAAGGGCCGGGGGAAGGATGGCGGGTCACGCTGCATCGCGTACGGGCTGTAGGCGATGTCGGCCTGCGCCGGGATGCCGTACGCGGCCAACCGAGCAGGCTCGACCGAGTGGCGGGTGAAGGGGTGCCGGTAAGAAACGCGTCATGAGCCCCAAACGAGCTGCTGGCCCAAGCTCGCGCTTGGCTGATTCTCTTCAGGAATTGACCCCGCCTGCACGACGCCCAGATGCCTGACCCCGACCGCAAGCTCGGCACCCTGCGCCCGCACGACGCCCGCCACACCTTCGCCTACGGTCTGTCGCAGGCCTCCGGCCACAACCGCGCCGAACTCGAACGACGCCTCGGCCACGCCAACGACCGCTACCTGCGCCTTTACACCAACCCACCCGACGACATCGCCGCCGACTACCTCGAAGACCTATGACCGCGAGACCTGCTCACGCCTCAACACGACGGGCAGCGTAGCCATCCGCCCAGTCGACGATCCGGTCGGCGAGTCCTATGACGGCAGCCGCGACGCCGGGAGCGCCTGGACCACCGGCTGCGTCGATGACTCTGAGTGTGGGCCGAGTATGGAACACCGCTTGGCCTGGCGTCGCCTACGACCCCGTAGCCGATACTCGGGCTCGACGGTTCAGGAGTCGCGGCGGCCATTCCTTCGCGGCGCGATGAAGACGGCCCAGGCGGCCACACCCAGGCCCGGACCGATGGACGAACCTAGCGCGACACCGTAAGCGAGGTTGTCGAAAAAGCCCCCGACGACGACGCCGACGAGGACGCCGAAAACAGCGCCGAAGGCGATCCAGACCCCAAGATTTGCCCAGATCCCGAGACCTCCGGCGGGCGGGGGCGTGTTGTTGCTCGTCATTGCATCTCTCCTAAGGACGCGTGGACAGGGCTGACAATCTGGCGGCCCATCACGGCGGATGTCGGTGTTCGCGTTGTCCGGTGTCCGGAGCGGCCGAGTGCCCGCCGCGCCTACGCCGTGGCACGGCGGATGAGCCTGTACCCGCCGACCGCGAACGCGGCGGCCACCAGGGCCGGCCAGCCGGCGAGCAGCGCCGTGGGGGACTGGTCGAGCAACCAGCGGCCGATCGCGTGCCATTGCCGGGTCCACGTGATCAGCGCGGCGGCCAGCCCAAGCGCCGTGAACGCCAGGGTGAGGCAGGCGATGACGCCGGTGGTGCCCCAGCGCAGGTACAACGTGCCGAGCAGGATCCCGAGGTGGGTCACGACCAGCATGGGTACCGCGTACCCGAGCAGGAGCAGCACCGGGTGGGCGTCATCCATGAACGGCAGGCCGAAGAAGCGCATCCCCACCCCCCAGTAGCCGGTGGCCTGTTCCACGGCGCGCAGCAGGCAGAGCACCAGCGCGTAGAGCACCGACTGGACGACCGCGAGCAGCGACCAGGCCAGGTAGAACTCCCGGCGGGTCACGCTCATGCCCAGCGCGTACGGGAAGATCTGGGTGACCGAGACGGCGGCCATCCCGATTGCGACGCCGCACAGGCTGACCAGGCCGCCGGTGTTCGTCACGCCGTCGCCCAGGTCGTAGTTCGCCATGAAGGTCAACAGGTTGATGCCGAACACGACGGCCGTCATGCCCCACGTCCAGCCCAGGATCTGCGGCCAGGCCGGCATCTGGAGACGGGCCACCTGACGGATGCGGTTC
Source organism: Nonomuraea sp. NPDC049421 (assembly GCF_040677005.1). Taxonomy (NCBI): domain Bacteria; kingdom Bacillati; phylum Actinomycetota; class Actinomycetes; order Streptosporangiales; family Streptosporangiaceae; genus Nonomuraea; species Nonomuraea sp. NPDC049421. The sequence continues at coordinate 247,858 of NZ_JBFAQA010000004.1, forward strand.
ATCGGGCGGCCTCCCGGCCCGCCGGCGCCGTTGTCGTCGGCGGTACGGTCAGGCGGACCACGAGTTGCTGCAACGACAGCGGCTCCAGCTCGACGTTCAGCGTCTGCGCGTGCGCCTTCGCGTGCGGTCCGAGCCCGCCGAGGATGGTCGACCGGACCAGGCCGCTCAACCGCTCGCGGTGCAACTCGGTGCGTCCGGCGGCGAACCCGTCCACGGCCTCCGCCCGTCCGGTGGCCGCCACCGCCCGCCCGCGCAGGTCGTCGGCGTCCTCATCGAGCAGCAGCCGACCACGGTCGATGAGCAGCACCCGCTCGACCAGATCGCTCACCTCGTCGATGAGGTGGGTGGACAGCACCACGGTGCGGGGATGCCCGGCGTAGTCGGCGAGCAGGCGGTCGTAGAAAAGCTGCCGGGCGGCCGGGTCGAGCCCGAGGTACGGCTCGTCGAAGAACGTCAGGGGCGCCCGCGCGGCCAGCCCGACGGTCACGCCGAGGGCCGACAGCATGCCCCGCGAGAGCCTGCGGACCAGCCGCCCGGCCGGTAGCTGGAAGTCCGCGGCGAGGTCGTGCGCGAATGTGTCGTCCCAGTTCGCAAACAGCCGGCGTGCGGTGCGAAAGACGTGGCGCACGGTGTAGACGTGGGGGTAGCGCTGGCTCTCCCGGACGAAACAGACCTTCGACAGGACGGCCGGGTTCTCCACCGGTGGCGCGTCGAAGACCGACACGTCCCCCGACGACGCGAACGCCTGCCCGGTGAGGATCTGCATCAGGGTGGTCTTGCCCGCCCCGTTGCGCCCGAGCAGGCCGTAGATCGTGTGCTCGGCCAGCGCGAAGCTCACGTCGTCGAGCGCCGTGACGTCACCAAAGCGCTTGGTCACCCCGTGTGCGGTTACCACCGCCGTCATCCCAGGTCCCTCCCGACAACCGCACCAAATGAATCGATCATCTTCATCAGCTCGTCGTGGCCGATGCCGAGCTTGCGCGCCTCGGCGAGCAGGGGTTCCACGTACTGTTCGGTGAACCGTTCCCGTCGCCGCTCGCGCAGCCTGGCCCGGGCGCCACCGGCGACGAACATGCCGATGCCGCGTCGCTTGTAGAGCGTTCCCTCCGACACGAGCTGGTTGACGCCCTTGGCCGCGGTGGCCGGGTTGATCCGGTGAAAGGCGGCAAGCTCGTTGGTGGAGGGGACCTGGGCCTCCTCCGCCAGCGACCCGTCGATGATCGAGTTCTCGATCAGCTCGGCGATCTGAAGGAAGATCGGTCGGTCGTCGTCCATTGCTGGCTTAGCCGCCCAACTGGTTAGCTACATGTGTAAGCAACCATGCAACCTTGTGCCCCGGCTGTCAAGCCACCCGGGCGTCCCGCAACCTCAGCCGGCGGCGGCGCCGGGACCCCCGTTTCCCGCCCAGGAAAGGCCAGCCGGGGATGCGTGGGCAGCGTCGTCTCGACGCAAGTGGCCATCTCGAAGTCCATGCCGCGCAACACACGCAGTTCCTTGTACGACTTCTCCAGGCCTGCACGTGCCGTGCCGGACCGTGCCCTCGATCATCGCGTGCACCTCCGAGGCCGAGGCGCGCAGGGTCTGGGAGTGCACCACCATGGACCCGCGCTCGATGTGCCAGTAGATGAGGATGCCGCGGCCTCCATACCTGGAGTGCCACTCGGTGAAAATATTCTGATCGTAGGCGCGCGTGCGTGAAGTCGGAGGCGACCGTGGTCGTCCCCTCGCCCCACAGCGCCACGTCCCGGGCAGTGAAGGTGGCGTTCGCGATGGCGATCGCGATGTCGGTGGCGACCTGCGGGGTCAAATAGCGGCGCCGCACGTAGCGGATCTCGTCCTCGCCGTGGGCGTGGCCACCGGAGGCCACGGCCCGGATCCCGGTGTTGGTGCCGTACCCGAAGATCGCCAGCATCAGCCGCTCGGCCAGCACCTCGGGCTTGAGGCTGGATCCGCCCGCCACCGAGGTGACCGCCTTCAGGCAGCCGGTGCGCAGCACCGCCTCGTTGAGCATGTCGATCGGCGGGACCGAACCCCAGCGGCGGCTCACCTCGTTCTTCATCCGGCGCAGGTTCCGCGGCTCATCCGCCGGGCCGAGCTTCGTCAGCTTGATCGCGCCGGACTTGCGCTCGGAGATCGCCAGCCAGTCCAGCTTCGGCAGCGCGGTGTCGAGCGCCTCCAGGTCGGCGCGCATCTCGGCCTTCAACTCGGCGATGAAGTCGGCCGGGTCCAGCGGCTTGCGCAGCTCGGCGTAGTTCTCCACGCGGCGGGCGGCGAAATCTTGGGCAGGTCCTCCTCCGGGTCGCGGAAGGAATGGGCGCCGACCACCCAGATCTCCTTGCTCCGCAGGGCCTCGCGCAGCGCCTGGAAGGTGACGATCTCATACACCATCCGCACCACCCGCCGGCGCCCGCGCTTGTCGTTCTTGAACACCAGGTCCTCCCACTCACCAGCGGTGCCGCGGTGCTCGGGCACCACCTCGCCGCGCGGGTAGTAGGTGGTGTTGCCCGCCTTGGCGTAGCGGCGGATCAACTTCAGCGCCTCGATCACCGGCTGGAAGGCGGTGTTGTTGCTCTTGAGCTCCAGGGTGTCCAGCAGCGCGATCAGGCCGCGCCGGTAGTGGTTGGTGTAGGAGGCGCGCAGCGTGGTCTGCACCGTGATTCGGTAGGCGGGGCCCTTGGTCTTGAACTCGTGCACCAGATCCCGCAGCGTCTGCTCGCCGCCGCTGACAGCCGGGAAGATGACCTGGCGGACCGAATCGTCGGGCTGGCCGAGCGCGGCGTCGGCGACCTTGAACAGGATGTTCTCCTTGCCGGTCACCCGCTTGAACGCGTTGATCAGCTCCTTGGTCACCTTGCTGTCGGCCCGCGCCTTGATCCGATGCACGGTGGCGATCAACAGTTCCACTAGCGCGTCGGTGATCTCCCGCTCCCGCTCCTGGACCAGCGCCGCCAGCAGCACCGTCAGCTCGCGCGGATGCGTGCGCATGTGGGAGGGCGCTTCCACCGCCGCCCGGGCCCGCCAGGCGGCCAGCACCTTGGGCGCCACGTCGGCGAACAACTCGGGCGGCAGTTCGATCGAGCGCGCCGCCGCCAGCTTGCGGATCTCGGTCATCATCGACTCCAGGCTCACGTTGCCCGGCGCGGACTCGATCAACGCCAGGAGGCCGGATTCGATGTCGTCATCGTCCTCGGCAGGTGCCTCACCCATAGGTTCCTGACAGTCACCGGCCCCCTCGTTCACCGCGCGGCTCGCATCTTCGATGCCGACCAGCGCATAGATCCGCTGCGTGGTCTCGGGACTCAACCGGGAGGCGATCCGCACCGACCAGGCGACCTCCGCGTTGCGCAGGGCCGAGGCCACGATCCGGGGATCCGTCCAGGCGCCGGCGGTTCGATCCGCTCCTCGCGCAGGTGCTTGAGCAACTCCTCCCGAACCCGTTCAGGCCGTCGCTCGGCGTGCGCGACCTCCTCGGCCAGCCACACCGCCCGCTTCGTTGCGTCCTCGGTCGTGCAGGTGCGAAAGCCCAGGTGCGTACGGATCTGACTGCGGTGGTAGTCGATCGTGGAGCCGGACCACTCATAAAAGCCGAGCTCCGAGGCAGGAATCTGGACCTGCTTGGCCACGTGCTCAACCACGTCTTCCGGCAGCTCTGAACGGCCACGCGGGAACCTGCCGTGCTGCGTGTAGAACTACAGCAAGATCGCGAAACCGAGTCGCGTGGCGTCGCGCTTTCCGGCGATCAGATCGCGCTCTTCATCCAGGATCGTCCAGTGCTCGACCAACTCGTCGATGTGCATCGGGGGTGTTTCATGACCACCCACCATTGACCAGGCAAGTTACAGCAAGATCAACGCCGTTTGGGGCTCATGACACGTTTCTTACCGGCACCCCGTGAAGATCCATGCCGCGGGGCGCAACCGCATGGTTTCGGTGATGACGTTGCGGGTGTGCGGCAGATGCGGCAGATCGGCGAACGTGACCGGGCTTCCTGAGGTGCGCGTGCACACTTCGTCCGCGAGCCGGCGTTCGTGCTCGGGATGCTCGGCGAGCAGGTGGAACGTCCACGCCAGCGTGGAGGCTAGCGATCGTCACCAGCAGCTCGTCGGGCGCGCCCAGGTAGTAGCCGGCCACCAGGTCGGTGTAGCGAAGGTCGTGGGCGAAGAGCTCGGCCTTGCGCCGCGACAGCAGCCGCTGATCGTGCAGCCAGGTCCGGGTCCTGGCCTGCGGGGCGGGCCAGTAGGGGTGCCGCTGTCTTGTGAAGCTCTCCTCCACCGCCGGCAGGGCCACCTCTGGTGGGACGGTTGGTGGGACGGTGCGGCCAGAGCCCACCGCGCGATGGGCCTGCCGGCGGTAGCCGTCTGTCATGGCGGAGGTCAGGGCAGGACGCGGCCCAGGAACCAGTTGCCGGGAGCGTTGACGTCGTGGCTGGTCAGGTATTCGCCGATGCTGCGGGGGAACTCGTCGCGGGCGAGGTAACCGCTGCCGTCGCGGTCGAGGTGCGCGAAGGCGTCGAGCACCTCCTCCTTGTCCAGTGTGGGAAGGTCGCCGCGTAGAGCGCGACGAACTCCTCCTGGGAGAGCCTGCCGTCGCGGTCGGCGTCCCCCGCCATGACGAACGCGTCCACCGCCATCCCCAGCGAACCGGCGTAACCGTCTCTCAGTAGTTATTCAGTTACCTTCAGTATCAACGTGCATCCGGTACGCCACATTCCGTACTAGTTGACGACACAAAATCACTCTTGTCGCCTGATCTTGCAAAAGATACGCTTCTCCCGTTTGTCAAAGAGCTCCAGAGCTGCACGAGCCAGGTTGCACCTGCCAGGTGGGTGGAGCGACGTTCGGCGCCCGCTGTGGTGTTCCTCGTTGTGGTTCGGAGTGTGACAACTCATGCGCAGGTTGTTTTCGCGTGCCATCTTCTCCCGTTCTGCGGCCCTTCTGCTCGTCGCCGCCCTTCCGGGGTTGCTGTCGCTGGCAGCGGTTCCCGTGTCCGCGCAGACCGTTCAGGAAGGAGCGGTGAGCGTCGAGCAGGGCAGCGTTGTGACACCGGTGCAGCAGCTCGGCTCGGCAGGGGTCTTACCGAGCTTGACGGTCGCGTCTGGCTCGGCGGTGTCGGACGACGGTGGCGACCCGCCCGTGAAGGGCGCTCTGCCGCGAGATGGCGGGGCGTGGCCGCGTACGGCATTGCAGGACGAGTCCGGGTCTGGCCTGCCCGCAGGCACGCGCCGTGCCGAGCAGAAGGACCGGGCGACCGCGGCGAGCACCTTCCCGCTGATCTACGACGTGTATCCCGTCGCGGGGTCGTTGGTAGGAACGACGACTCCGCTGCTCACCGTGCGGGCCGAGCGGGTCGGCGTGCCGACGGATCCGTTCAGCGAGTTGCGGTTCACCTACCACATCTGCGAGGTCCCGGAAGAGGACGAGGACGACACCGGCGCTTCCGACCCGACGCCGCCGTGCTGGAACTCCGGGGCTCTATCGGAGGCGGAGACCTGGCAGGTGCCGGCGAATCGGCTGGAGTGGGGCAAGCAGTACAACTGGTGGGTCCGCGTCGTTGACTCCGAGAGCAAGGCGGTCGACACCAGCGACAAGCAGTTGATCGCCATCAGGCCCGCGCAGCCGGTCAACGGCTCGCATCTAGGCGAACGCATCGGAGATCAGGAAGAGTTCTCCCTGGTCAACGGCAACTACACCACCACGGCGGTGGACGCGCGGGTACAGGTGGCCGGTCCCGCCCTTGCGGTGGTCCGCACGTACAACAGCTCCGACGCGCGCACCAAGGGGATCTTCGGGGCGGGTTGGTCGACCGCCTGGGACATGAAGGTCATGGCCGAGCGGTCGGGAACGACCGTGACCGGCCTGCTGGTGACCTACGCCAGCGGCCGCCGGGTCCGGTTCGCGGCCAAGGGCGACGGCACCTACCAGCCGCCTCCCGGCATGAAGGACGCGCTGGCGGACGTGGACGGCGGCGGATGGCGGCTGAAGGACACCACCTCGACGATCTACGTCTTCAGCGCCGACGGCCGGCTGGTCAGGCTGGAGGACAACCGCGGGCGCGCGCAGACGCTGAACTACAACGCCGACGGCACCTTCGACACAGTGACCGGAGCCGGCGGCAGGAAACTGCACCTGACCTGGAACGGCCCGCGCGTCGCCACGGTGTCCACGGACCCGGTCAACGGCGAACCTCAGACGTGGACCTATGGCTACACCGGTGACAACCTCACCTCGGTGTGCACGCCGCTTACCGCGCCGAACTGCACCGCCTACACCTACGAGGACGGCTCCCGCTACAAGGGCCTGGTGCTCGACTCCGAGCCGGTCGGCTACTGGCGGCTGGGGGACGCACCGAACAGCCCGGCCGAGAACCTCGGCAGCGACGGCGGCACCGGCCAGTACACGAAGGTGACGGTCGGCCGGCCGGGGGTGTTGGAGGGCAGCACCGACACCGCCGGCGGCTTCACCCAGTCCACGATGATGCTGCCCCTCAACCTGCTGGACCACCTGCGCGATCAGGTTTCGATCGAGGGCTGGATCAAGACGACCGAGCCCGGCGTGCTCTTCTCCGAAGACGACTTCGGCGGCGGGCTCGGCGGGACGAGGCCAGTCCTCTACGTCGGGACGGACGGGCGGCTACGCGGGCAACTGGGTGAGCTGGTCAGTGGCGGATACAAGCCGGTCACATCCGCAAGTGCCGTCAACGACGACCAATGGCACCACGTGGTGCTCACAGTGGCGGGTGAGAAGCAGCGTCTCTACCTGGACGGTCAACTGGCCGGCGAGCTGACCGGTGCCGTCTTCGGCGACAGGCGCCCGTACGCCTTCGTGGGCAGCGGGGATCGCGCCAGTTCGTGGTCCGATGTCCCCGGCGGCACCACCACCAGAGGTGCCTGGCCGTTCCAGGGCACGATCGACGAGTTCGCGGTGTACGCAAAGCCGCTGACGGACACCGAGGTGCAATCCCACTGGGCCGCCCGAACCAAGGTCGGCCACGAGCTCTCCCAGGTGACGCTGCCTTCCGGCCGGATCTGGGCGAAGAACACCTACGACCCGGCGACCGACCGCCTCCTGACGCACACCGACCGGCACGGCGGCCTGTGGAAACTGAGTGATTCCACCATCGATTGGGTCAAGGGTCTCTACACGTTCACCTTGACCGATCCGCGCGGCGGCGCCCTGGACTACGCCTACGACTCGCTGCGCGATGAGCAGCCGGCGTACGTGACCGACCAGGCCGGCGCCCAGACCACCTTCGAGTACGACACCGGCGGTTTCTCCATCAAGACCACCGACCCGAACGGCAACGTGTTCCGGCGGTGGAATGACAAGCACGGTTATGTGATCAAGGAGAAGTCCTGCCGTAAGACCGGCGACTGCCAATTCACCCACCACGACTACTACACCAACGAGGACGACGACCTCGACCCGCGCAACGGCCGTCGGATGGCGTTCCGCGATGCCCGCTCGCCTGACGCGACCAGCGACACGTACGCCACCAAGTGGGAGTACAACGCGTCCGGCCAGCAGACCAGGCAGACCACGCCGGCCACGTCCGACTTCCCCGACGGCCGCTCCACCACGATCGCCTACACCGACGGCGGCGAACCCGCCGTCGGTGGCGGCACCACTCCCCCTGGCCTGGCCAAGACCCTCACCGACGCCAAGGGCAACGTCACCGAGTTCCGTTACGACGAAGCCGGCGACCTGGCCGAACGGACCGACCCGTCCGGGCTGGTCACCAGGTTCACGTACGACGAACTGGGCCGTCTCACCGCCCAGACCACGATCTCCGACGCCGAACCCGACGGGGTCACGACCACCTTCACCTACGACGCCATCGGCCGGCTCGCCACCTCCACGACGCCCGGCGTGAAAAATGAGATCACCGGCATCACGCACACCGCCGAGACGAGCTACGCCTACGACGCCGACGGCAACACGCTCACCGTGACCGTCAAGGACCTAACGGGCGGCGACGCGGAACGCACCACCACCTACACCTACGACGACCACGGTCGTCAGAAGACCATGACCGACCCCGAGGGCGGGGTGGTCACCACGACGTGGGACGCGTTCGGCCAGCAGGAGACCATCACCGATCAGCTCGGCTCGGTGTTCGGCTACACCTACACGCCGCGCGGCGAACTGGCCACCGAATCGCTGCAGAACTGGACCGGCAGCCCGGTCGACCCGCAGCCGGCCACGAAGATCGTCCTGAACTCCTATTCCTATGATCCCGGCGGGCGGCTGGTCGCCCAGACTGACGCGATGCGCCGCAAGACGACCTACACCTATTACGGCGACAACCTGCTGTCACAGGTGATCGCCGACGACGCCAGGGTCAACCCTGGTCTCACGACCAAGGACGTCATCCTTGAGAGCAACACCTACGACAAGGCGGGCAACCTCCTCAGCCGGGTGACCGGCGGCGGGACGGTCACCACGTCGTACTCCTACGACGCCGCCAACCGGCTCACCTCAGCCACGCTCGACCCGGACAAGCTGGCCCGCAAGACGGTCTTCGCGTACAACGCCAACGATCAGACCATCAAGGAGACCCGTACGGGAGCGGCCGGGGGAACCCGGCAGGAGATCACCACATACGCCTACAACGCGGCGGGCATCCTGACCCGTCAGACCGTCGAGAACGGCGATCAGGACCTGACCACCACTTGGGATGTGGACGACCGCGGTCTGATCACCGCGACCACCGATCCACGGGGCAACGCCGACGGCGCCACCGCCGCCGACTACACGACCACGACCGGCTACGACCCGCTCGGCCGCGCGGTCGAGGTCAAGGCGCCCAGCGTCACGATCGAAAAGGCCGGCACGGCCGAGCAGAGCCGCCCCACGATCCGGATCGGCTACAACGCCGCGGGAGAGCGCACCCACGTCATCGACGCGGAAGGGCGCCTGTCCACCTCGGGCTTCGACCGCATGGGCCGTCTGACGTCCGTGACGGGCATGCCGTACACGCCGCCCGGCGGCACCCAGCTGGTCCCGAAGACGAGCTACGCCTACGATGCCGCCGGACGACGGATCACGGTCACGAACGCCCGCGGGCAGACCTCGACGACGGAGTACGACGCGCTCGGCAACCCGGTCAGGGTTACCGATCCGCCCGCAGCAGCAGGACAGCCGGCCGGGCAATGGATCTCGGAATACGACCTGCTCGGTGAGCAGCTCGCCACGGTCGACCCCACCGGCGCCCGCGTCCAGGCCACCTACGACGACCTGGGCCGCAAAATCACGCATACGGTGCTCGAACGCAAACCCGCGAGCGCCGCGTACGTCACCGAGCTGCACTACAACGACGCCGGCTACCTCACGCGGCAGGTCCAGCCGGGCGGTAAGACCACCGTCTACACGCCCAACGCGGCCGGCGAGCCGGAGAAGGTCACCGACCCGGCGCAGGACAGCGTCACCTATGCTTATGACCTGGCCGGACGAACGGTCGAAACCACCAACCCGCTCGGCAACGCCACGGTCGGCGACTACGACCTGGCCGGCCGGCTCACCACCTTCAAGAACCTGGACGGCACGGGAACCCCGGTCCGGAGCATCGGCCTGGGCTACGACGCCGCCGGCAACCTCATCCGCTCCACCTCCGGCGAAGGTCACGTCACCCGTCACCGCTACGACGCCACCAACCTGCTGGTGGAAATGATCGAGCCGGTCACCGACAGCACGTCGATCACCACGAGCTTCGGCTACGACGCCACCGGCGCCCGCACCCGCGTCACCGACGGCCGCGGCAACGCCACCTGGACCGGCTACAACACGCTCGGCCTCATCGAGACCCTGACCGAGCCGGCCACCACTGCCCACCCCGACCTGGACGACCGCACCTGGACGCACGTCTACGACGCCGGCGGCAACGAGACCGCGCTGATTCAGCCCGGCGGCGTCCGCCATGACAAGCAGTACGACAACCTCAACCGGCTGACCAAGATCAGCGCCTCCGGGGCGGGCATCGTCGCCGACGACAAGACCTACACCTACGACCTGGCCGACCGCCCCACGTCGGTGAGCGATCAGAGGCTGGAATACAACGATCGCAGCCTGCTCACCAAGCTCACCCCGCCGACCGGAACCCCCACCACCTACGTCTACGACGCCCTCGGCAACCCGACGCAGCGCGCCGACGTCACCGGCACCACCACCTACACCTGGGACGCCGACAACCGCCTCAAAACCGTCGCCGACCCGGTCAGCGGCCGCACCAACACCTACGACTACGACGGCGCCGACCGGCTCACCACGATCACCTCGGTCAACCCCGCCAACACTCAGGTCTTCACCTACGACGCCCTGGATCGGCCGCTGACCCACGCCCTGAAGGACAGCGGCGGCGGCCGGCTCGCCAAGATCGCCTACGGCTGGGACAAGGACGACAACCTCACCTCCAAGACCACCGAAGGCCTGGCCGGAGCCGGCGGCAACACCTACGGCTATGACCACGCCGGCCGCCTCACCTCCTGCACCGGCCCCGACGGCACCACCACCACCTACGGATGGGACGCCGCAGGCAACCGCACCAGGGCCGGCGACAAGACCTACACCTACGACGAACGCAACCGCCTGATCGAAGGTGACGGAAACACTTACACGTACACACCGCGCGGCACCCTGGCCACGCAGACCAAGAACGGCGTCACCCGCAACCTCACCTTCGACGCCTTCGACCGGCTCATCAACGACGGCGACGCCTCCTACACCTACGACGCCTTCGACCGCATGGCCACCCGCCAGAAGAGCGGCTCCACCGAGCAGCGGTTCGCCTACGCCGGCCTGGACAACGACGTCATCGCCATCACCGACCAGGGCGGCGCCGTCCAGGCCGGCTACGGCCGGGACCCCTTCGGCAACGTGACCAGCGTCAAGGAAGGCATCGCCCCCGCCGCCGGCGCCTTCACCGACCTTCACAATGACCTGGTCGGCACCTTCACCGCCACTGCCTTGTCCAGCACCACCACCTACAACCCATTCGGCGAAGTCACCGCCCAGACCGGCAGCACATCCGCCCTCGGTTACCAGAGCGAATACACCGACCCCGACACGGGCAACGTCAACATGCACGCCCGCTGGTACCAGCCCGGAACCGGAAACTTCACCAGTCGCGACACCTGGGACATCGACCCCTCCCCATCCATTCTTGGCAACCGCTACTCCTATGGAGCAGGAAGTCCACTCCTCTATCAGGACCCGACTGGACACGCCCCGAATCCACGTTGCTACAGAGCGGTCTCGATTCCCATAGTCGGTGTCCCGCTCGCCGCCATCTGTGACGTCTTCACCGACGCCAAGCCAACCGCCAGCGATGACGTCTGTAAGGACAAGTACGGCAGGACCGCCGCCTGTAACCCACCCCCGCCACCTGACAAGTGTGCCGAGTTCAGCAACAAGTGCCCCGCCAAACCGTCCACGAACGGAGACGAACCGTCCACGAACGGAAAGAAGAAGAACCCGACGACACCCGATCGCCCGTCCTCCGAACCTCAGCCGGCGAATCCCCCACGTCCGAAGAACCCTACGGATCCCAAGAAGGTCCAAGACAAGGAGGATCCGTGTGAGATCTTCTGCTGGGGACGGTATTTTCCCGGGAAAAATTGCGGCAAGAAATGCATGGTCGACGGCCACGGCCCTCTGGAACCGGAGGACGACTGCCGCATAGGCGAGCCGTGCTGGTGGCTGCTGCCCGCGACGGTGGCGGCCACGGGACTCTTCGAGGCGGGCACCTTCGTCGCCGCCCACGCCGGTCCGGCGCTCGTACTCGGTGCGACCTTCGTCGCCACTACGGCCACCGAGACAGTCACCAGCCTTTTCACCGACGACCCGGTTCCCGCTGACATCCCGACCTACACCAGCGAACGGCCCCCATCCACCGTCGACTGCAACCCCAACAGCTTCGTCACGGGCACCCGAGTTCTCTTGGCCGACGGCAGCAGCAAGGCCATCGAGGACATCAAGGTCGGTGACCGTGTTCTGGCGACCGACGCGGCCACCGGCGAGACCGGGGCCGAACCTGTCACCGCGCTCATCACGGGCAACGGCACCAAACACCTGATCACGATCACCGTGAATGTCGGCGGTACGGGCGATGTCACCACCGACACGATCATCGCGACGGACCACCATCCTTTCTGGGTACCGGATCTGGACGCCTGGATCGACGCCGGCGATCTTCAGCCCGGCATGTGGCTGCGCACGTCAGCGGGCGCCTACGTGCTCGTATCCGCGGTCGAGCGGTGGACGGCCGTCCGGCAGGTCCACAACCTCACGGTCGACGACCTGCACACCTACTATGTGCTGGCAGGAACGACGCCGGTACTGGTACACAATGATTGCGGCACTTGGGACCACGCCGAGGATTGCTACTGCAATTACGAGGGCATGCCAGTGGTTCCGCGCTCTCAACCTGTGCGCGGCGAACCTGAGCCGGCTCAACCTGTGCGCGCCGAACCTGAGCCCGGCCCCGAGCCTGTCGCCGACGACCTCACCAAGCATGCGATCGAACGTTTGGCACGGCGCCAGGTACCAGAAGAGCAAGCTCGAGCCGTTCTCAACAGGGAACCATTTTCCTACTTCCATGAAGGCCAGTGGAAGCTGGGCTATTACCATCCAGGTTCCAAGCTGTTCGTCGCCAAAACCATCGATGGGAACATCAACACAGTGATGATCAATGTCGACCGGGCCTACATCAGAAGACTCATGGACGGGCACCATGGCTGATCTCAAAGTCACTTACGATCTAGTGGCGAACGCGGCCTATATACAGCTCGCGGATCCGCAGGCCCGCCCGAATGTGGCGAGCATGTATCCCTGCGACCCAGTCAAAGTCGGCGGCATGATCAACCTTGACTTCGATGCGGGCGGGCGCCTGGTAGGCGTCGAGGTGCTGGACGCCAGGTCAAAGCTGCCCGAGTACATGCTTGAGGCGGCGGAGCGCATCGATCTTGAAGGCACCTGACCTGTGGCGGCCGGCGGGAGGGCCGTCTCTCGCCAAAATGCTGCCGGTTCTTGAGCTCGCCTGAGCGCCATGCGAGGATCCGCGCGCATGATCCGAAGCGGCGGCGGATAGCGCGGGCCATGGCGGAGTGCGCCGGCTGGGACGTGCGCTGATTTCCGCCCCACCCTCTTCGGGCGGTGGGGCGACCAGAGGTTTTTGGTAGATCTTTTTGCTCGTCGGTTTCGGCTGATGCGGCGACAGTGCCTCTCCTGCTTGGGTTTTCGCTCCCGGCCGGGGCTTTGATCGCGCCGTGTGACCTGCGAGGACATCCGGTACGCTCGCTGCACCCCACATGCTTCCGGTTTAGCCTCAACAGTCCTTTCTGCGCGGTTAAGTCCGGTCTCGCCCCGGGAGGTCCCCCGCTTCCATGACGCACGATCTCCAGCAGTTCATCGACTCGGTCTCCTTGACGGGTCAGCCGGATCACCGGCCGCCCTATGACCACGTGGGTCCGCCTGAACGCGAGCCCTATGATGGGCCGCGCACCGGCACGGACGACGCACAGGAAAAACACCAGGGCTCGCATGGGAAGGGCTCGGATTCTCACGGGTTCGGGTGGAAGGGCTCCCCGGAGGAGCCGGACTTCTCGCCGGCTCCTCCGGAGCGCGGCGAGAGCGACCATGACGGCCCGAATCGGGACGGATCCCATCAGCACGGATCCGATCAGGGCGGCTCCCATCAGGGCGGGCCCCAAAAGGGCGGTTCCCACCACGAAGGTGGCGGTCCGTCGTCCGCGCCGACTCGCCCCGAGCCAGAGCCGACTCATACTCCGAGGCCGACTCATACTCCGAGTACGTCGCCGTCCGAGAGCACGCCGACGGCCACCCCCACCTCGACGCCGAGCGGGCCCCACACCACAAATACGCCGCAACCCACCGCTTCGGACACCCCGACGTCCACCGCGACGCCGCCGGCCACCCCGACCGATTCGTCCTCCCCCACGCCCACGGTCACCGAGTCCCCTTCGGCCACCCCCACGGCAGCCCCCGCCGAGACCCCTACGGCGTCCGACTCGGCGTCGCCCACGGAAACCGCGGTCGAGCCGTCGTCGCCCGCGGAGACCGCCACGGCCTCCGACGCGCCGGCGCCCACAGAGACCGCGGCGGCATCGGAGTCGCCGGCTGCTCCGACGACCGACGAAGCCGAGGCGTCCACCACGTCCGCTTCAGAAGCGGCGGCGGGCACGTCGACGTCCACGTCACCCACGCCGGAGGCCGAGGAGGACGAGGGCAGTGCCGCGGCGCCGTCGGCGTCCGCCACGGCTTCCAGCGCGGTCCCCACGCACCTCACCACCACGGTGGCCAGCCAGCAGCGGGACGTCTCCACCACGATGGTGATCACCTCGACCGTGCTCCTCGTGGCCGCTGTACTGGCCGTGCTCGCGGTGATCGTGACCAGGTCCCGCCGGACCCGCCTGGCCACCCCGGAACCCGTCGCCGACCCCGTACCCCCACCGCCGGCCCCGCGCCCCTACCCCGTGCAGGAGGACAACCCCTGGACGCGGCAGCTCCTCGAAGCCCTCGAGAACGTCGTCGCCCTCGACGACCAGAACAAGGCGGACGGCCCGCGCCCCGGCTCACCCCCGCAGGACCCCGGCACGGACCCCGACGCGGACCCTGAGGCGACCGCCGCCTGGAGGCCGCCCTTCGCGTCCTCTGATCCGCCTGGAGCTCTGGACTCCTGGTTCAAGCCCGTGCCACGCGATCCGGACGGGAACGCCGCCTCATCCGAGAGCCCCGCCGATGATGACGACGACACCCGACCTGGGAGCGCGGGCAACCCCACGCCGTGACCATGATCAGGCGCGCATCCGCCTTCGTTACGATGATCGCTTCATGACGGTCGGCACACTCGCGTGTCGACGGAACGCGCGAGGAGTGCGGATACAACCAGATCACCGGCAGCCGGTTTCCCCCAGTCTGGTCACGCACCGGCACCAGGCGGCCCCGCGCTGTGAGGTGGCCCGCCGAACCCGATGCCGCCCAAGCCGCCCGAACCGAAGGCCAACGCCCCGGCCGCGATCATCGCCGGCGTCCTGGCGGCGATCGTGGCGGCGATCGCCGCGAGCATGCGGTCGTATCCGCGTCCGTGACGGGAGGCTAATTGCGGGTCTATCGTTGTTGCGAATAGTTCGCAACAACGATGAGGAGCGTCATGGGTCAGTACTCGCTGCCCGACATGCCGTACGACTACGCCGCCCTGGAGCCCGCGATCACCGGCGAGATCCTGGAGCTGCACCACGCCAAGCACCACGCCGCGTACGTCAAGGGCGCCAACGACACCCTGGAACGACTGGCGGAGGCACGGGACAAGGGTGAGTTCGGCGGGCTGGTCGGGCTGGAGAAGACGTTCGCGTTCAACCTGTCCGGGCACGTGCTGCACACGATCTTCTGGCAGAACCTGTCCCCCGACGGCGGCGACCGCCCCGACGGCGACCTGGCGGCGGCCATCGATGAGCACTTCGGGTCGTTCGAGGCGTTCAAGAAGCAGTTGACCACCGCGACCAGCACGGTGCAGGGCTCGGGCTGGGGCATGCTGGCGTGGGAGCCGCTCGGCCGGCGGCTCGTCGTCGAGCAGGTCTACGATCACCACGGCAACGTCGGCATGAACACCACCCCGCTGCTCGTCTTCGACGCCTGGGAGCACGCGTACTACCTGCAGTACCGTAACGTGCGGCCGGACTACGTGGAGAAGCTGTGGGATCTGATCAACTGGACCGACGTGATCGCCCGCTACGACGCCGCACGTAGCGCCTGACCCCTGAGCCGGCGGCGCCCACCCGGCCCGAGCTTGGTCCGCGGGGCCAGGCGGGCGCCGCCTTCAGGAACCGGCCTGCGGCTCATGCCGGTTCCGTCCACCCTTCGTCCGGTGACGAGCACCACGACGCCGCCGATGACGGCGAGGCCGAGCCGCACGTACCCATTGCGACCTGGGCTGACGAGCCCATGTGCGGCCCTGACCGGCAGCGCCTCAGCCGACGTCCTTCAGGGCGTCGACCAGGCCGTCCAGGCCGATGGGGCCGAGGCCGACGGCGGTGGTGTGCCAGCGCCGGAGGTCGAAGCCAGGGCGCCGGCTCGCCGCCTGGCGGGCCGTCAGCCAGGCACGCTCGCCGAGCTTGTACGAGATCGCCTGAGCGGGCCAGCCGAAGTAGCGGGCGACCTCGGGACGGATCCGGTGCGCGGCGGCATGACCACGCTCGCGCAGCACCTCGCAGGCCTTGTCGAACGTCCATCGGGACCCGTCGGGCAGCGGCAGGTCCAGGTGGACGCCGATGTCGATGACCACGCGGGCCGCGCGCAGCGCCGACGCGGCCAGCATGCCGAGACGGGTTCCCGGGTCGGAGAACCAGCCCAGCTCGTCGGCGAGGCGTTCGGCGTAAAGGGCCCAGCCCTCGCTGTGCGCGCTCACCCGGGACGTCTTCGCGAAGCGCGACAGCGTGTCCCCGGCCGCCATCATCCCGCCGATCTGCAGGTGGTGACCGGGCACGCCCTCATGGAAGACCGTCGTCAGCTCACGCCAGATCGCGAACCGCTCCCGGCCCGCCACCGGCCACCAGGTGCGGCCAGGCCGCGACAGATCCTCCGTCGGAGGCGTGTAGTAGGGGGACCCGGCGGTGGAGCCGGTGGCGATGACCACTTCGACCTCGCGCAACGGCTCGGCGATGTCGAAGTGCGCGCCGTGCAGCGTGCTGATCGCGCGGTCGTGCTGGTCCTGCAGCCAGCCCCGGTAGGCGTCCACGTCGGTCACGCAGTGGGTCCGATCGAGGTACGCGGCCACCTCCGCCCAGCTCGCGCCCGGGCGGACGCGCTCGATCTCGGCGGCCATCTCCGCCTCGATCCTGTCCAGTTCGGCCCAGCCCCACGCGTACGCCTCGGCCGGGTCGAGGTCGGCGCCGAGGATCTGCCGGGCCGCCACGGCGTAGCGTTCCGCCCCCACCCCGTCCCGTTCCGCCGCCCGGGGCGCGTAGTCCGTACGCAGGTAGCGGGCGGTCTCCGCGTAGCCCGCGTGCGCCGCGGACGCCGCCTCGGCCAGCTCTGCGGCCAGCGGCCCATCGCCATAGGACGCCACCAGCGCGTCGTGCACCCCGGCGAAACGCTCGGCCTGATCGGCGGCCTCGAGCGCCTGCCTCCGAGCCACCACCAGCCCTTTCTCCACGCCGAGATCGAGGCTCGTACGCCAGCTCGCGAGCATCTCCGGCACGGCCGCCAGGCGGGCGGCGACGTCGCGCCACCGGTCATCGTCGCCGCGTGGCAGCAGGTCGACGCTGTCGCGGATGACGTTGATCAGCCCGAACTGGCCGCGCAGCATGCGCAGGGGCTCCCCGCTCTCGTGCCAGGCCAGCTGCGCCTCCAGGCGTTCCCGTAGGTGCGCGGCGGCGTGCCGATCGGCCTCCGAAGTGGGGCTCAGCCCGGCGAGTTCGGCCAGGGTGCGGCGGATCAGGTCGGCGCGGGCGGTGTGGCCGTCCGGGCTGTAGTCGGTGGCCGCGGCGAAGTCGCCGGTGACTCCACGGACTCCCATGCTGATGGGATCGAGGGCCGCCGACTTCCCGACATATCCCTCACAAAGTGCAAATATCGGTGTCATCCGGACACAGTAACGGGGTCCGGGCGAGACCCGGTTCTGGTCCGGGAGTTCTCCGGGGTGAGTCCGAGGTGGGTCAGAACGGCGGCGGCCACGTCCGGCGCCGGGCGGTCGTCGGTGTCGACGCGCAGGTCTCCGGCGCGCGCCCGGTCAAGCGAGGCCGCCTCGGCCGCCGCGCGGGCGGCGGCTTCGTGCAGGGCGTGCTCGTCCAGCCCGCGCAGCTCGTCGCCGGGGATCGTCGGGCCGCCGCCCCTTCCGCGCTCGGTGACGCGTTCGCGCAGCGTGGCCGGGGAGGCGTGCAGGCGGAACACCGTAGGCTGCACGCCTGGCAAGAGGCCGAGGTAGTCGCGGATGGTCTCGTCGGTGTCCGCCTCGCCGCAGACGATCAGGTACGTCGCCCCGGCCGCGCGGTAGCCGGCCCAGAGCGCGGCGAGGTTGCGGGCCTTGAGCCGGTGTCCGTCGCCGGAGGCGGGCCGCAGCATGGCGATCTGTTTCAGGTCGACGTACGCGGTGCGCGTGCCGGAACGTACGACGTGGCGGAAGACCTCGTACGCGACCGTGGACTTCCCCACCGCCGTCGCCCCCGTGAACCACAGCAGCGGCACCGGCGCCGGCTCCGCCCGCACGGGACGTCCTGGGCCGGGTGCGGTGGTTCCCGGCCAACCCGTGCGTTCCCGGATCATGCGGGCCGTCTCCGGGACCGTCAGCCCGGTGGTGTCCAGGGTCAGGTCGGCGTAGGACGTGCGGTCCTGAGCCGCGGCCTCGGCCAGCGCGTGCTCCACCAGGTCCGGCTGCCACCCGCGGCCCAGGAAGCGCCGGCGCAGCTCCTCCGCCGGGGCGCGCAGCCGGCACACCGTGAACGCGACGTCGGGCAGGACGGAGGGGTATTCGCGTACCTCGTCCGGAGTGCCCACGAAACCGGCCAGCACCAGACACTCCGCGCCCTCCGCCCGGAAGCCGTCCCAGAGGGTGGCCAGGTTGCGGGCGCGGAGGCGGTGGGTGCTCTCTTCGGGTTCGGGGTGGATCAGGCTGATCTGGTCGGCATCCACGAACGCCGTCCTGACGCCCTCCCGGCCGAGCTGAGCGCAGATCTCCCACCCGGCCGACGACTTCCCGACGCCTGAAGGGCCCGACAACCAGAGCACAGCGTTCATCCGCGCGATGGTAACGGGACGTCCGTGATGGACACGAACGCTTTTCCGGCGGGTGAACCGCGTGCGGACGGGCGTGCGTACCTCCGGTGGGAGCTTCCCTGAATCGGAGGAACATCACCATGACGCTCACACCGCGGCCGCCGTCCCCCGCACGTGCACGGAGACGGGTGACGGGGCTGCTGGCCGTCTCGGCGGGTGCCGCCGTGCTGGGCGCGTGCCTGGTGTCCTGCGGCAGCGCGCAGACGCCGGCCGCCAAGGCCGTGACGCCCGTCGCCGCCGCGCAACACCCGTCGCACCATCAAGGGCACGTGGCGGGCGGCGGCACGCAGCCCTCCACGGCCGTGAAGCTGCCGCGCCGGAGCATGAAGAAGCTCAAGACCAGCGCCGGCTGCCCCAAGGCCCGCCTGCAGATCGACGCCGACGAGCTGAAGCAGGCCGCCTGCCAGACCAAGCGCGGCCGGTACACGATCGTCACCTTCACCACCGACAAGGGCAAGCGTGACTGGCTCGACTACGCCCAGGCTTATGGAGGGACGTACCTGGTGGGCGACCGCTGGACGGTCGTGGCCGAACCCGCACTGCTGGAGGACCTGCGCAAGAAGGTCGGCGGCCAGATGGAAACCGGCGCCCAGCACCACTGACCACGTCGCTGAGCTTGTTTTGAACCAGCCGACTGGTGACGCTTCAATGCCAACGCCTTTACAAAGTAGATCACCGACCACGTGAGCGGCTCCTTCACAGGGCGGGCAGGCTTGCGGCGACGCGGGTGGCGGTCGTGCGGAGCCAGGTGTGGGCGGCGTCGTGGGTGTGCACCGGATGCCACCACAGCGCCTCCCGCAGCGGCACCGCCTCGAACGGGAGGGCCGGCATGCGCACGGGCGCGACGTCGCGCAGCAGCTCGGCGAGCCGCCGCTGGACGAGCGCGACCCGGCGGGTGCCCGCCACCAGGCTCGGCAGCAGCTGGAAGTGCTGCACGGACACCTCCACGTGCGGCTCCAGCCCCAGCATGCTGAGCTGCCGGGTGACGGGCGCGTCGAAGGTGCGCTGGTAGACCACCCAGGGCAGGCGGGCGAGGTCGTCGAGGGTGATCCGGTCGCCGATCTCGGGATGGTCGTCGGCGACCAGGCAGACCCAGGCGTCCTCGTACAGCTCGACGGCGGGCAGCCCGCTGATCACGCCGTGCGGCATCATCGCGCCGTCCACGGCGCCGAGCACCGCCTCGGGGTTCTCCACGAAACCGGGCGGCACGTGCCGGAAGTGCAGCCGGAGGCCGGGCGCCTCGGCGTGCAGGGTGCGGGCCAGGGCGGCGCCGAAGACGGCGATGGCGTAGTCGGAGGACAGCAGCGTGAAGTCGCGCTCCTCGTCTCCTGGACGGAAGTCGGCGCGGCTGGTGAACAGGCGGTCCAGCATGGCGTACGCGTTGGCGGCCGGGGCGCGCAGCGCGTTGCCGAGCGGGGTGAGCTCGTAGCGGTTGCCCTGGCGGACGAGCAGTTCGTCGGCGAAGTGGTGGCGCAGCCTGGCCAGGGCGGCGCTCATGGCGGGCTGGCTGAGCCCGACGCGCAGACCGGCCTTGGTGACGTTGCGCTCCTCAAGGAGGGCGTGCAGCGCGACCAGGAGGTTGAGGTCGAGGCTTCGACCACGGCCGGGCGTGGAACGGCCGGCCCGCCGACAAGGTCGTCACCAGCGAGGGCGACCTGGTCACCGGCATCGAGCACCTGGCCGCCCCGGTCGCGGGGCGCGGCGTGCTGCTGGACGTGGCCGCCGTGTACGGCGAGCTGCCGGACGGTTTCGCCATCACCGAAGAACACCTGACCGCCACCGCGCGGGCGCACGGCGTCGAGGTGGGCCGCGGCGACCTGGTGTGCGTGCGCACCGGGCAGCTGGCCAGGGCCAAACGGGACGGCTGGGGCGACTACGCGGGCGGCCCGGCGCCGGGCCTGTCGTTCTGGACGGCGGGCTGGCTGCACCGTACGGAGATCGCCGCCGTCGCCACCGACACGTGGGGCTTCGAGGTGCGGCCCAACGAGTTCGAGAACGCGTTCCAGCCCCTGCACCAGGTCGTCATCCCGCACCTCGGCCTGCTCGTCGGCGAGATGTGGGATCTGGACGCCCTGGCCGCCGACTGCGCGGCGGACGGCGTCCACGAGTTTCTCCTCACCGCCGCGCCGCTGCCGGTCACCGGCGCGGTCGGCTCCCCCGTCAACCCCCTCGCGCTCAAGTGAGGCCCCCATGCCAGCAGTAGACAGCGTCCTCATCGTCGGCGCCGGCACCGCCGGCTCCGCCCTGGCGATCCTGCTCGCCCGCGCCGGCGTCGCCGTCGACGTCGTCGAGATCGAGCCTGGACCCGCCACGCACGGCTCGGGCATCACCCTCCAGGGCAACGCGCTGCGGGTGCTGCGCGACCTCGGCGTCTGGGAGCGGGCGAGCGCGGCCGGCTTCGCCTTCACCTCGGTCGGGCTGCGCGCCCCCGACGGCACACTGCTCGCCGAGCCGCCCGAGACCCGCACCGGCGGCTCTGACCTGCCCGCCACGCTCGGCATGAACCGGCCCGAGCTGGCCGCCATCCTCGCCGGCACCGTCGGCGAGGCCGGGGCGCGCGTCCGGTACGGCACGGCCGTCACCGGCGTCGCCGAGAGCGGCGAGGCGCGCCTGTCGGACGGCACCATCGGCCGCTACGACCTGATCGTGGGCGCGGACGGCATCCGCTCGGCCGTGCGCGGCATGCTCGGCATCGACGTCGCGCCCGAGCCGACCGGCATGGGCATCTGGCGGCTGCACACCCGCCGCCCCAAGGAGGTCGAGCGCACCGACCTGATCTACGGCGGCCCCTGCTTCATCGCCGGCTACTGCCCGACCGGCCCCGACACCATGTACGCCTACCTCGTCGAGCAGGCCCGCCCCCGCGAGGAGGTGGGCGACAAGTGCGCTCACATGCGAGCGCTGGCCGAAGGGTACGGCGGCGTCTGGGCTGAGATCCGCGCCGGCATCACCGACCCGGCCCGCATCAACTACACGTGGTTCGAGTCGCTGCTGATCGACCGGCCGTGGAACCTCGGCAGGGTCGTGCTCGTCGGCGACGCCGCGCACGCCTGCCCGCCCACGCTCGCCCAGGGCGCCGCCCTGTGCCTGGAGGACGCCGCCGTGCTCGCCGAGCTGCTGCTCGCCGCCGACCGGCTGGACCAGGAGCTGTTCGACGCGTTCATGGACCGCCGCTACGCGCGGGTCCAGGCCGTGGTGGAGGCGTCGTTGCAGCTCGCGCGCTGGCAGCTCGACGGCGTGCGCGACGCCGACGTACCGGGGCTGATGGGGCGGATCTCGGCGATCGTGAGCGAGCGGCCATGACCGGTCATCCGCTCACCGTGGACGTGCACGCGCACGTCCTGCTGCCCGAGATCGACCAGGCCGTGGCCGGGCTGGCCGGCCACGACCGGCAGCGCGAGCTGGACGCCCGCCGCAACGGCCCGGCCGCGCTGGAGGTCAGCGGCCCGATGGTCGCGGCCAGGATCCCCCTGCTCACCGACGTGGACGCCCGGCTGGCCGCCATGGACGCGGCCGGCGTGGACGTGCAGATCGTCAGCCCGTCGCCCTCCCACTACCACTACTGGACCGGCGAGGAGGCGGCCGCCGAGGTGTGCCGGCTCGCCGCCGACGGGGTGGCCGCGCACGTCGCCTGGGCGCCCCACCGACTGCACGGCCTGGGCCTGGTGCCGCTGCACCACCCTTCCCTCGTGGTCGAGGCCCTTGACCAGGCGCTCGCCAGGGGCCTGAAGGGCGTGGAGATCTCCTCGCACGCGCCCGGCCGCGAGTTGTCCGACCCCGCGTACGAGCCGTTCTGGGCCCGCGCCGCCGAGACGGGCGCGGTGGTGTTCCTGCACCCGTTCGGCTGCACGCTGGACGAGCGGCTGGACCGCTGGTACCTGTCGAACATCGTCGGCCAGCCGGTGGAGAACGCCGTCGCGCTGTCCCACCTGATCTTCTCCGGCGTGCTCGACCGGCATCCCGGGCTGAAGCTGCTGGCCGCGCACGGAGGCGGCTACCTGCCGTACCACCTGGGCCGTTCCGACCACGGCCACCGGGTGCGGCCCGACGCCCGCGGCTGCGCCAGGCCGCCCAGCAGCTATCTGCGCGACCTGCACTTCGACTCGCTCACCCACGACCCGGCCGCGCTGCGCGAGCTGGTCAGGGTGGCCGGGCCCGAGCGGGTGCTGCTCGGCTCCGACTTCCCCTTCGACATGGGCGATCCCGACCCGCTCGCGGCCCTGCGCGCGGCCGGGCTCGCGGACACCCCCGTCCGAGGCGGCAACGCCGTCCGGCTGTTCGACCTGAAGGACCCTTCATGAGACTCATCACGCACCTGCGGCACGTCGATCTGGCCGTGCCCGACTACGACAAGCAGCGCGACTTCTACGCCGGCGTCTGGGGCCTGACCGAGGTCGCGAACGACAGCGGCATCAGCTTTCTGGCGGCCGAGGGCTCGCCCGAGCAGTACATCGTCCGGCTGCGCAAGGCCGAGGAGAAGCGGCTCGACCTGATCTCCTTCGGCGCGGCCACGCCGCAGGACGTGGACGCCCTGGCCGGACGGCTGCGCGCGGCCGGCGTCCGGCTGGTCTCCGAGCCCGGCAAGCTGGACACCCCCGGCGGCGGTCACGGCTTCCGCTTCTTCGACCTCGACGGCCGCACGGTGGAGGTCTCCGCCGACGTCGCCGTCCGCGCCCACCGCAGGCTGGAGGCGAAGGAGGCGGTGCCCGTACGGCTCTCGCACGTCGTGCTCAACGCCCCCGACATCGACGCCACCCGCACCTGGTACGAGACCCACCTCGGCTTCGCCCTGTCCGACACCCTCGCCCACCCCCGCATGGGCCAGGTCATGCACTTCATGCGCTGCAACCCGCAGCACCACAGCATGGCCATCGCCCGCGGCCCGCACGCCAGCCTGCACCACATCAGCTTCGAGCTGCGCGGCCTCGACGAGTACATGTACGGCACCGGCAGGCTGCTGCGCGCCGGCGTCCGGATGCTCTGGGGCCCAGGCCGTCACCTGGCGGGCGACAACACGTTCTCCTACTTCCTGGACCCGCACGGCAACACCGTCGAATACACCACGGAGCTGGAGGAGCTCGACGAGGACGCCTGGCACCCGCACGTGTACGACTTCTCCCGGCCCGAGGTCAGCGACCAGTGGGGCACCGCCAAC
Source organism: Nonomuraea sp. NPDC049421 (assembly GCF_040677005.1). Lineage (NCBI taxonomy): Bacteria > Bacillati > Actinomycetota > Actinomycetes > Streptosporangiales > Streptosporangiaceae > Nonomuraea > Nonomuraea sp. NPDC049421. Next base: position 271,795 of record NZ_JBFAQA010000004.1, read on the forward strand.
CCCATGAACGAGCTGATCGCCAAGGAGTCGTTCAACGACGTCGACCGCGGCGTGTTCGTCGCCCCGCCGGTGTGATCATGCGCCTGGCCACCTTCACCCACCAGGGCCTGCGCGGCTGCGGCGTCGTCTCGGGCGACGCCGTCCTGCCCTTCCCCGGCGGGACCGTCCTGCTCGACGTCGTCCGCACCGGCGGCCTCCCGGCCACCGGGGAGCCGCTGCCGCTGGCCGGCGTACGCCTGCTGCCGCCCGTCGAGCCGCCGTCGGTCCGCGACTACGTCACCTTCGAGGAGCACGTCGAGGGCGTGCGCAAGAGCGTGGACGGCCGCGGCGGCGTGCCCGGCGCCTGGTACGACGCGCCCACCTTCTACTTCAGCAACCCGTACGCGCTGATCGGCGCGCACGACGACGTGCCCGTCCCGCCCGGCTGCCGGGCCTTCGACTTCGAGCTGGAGGTCGCCGCCGTCATCGGCGAGGAGGGCGCGGGCCTCAGCCCCGAGCAGGCCCGCGAGCACATCTACGGTTACACGATCTTCAACGACTGGTCGGCCCGAGACCTGCAGTCCCGCGAGATGCAGGTCGGCCTCGGCCCCTGCAAGGGCAAGGACACCGCCACCACCCTCGGCCCGTGGCTGGTGACGGCCGACGAACTGGAGCCGTACCGGGACGCCGACGGCTTCCTGCGCCTCGCCCTGTCCGTCAGCGTCAACGGCGAGGAGGTCGGCCGTGACCTGCTGTCCAACATGGCCTGGACCTTCGAGGAACTCGCCGCCTACGCCTCACGCGGCACCCGGATCCGGCCCGGCGACGTGCTCGGCTCGGGCACCTGCGGCAACGGCGGCTGCCTGGCCGAGCTGTGGGGCCGCCACGGCCGCCAGGACCCGCCGCCGCTGGAGGTGGGGGACGTGGTCGAGATGACGGTCGAGGGCATCGGCACCATCCGCAACACCGTCGTGCCCGGGACGTCCCCGCTGCCCCTGCCCAAGGCGCGTACCCGCCCTCGCACCTCCCCGATCTGACGGGAGGCTCATCACGAGCCGGTCGTGACCGTGGAGAACGATTCCCGCCGATCGGCCACCCGCGTCCGGCCCGGCGACGTGCTGGGCTCGGGCACCTGCGGCGACATCGTCCTGCCCGGCCCGCATCCGCCCTTGGACGCTGGTCAGCCGGCGGGTTCGATGCGGATGACGGCGGTCTTGCCGGCGGCCTTGACGACCTCCAGGCTCATGACGTCGTTGATGGTCGCGACCGTTCCCTTGTCGCAGCTCATCCGGACGGCCCCGCCGCCCGCCGACGACACGCTGCCGCCGCCGGCACAACCGGCGACGCTGTACCCCGGCCCCGTCAGGGGCGCGAGCATCTCGACCGAGCCGCGGGAGATCTCCTTCACCTCGATGGGCCCGAGGCCGTACCGTTCCGGCACCGTCACGACGTCCCCCACGGCGACCTTGACCTCGCACGTCCCGTCATCGCACGGCCCGGTCGGCGACGGCGAAGGCGTCACCGACGGGCTTGCCGAGGCGGGCGGCGCGGATTCGCCGGGCCGGGCTCCGGCCGGAGCCACGTCCGAGGAGCATGCGGTGAGCGCGGCGAACAGCACGGCGACGGCCAGGGACGACCTTCTGCACATCATGATCTCCATGCAACCCTGTCGTCACCGTACGCGTCCAGCGGGTTACGTCAGGCCGCCTCGAGAACGAAGAACAGGAAGCACAGGAACCGCGTACGGCCGGGCTCGATGCCGCCGAACTCCTCGGGGAACAGCTCGCGGGCCTCCGGCGCGAACGGCGGCTCGCTGATGACGCTGATGCGGAAGCCCGCGGCGGCGAAGGCCTCGGTCATCGCGTGCAGCGGCCGGTCCCAGAACCTCATCCGGACCGTCTCCCCGCCCATGGCCCATTCCTCGGTGCGGGTGCGGGTCTCGAAGTACGCGGGCTTCTCTCCGGCCATCTGCTGGAAGAGCGTGATGGAGAAAGGATGGTCCACCGAGATGAGGAGCCGGCCGCCGGGCTTCAGCACGCGTCGCAGCTCGGCCAGCGTCGGCCCCCAGTCCTCCAGGTAGTGCAGCACGAGGGACGCGGTGACGTCGTCGAACGTGTCGTCGGCGAACGGCAGCGGCCCGGCCAGATCCACCTCGTGCAGATCGGCGTCGGGGCCCAGCCGCCGCCTGGCCATCTCCAGCATCCCCGCGCTCGCGTCGATGCCGGTCACGATCGCGCCTCTGCTGCGCAGCTCGGCGAACAACGGCCCTGAGCCACACCCCGCGTCGAGAACGCGCCGCCCGGCCACGTCCCCGGCCAGCTCCAGCATGGCGGGGCGCTCGTAGTAGGCGTTCACGAGGTTGGTCTCGTTCTCGGCCGAGTAACCCTCGGCCATCTGGTCGTAGTCGTTGTACGGCGACGAAGACGTGGCCTCGGCGAACTTGTGCGGGATGGTAGGCATCGGGCCATTCTGCCCAAGATCCACACAGGACGCGGACATCTTCGCGGTTTGCCAAGCGGAACGCTGCTCCGTATATTGATGCGGAGCAGCGTTCCGCTTTCGCTGGAAGGTATCTCCTCTGATGAACGACATCGCCCTCATCTCCGTCCGCCCGGTCGTGCTTCCGGCCCCTGGAGGGGCCAGGACCTCCACGTCCGGGTCACGGCGCCGGCGACCGGCCACGGTCTGCCCGTCGTCGGTCGCGGCGGCCGTGCTGCTGTGCCTGCCCGGAAGCGGCGGCGACGACCTGAGCCCGCTGGCCGCCGGGCGCTGGCGGCGGCCGGCGAACCGCTGGGCCGGATCGACACGAAGTGACCCGCGTCAGCCCACGTCGGACGGCCGGGGCCACCAGCGGCGTACCGCGTCCACGGTGGTCCACGGGCCGGTGTTGAAGCAGAGCACGGAGGTCGGCGAGCAGGTCCGCGCGATGTTGACGAGCTTCTCGAAGAGCGGGGTCATCGCGGGTTCGAGGCGCACTCCCCCGCCGAACACGATGACGTCGTAGTGCTTGCCGCTCACGGCCTCGCGGAACTTCTCCTCCGCCCCCGCACCCCGGTCGAGGAGACAGGTCTCGAAGGCGAGACCCATGTCCGCCAGCTCGGCGGCGGCCTTGGCGAGCCCGGCCCTGACCTGCTCCGCATCTACCGTGGGGAACGCCTCGCTCGGCGCGTCGGGGTCACCGACGACCTGCGGATCAGAGCCCCACGTTGAGTACGGTGCCGTTCGTCACAGTCCCTCCCAGAAAGATCTGACCGGCGCGCTCTCCCTGACTCTCGACCTGAGGCGGTCGAGCTTGTCGCCGAGGGTTCCGACGCCGATCGAGATGTGCCCGTGTCCGCGCTCTATATGAGCACGGACGTTGCGCAGGTGCGCGGTCAGCCACTGCCCGTGCGCGACGGGCACCATGCGGTCGAGCGTTCCGTGTCACAGCTCGACGGGGACGGTGACGCCGCCCAGGTCGAAGCCCCACGGCGTGGTCAGCGCCTGGAAGTCCCCCAGCCAGCCCTCCTCGCCCGGCGCGAGCGCGTGGTGCATGTGGGCCATGTTCTCCGCGCCGTAGGCGCCGGCCAGCTCGGCGGCGTCCACCTCGGGGAACAGGCTCGCCATGCCGGCGGCGAGGTCGGCGGCGCCGGCGACCGTACGGCCGGGCGCCGGGGTCGAGGCGCCGTAGCCGGGGCGTGAGTACGGGACGACCCGGTATCCCTTGTCAACACCGAACGTTCTATCTCCGCTCACGCGCGGCCTGGCGGAGAACTCGCGGCCCGCTGACGGCGGCCACCCGCCTGGACGCCGTCACCGCCGCGCTGATGATCTCCATACCGAAATGGGTCCGGGCTTGTGTCGTACCTGACATGACGTACGCGCGCGTTTACCATGACCGGGACGAGATCGACTTGCGGGGTGCCGAGGTGATGCTCAGTTGGCGAAAAAGGGCAAGTCTTTCCTCGGTTTAAGCATTGACCACTGGCAAATCGTCGGAGCCGTCGCCGGAGCAATAGGAGCCTGCGCCGCCCTGGTCACGATATGGCAGGGCATGACCCCTGCGCCTCCTCACCCTGCGACCGCGCAACAGACGACGTCACCGTCATCGACGGCCGCGTCCGCGGCGCCCTCGGCCACCGGCTCGGACGAGCCCGTACGTGCATCGTCTTCCCCTGTCGCGACCAGGACGGGAACCGCCCGGCTGACGTTCGCCCAGGACGGCTTCGACCTGGACACGATCAGCGTCGGAGCCGTTGACAACACGCCCGATCTCAGCCTGGAGAACGGCGTGTTCTATGTGGCTTTGGAGCCGCTGAACGATTCGCGCATGGCCAGGGTGGAAGACGATGAGTCGCGAACGCTCGACGCCTGCACCAAGGCCTGGCACGTGGTCACCGACGTCAGGCTGGCCGGCGCCGGCAGAACCGAGAAATTCGGCGTCAATTCGCAGTTGTGCCTGACGACGGCCAGCGGAAACGTCGCTTCACTCCGCGTGGACAAAGTGCACGACTCAACGGACGCGGACGACTGGTGGGTCGAACTCGACGTCATCGTGTGGCAGCTGAAATAGCCTTCCACCGGGGCCGTTATAAGACCTCGCGCAGTTCACGGGCCAAGTCATGCGCCATGCCCTTTGGTATCAGAGAAATGTGATCGATCTGAATGGGATACAAGAGACATCGGCCAAGGTGGGCAGCTGCGCCCTGACACTCCGGGTCGAATACCGCGACCCGCTTCGCCGATGTCACCGCCTGGACATCGCGACCGACCCGGACCGCACGCCGTCCCCTGCGGCGACGACGTTGTCCGGTCAGTTGCATACCGAGTCGGTTGCGGTTTCGAGGGCCCGGCGGTGGAGGGCGTCCAGGTGTTCCCTTTTCGCGCCTGATGCGGTGGCCAGCGTCAGGTGGGTCGCGCAGGCCACCGGCTTCTTCCTGATGTGTTCCGTGGTCTTCAGACTGTCCAGGAGTTCCGTGGTGAGGCGGTCGAGGCGCTGGCGGATCTCCGCCAGGTCGGGGCGCGTTGTCGGGGCCTCTTCCGGGTGGGCGGTCCAGCGGGCGAAGAGGCCCTTCTGGACGACCTTGCTGGCGGTGATCTGGTCACGGAAGAACGCCACCGTGGCGTCCCCGTCCACCCCCAAGTCCGCGGCCTGCCGGCGGACCTGGTCAAGGACCTGCTGCTCGCGGACCGGGTCCTCGATGGGCGAGTCGGTGCCGAACTTGGAGGCGGCCACGTCGTCGCTCACCAGGAGCCGTTCGATGACGAGGTCCGTCAACGGGCCGAGCTGGCCCAGCGACGACGACGGTGGTGCCGCGACCACGCCGCCCACAGCGGCCGGGGTCGCCGATGCCATCGCCTCGGGGACGGACAGGGCCGTCGTGGCTCCGAACATTCCGGCGATCACCGCGAAGCGGGTCATCCTCGTACGCAGGTTCATACGTCTACCTTTATCTCGTTGGGAAAGAGGGAGGTCAGGACGGGTCCGGCAGCGGGATCGCGCGGAAGGTCCGGTCCGGGTCGTAGCGGTGTTTCAGCTCTAGCAGCCGTTCGGCGTTCGGGCCGTAGGCGTGGGCGATCTGGGCGGATTCGTCGTCCACGAGCAGGTTGGGGTAGCCGCCCGGCAGGGCGTCGGGCTCCAGGGCGCGGGCCACGTCGGCGGCCCAGGCGCGGTGGCCGGCCGCCCGCGCGTCGCCGGGCTCCCAGAGGGCGATGATCTCGATCATCAGGTGCGGGTCGCGGTTGCCGAACGCCGTCTCCGTGAGCGGTACGCGGGCCGCGGCCCCGTGCAGGTGGTGCACCGAGACCGCCGAGCAGGGCGAGGTCAGGGTGGAGCCGGCGACGCTCAGCACCTCGCGTACGCCCGGCGAAAGGGACGGCACGGAACGCGGGCGGATCTCGACGTGCCGGCCGAAGGGGAACTGCGCGTCGATGCCCGCCAGCATCTCGGGCATGGTGGCAGGGCCGATCTGGGAGAGGAGGGGCGTGCCGAGGCCGCCGAGCCGGGCCAGCGCCCGCTCCCCCACCGCAGCGTCGTCGCCGCTCCAGGTCGGCGAGAGGAACACCACCGGCTTGCCGTCCGGGCCCGCCAGGACGCCGGACTGCACGGTCAGCTCGTCCGGGCTCTCGGTCAGGACGTCCTGCAGCCCGGCCAGTACGGCCCCGGCCTGCTCCCACGCGAACAGCACCATGCCGGACAACAAGGTCGGCACAGCGTGCAGCCGTACGCGCATCGAGGTGACGACGCCGAAGTTGCCCCCGCCGCCGCGCAGTGCCCAGAACAGGTCGGGTTCACGTTCGGCGTCGGCGGTGACGAGGGAGCCGTCGGCGAGCACGACGTCCGCGGCGAGCAGGTTGTCCAGGGCGAGCCCGAAGCGGCCGCTCAGCGGCCCGTACCCGCCCCCGAGCGTCAGGCCCGCCATGCCCACGGACCCGGCGGAGCCGGTCGCGGCGGTCAGGCCGAAGGGCTGCGCGGCGCGTACGACGTCGGCGGCCGTCGCCCCACCCGCGACCTCGGCGACCTTCGCCTCAGGGTCCACGGTCACCTGCCGCATACCGGACAGATCAATGGTGAGGCCGCCGTCGCTGAGCGATCGGCCCGCCCAGTCGTGGCCGCCGCCGCGCACCGACAGCGGCACCCCGGCCTCCCGCGCGGCCCGTACGGCGGCCTGGACCTCGGTGTGTTCGCCGCACCGGACGATGACGCCGGGCCGGGCGAGCACGGCGCCGTTCCAGATGGCGCGGCCGGCGTCGTAGTCCGGCCCTGTGGTGAGGACGCGGTCGGCGTGGATGGTCCGCCGCAGGGTGTCGGCCAGGCGGCCGATCTGGTGCTGAGTCATGGGTTGAGACCTCGATCGGGAGGAGCGTGCGGATCGGATGGTTCCCCGCCGGCCGGAGGGTCCGTACCGGCCGGCGGGGAGCATGAGGGCCGTGCTCAGCGGGCGCTGCGGGCGGCCTTCTCGATGAGGTTCGTGACCGCGTCGGGACGGCTGACCATCACGGCGTGGGAGGCGTTGACCTCCTCGGCGCGCGCACCGGCCCGCTTCGACATGAAGCGCTGCAGGTCGGGCGCGATCGCCTTGTCCTGCCGGGTGATGAGGCTCCAGGACGGGATGGTCCGGTACGCCTCCTTCTCGCCGGCGTCCGTCACCGCCTTGGTGTTGGCGGGACGCTGCACGGTCGCGAGGGTGGCGGCCGTGGTCTTGTCGACGTCGCCGGCGAACGACTCACGGAAGTGGGCCGGGTCGATGGACACCTCGGCGCCGTCCGGGACGGTGGTCGTGACCAGCGGGATGGCCGGCGAGGACTTGGCGGCCAGGTCGCCGACCGTCTCGCCCTTGGCGGGGATGAAACCGGCGATGTACACCAGGGCCTTGACGTCGGGGTCGGAGACGGCGGAGTTGGTGATCACGGCGCCGCCGTACGAGTGGCCGACCAGCACCAAAGGGCCGTCGATCGAGGCCAGGTAGCTGGAGACGTAGGCGCTGTCACTGGTCAGGCCCTGCAGCGGGTTGGCGAGGGCGCGCACCGGATAACCGTCCTTGCGCAGCCGCTCCGCCACCGACGACCAGCTCGACGACTCGGCCCACGCTCCATGCACCAGGACGATGGTCGGCTTCGCGCCGGTGGACTTCGCACTGTCCGCCATCGCCACGCCGGGCGCGGTGGCGGAGATCAAGGCGAGGGCGCCGACGGCGAGGGCGGCACGGCGGAGCATACGGGTTCCCATGATGTGGCCTTTCAGGTCAGAAGACTTACGACGCCCTCCCCATGCAAGGGAGAACGTTCGGTCTCATCATGGCATATCCGGCACACCAGTCAAGACCGAACGTTCTACCTCACGCTTGCATCAGCCGGCGGATGGCGGGGTGTCGGTCCAGCCGGAGTCCAGCACCACGGTGACGCGGTCGTCCTTCTTCGGCCCGCCGCCGGTGACCGCGTAGGTCAGCACCTTGGAGGTGCCGGGGTCGATGATCAGCCTGCCCTGAGCGGGTCCACCTCCCTGGAGCGGGAAGGTCACGGAGACGCCCGCCCGCCCCCGCACGTCGGTGGTCCGGCCTTCGACCCGCACCGCGGGCAGTGTCGCCAGCGCCTGGTACGCGGCGCCGCGCACCTGCGGGGAGGCGGGCAGCGCGTACAGGAGTGAGGCCAAGGTGGGCGGCAGGCCGTCCGCCACGGAACCGGCGAAGTCCCGGTCGCGGCGGATCGCCTCAGCGGCCCGCTTCTTCAGCGCTTCCGGGTCGGCGGGCAGCGCCTCGATCTCCTTGATGGTCATGGGCATGGCGCTCCAGTAGAGCCTGCGCTCCCCCTTGAGCCGGGTGAGCGTGCCCGCGCCGGGCGAGGTGGAGTAGAGACCGCCGTCCCTCCCGATCGTCCACTCGGTCGGTGAACCGTCGCGACGCCATGCCTCCACGTCGAGGGGGCGTGCGGCGAGCCGCCTGCCGCCGATCCACGCCCGGCCGTCCTTGGCGAACCACGTCTCCGAGAGGTACGAGGTCTCCAGACGGTAGGAGTCGCCGTCGCGGCCGTACGGTCCCGCCGAGCCCACGTACAGCTCCTTGAGATGCCAGTACGCCCCCTCTGGGGCGGCTTGGGCCTTGGCGGCGGCGGCCAGCAGGAGCGATTTGCCCGGCAGGGCAGGTGCGACCGTGGGGGTGGCCTGGACGAGGAAGACCGCCGCCGCAGCCGCGGCCCCGGCGAGCCCGATGGCGCCGGCCCGCCACGACGGACGCCGGGCGGTTCTGCGCGTGGGCGCCGGGGTCGCCATGATCGCTTCACGCAGTTCGCGCGCGGCGGGCCCCTGTTCCGGCGCGTGCGGTGCCGGGTCGATGGCCTTCATCAGGGTGTCGATGTCGCTCATGCTTCCCCCATCGCGACCGTCATGGACGTCTGCCGCTCCAGCGCCGCCGCCATCCGTTTGCGCGCCCGGTGCAGCCGGGTCCGGGCGACGATCGGCGTACATTTCAGGACTTTGGCGATCTGCTGGCCGGTCAGGCCCTCCCAGCAGGCCAGCGCCAGAACCTCGCGGTCACGTTCGGACAAGGCGTCGAAGGCCGCGCGTACATGGTCCAGATCCACCGATCCGGTCGGCTGGTCGGCGGTCAGTTCCGCGCGCAGCCGTTCGGTGAGCGCGGCTCTGCGTGATGCGCCGCGCCGCTGGTTGGCCAGCACGCGGCGGGCCACCCCGTACAGCCATAACAGCGCCTCCTCGCCCTCGGGAACGTCGCCGATGCGCCGCCAGGCGGTGAGGAACGTCTCCGAGATGACGTCGGCCGCGTCGTCGGGCGAGCCGGTACGGCGGGCGGCGTACTGATGTATCGCCGGGTAATACGCGTCGTAGACCGCTTCGAAGCGATCTCGGTAGGTCACGAAGTCTCCTTGCCGCAAGGTGCCGAACATCTGGTAAATGTCCGGCACCTTGCGGAATGTGGCGGCTCGTTAGGAGGAGCTTGAGCCGGCCAGTTTGGCGACCATGCGGACCAGGGCGTCGCGGGCGGCGCCGATGTCGTCGCCCATGATCATCTGAGCGAGCGGCGGGGTGGCGTACCACCAGCCGGCCAGGGCGATCACCGCGTACAGCAGCTCGCCCGGCGTGAACTCCGACGGCAGCGTGCCGTCTTCTTGCGCGGCGGCCAGGGCTGAGAGCTTGGCGGCGTAGTGGGCGGCGCGTTCCTCCCTGGCGGCGATGGGGTCGCCGCCGCGGTGCAGGCCCTCCCAGTAGAGCAGCCTGATGAACTGCGGGTGCTCGCGGTGGTAGTCGTAGACGCGGCCGGCGTACGCGGGCAGGTCGGCGGCGAGTGGCCCGTCCAGCGGCACGGCCTCGGCCAGGCGCTCCAGGCTCCAGCTCAGCACGGCGGCGAACAGCTGCTCCTTGTTGCCGAAGTACTGGTAGATGCGCTCCTTGTTGACGCCGGCCGTGGCGGCGACGCGGTCGAGCCTGGCCGCCTCGGGGCCGTGCTCCGCGAACTCCTCGACCGCCGCGTCCAGCAGGAGTTGCCGTGTGCGGGCCGTGTTCCATGCCATGGTCCCAGCATAGCCGCAATATCCAACTCGACAGTTGGAGATTCGTGTGCAAAACTCCAACTGATGAGTTGGATTTGTTGAGGGGGACCCGTCATGCCTGCCACACCGTCCGTGCACCGCCGCGCCCTGATCACCTGGGCGGCCGTCTACGCGACGCTCATGCTGGTGCAACTGCTGCTGGAGCCGGTCATCAGCCCGCTGCCGCAGGCGCTGCGCACGCTGGTGGTGACCGCGATCGTGGTGCCCGTGGTGGTCTACCTGCTGGTCCCGGCCCTCCTGCGCGTCAACGCCCGCCTTCATCGGCGGGACCGGTGAAATCAGGTGACCGGACGGTCGTCAAGTCCCGTATGCTCGGCCCATGAAGAGGGTGACCTCGTGGCCGTAGGGGAACGCGACGGCGTCCGCACCCGGGCGCGCATCCTGGAGGCCGCGCAGGAGCTCTTCGTGGAGCGCGGCTACGCCGGCACCTCCATCGCCGACATCGCGGGGAAGCTGGGCACCAGCAAGGCCACGCTCTACTACCACTTCAACTCCAAGGAGCTGATCCTTGGAGCGCTCATCACCGAGCCGCTGTCGCTGTTCGCGAAGCTGGCCGAGCGCTGCGCGAAAGAGCGGCTGAGCCCTCAGGAGCTGCTGCGCGCTTTGATCGATCTGACGGTGGAGACGCACGCGGTCAACGCGCTGCTGAGCAGCGACCCGTCCATCTCCCCCGTCCTGCGGAGCATGTACGACGTCGAGGGCAGCACCCGTACGTTCATCCACGCCCTGGCCGGCCCGGACCCGAGCGACGAGGCCCTGGCCCGCGCCTGGGCCGCGTTCGCGGTGGCCAAGCAGGGCGCGTTCTGGGCGGTCGAGGCCGGAAACGGCACGCTCTCGCCGGCGCAGAAGCAGGAGTTCCTGGCCGCCGCGCTGCGCTGCCTGGATCAGTGACCGCCCCCGGGGAACGGCGAGTGGCCACCGGCTCGGCTTCCTCATCTCCGCCGCGCTGCTCCTGCTGTCCGTCTTCACCGCGCTGATGCTGCCGCGCAAACCCATGTGATCAGGACTTCTCGTCGCTGGTCAGTGCGGTCGTCAGCTGGTGCCAGGCGGCGCGTTCGGACGGGCTCAGGTGCCGGTCCGGTACGTCCTGCTCCGGGCGGCCGTCCCAGAGCAGGGGCAGGGAGGGCGCGTGGACGCCGGCGCCGAGCATGACCAGACCGGTGTAAAGGTGCTTCCCGGCCTTGCGCGCCCACAGCTGGGCTGAGAGAAGGAACGACATGAGGCTCTCCAGCGCGAGGGGACCGTCACGTTATCGAGCCGCGCTCGAGGGACGCTGGTGCCGCCGCCGGAGGCTCAGCGAATCTCGATGAGGATCTCCATGACGGACAGGGCGGGGTCGAAGCCGGGGGTGAGGCGGTTCTTCGTCAGGGCGAAGGCGACGCCGCGGGCGGGGTCGGCGTAGGCGTAGCTGCCGCCTCACTCCCGGCCGGCCGAAGGAGCTCTCGTCGGTGGGTGCTCCCATCCTGCCGAGGGGGAAACCCAGCGCCATCCGTGAAGGAGTGCCGAAGACCTGGTCGGTGCCCCGCTCGGCCGGCTCTCCCATGGCCCAGGATCGACTGAGCGGCGGGGCCGCTCCTGCTGTCCCAGGCGGGCGAGCGGCTCCGCCGGAGTGGCGAAGGCGAGCCGTCCTTCGATGCCGAGCGGCACGGTGATCCACTCACGCAGCAGTTCGGACATGGAGGAGCGCCATCTGCTTCCGCCTGGACGTCAAGCCGGTTCCCGACCCGGCGGGCGACCGGGTCGTGATCACGATGGACGGCAAATACCTGCCCTATCAGTGGTGACCGGAGTCCCCGTGGTAGATCGCGAGCACGTCATCAACGTCACAGGGGCAGCGTAACGCCTGGCCTCGTGGATGCGAGGGCGAGGAAGGGTAACGTGTCGCTGATGCCGCTGTTGATGGGTGTTGGTGCTCGCAAGTGCGGGGGTAGGGTGGGGGCTTGTGACGACGTTTCGGATCAGTGAGGCCGCGGCGCTGCTCGGGGTCAGCTCCGACACCGTCCGCCGGTGGGTGGACGCGGGCCGGTTGCGGGCCGAGCGCGACGAGCACGGGCATCGGCAGGTCAACGGCGCCGACCTGGCGGCCTTCGCCCGCGCGCAGGTCGGGGAGAGCGGCGGGGGCGGGCGTTCCTCGGCGCGCAACCGGTTCAGGGGGATCGTGACGGAGGTGGTCCGCGACGCGGTGATGGCGCAGGTGGAGATCGCCGCGGGGCCGTTCCGCGTTGTGTCGCTGATGAGCCGCCAGGCCGCCGATGAGCTGGGCCTGGAGGCGGGGGTGGTGGCGGTCGCGGTGATCAAGTCCACCAACGTCGTCGTGGAGATCCCTGACCACGAGCGCGTGGCCAGTCAGGTGTGAGGAGCGGGCCCTTGGTGTTCAGGCGCATGTCCCTGTGGGCGCTCGTCCTGCCCGTCGCGCTGGTCCTTGCCGGGTGCGGGTCAGGAGGGTCCGCCTCCGGAGAGGGCAAGGAGGTGACGGTGTTCGCGGCGGCGTCGCTGACCGGGACGTTCACCGAGCTCGGGAAGGTCTTCGAGGCCGCTCATCCGGGTACGTCGGTACGGTTCAACTTCGGCTCCAGCGCCACGCTGGCCCAGCAGATCGTTCAGGGCGCCCCGGCCGACGTCTTCGCCGCGGCGAGCCCGGCCACCATGAAGACCGTCACCGACGCGTCCCTGGCGGGCTCGCCGGCCACGTTCGTCCGCAACAAGCTGCAGATCGCCGTCCCCGCCGGCAACCCGGCGCACATCGGCGAGCTGAAGGACCTCACCGACCCGAAGGTGAAGGTCGCGCTCTGCGCCGAGCAGGTGCCGTGCGGCGCGGCGGCCGCCAAGGCGCTGGACGCCGCCGGGCTGCAGATCAGGCCGGTCACCCTGGAGCAGGACGTCAAGGCCACGCTGACCAAGGTCGAGCTGGGCGAGGTGGACGCGGCGCTGGTCTACAAGACCGATGTCATCGCCTCCGCCGGCAAGGTGTCGGGCATCGCGTTCCCCGAGGCCGACCAGGCGGTCAACGACTATCCCATCGCCACCATCGCCAAGGCCCCGGCCGGTGACGCGGCCCGGCGGTTCGTCGACCTGGTGCTGTCGCAGCAGGGCAAGAACGTGCTGACCAAGGCCGGATTCGAAGCGCCTTGATGAACGCTCCCGTCCGCGACCGCACCGGCCCCACGCTCCGAGGACGCGAGGCGTCCGGCAGGCTGCCGTGGATGCTGGTGGTGCCCGCGCTGATCGGGCTGGTCTTCCTGGTGCTGCCGCTGGCTGGGCTGCTGGTCCGCGCCCCGTGGACGACGCTGCCCGGCCGGCTGGCCGAGCCGCAGGTGCTGGAGGCGCTGCGGTTGTCGCTGGTCACCGCGACCATCGCCACCGCGCTGTGCCTGCTGCTCGGCGTGCCGCTGGCCTGGCTGCTGGCCAGGGTCGAGTTCCCTGGACGGCGGGTGGTGCGGGCGCTGGTCACCGTGCCGCTGGTGCTGCCGCCGGTGGTCGGCGGTGTGGCTCTGCTGCTGGTGCTCGGCCGGCGCGGGATCGTCGGGCAGTGGCTGGAGGGGTCGTTCGGGGTCACGCTGCCGTTCACGACGGCCGGGGTGGTGATCGCCGAGGCGTTCGTGGCGATGCCGTTCCTGGTGATCAGCGTGGAGGGGGCGCTGCGCGGCGCCGACCAGCGGTTCGAGGAGGCCGCCGCGACGCTCGGCGCCTCGCGGTGGACGGTGTTCCGGCGGGTGACGCTGCCGATGGTCATGCCTGGCGTGGTGGCGGGCGCGGTGTTGTGCTGGGCGCGGGCGCTGGGCGAGTTCGGGGCGACGATCACGTTCGCCGGCAACTTCCCCGGCACCACCCGGACGATGCCGCTGGCCGTCTACCTGGCGCTGGAGACCGAGCCCGAGGCCGCCATCGTGCTCAGCCTGGTCCTGCTGGCCGTGTCGGTGGTCATCCTGGCCAGCCTGCGTGATCGGTGGGTGAGCGCGCCGTGACCCTCGACGCCCGCCTGGTGGTCACCAGGCCCACCTTCACCCTCGACGTCACGCTGCACGCCGACGCCGGTGAGGTGGTGGCGCTGCTCGGCCCGAACGGGGCGGGCAAGACGACGGCGCTGCGGGCGCTGGCCGGGCTCACCCGCCTGTCCGCCGGTCACATCTCGCTGCGGGGCCGGCCGCTGCACACCCTGCCCGCCGAGAGCCGGCCGATCGGCATGGTGTTCCAGGACTACCTGCTCTTCCCCCACCTGTCCGCGCTCGACAACGTCGCCTTCGGGCCGCGCTGCCAGGGCGTGCCCAAGGCCGAGGCCCGCCGCTCCGCCGCCGACCTGCTCGAACGCGTCGGACTGGCCGATCGGGCGGGTGCCAGGCCGCGGCAGCTGTCCGGTGGGCAGGCGCAGCGGGTGGCGCTGGCCCGTGCGCTCGCCGTACGGCCCGAGCTGCTCCTGCTGGACGAACCGCTGGCCGCGCTCGACGCCCACACCCGGCTGGAGGTCCGCTCCCGGTTGCGCCGCCACCTCGCCGACTTCGACGGCGCGACCGTGCTGGTCACCCATGACCCGCTCGACGCCATGGTGCTGGCCGACCGGCTGATCGTCATCGAGCAGGGCGCCGTCGTCCAGGAGGGGCCGCCGGCCGAGGTCGCGCGCCGGCCCCGTACGGACTATGTCGCCCGCCTCGTCGGGCTCAACCTCTACCGGGGCGGCGCCGACGCCGGCCGGGTCAAGGTCGGCGAGCTCCTGCTGCACAGCTCCGAGCAGCTGTCAGGGCCCGCGTTCGTGGCCTTCCCGCCCGCCGCCGTCGCCCTCTACCGCTCGCGTCCCGACGGCAGCCCGCGCAACTTGTGGCGGGCCCGCATCGACGGCATCGAACGGCACGGCGACAACGTCCGCGTCCACCTCGACGGCCCGATCACGGCCTTCGCCGACATCACCCCCGCCGCCGTGGCCGACCTCGACCTCAGCCCCGGCCAGGAAATCTGGGCGTCGGTCAAGGCCACCGAGACGCACGCCTACCCCGCATGAGACGTGTACGAGCACGCTCCCAGCACGAGGGCTCCCCCGAGGCCGCCGAACGCCAGACCGCCGAAGAGGATCATCCAGGTCACGTCCGCACTGGTGGTGAAGGGCTCCGGCGGCGTGAACGGCGGTATCACCCCGCCCAGGGCGAGCGGCACCATGACGAGGAGGACGAGCCCGTACCCGCCCAGACACACCCCGGCCACCCACGCGGGGATCAGCGGCAGGAGGCGCGGCACCCGTCGCCCGGCCAGGAAAAGCGTCCACCGCGGAAAGATCTTCCCCCACCTATGCACCAGCCCGAGCGCGAGGAACACCCCCAGCAGGGCCGCCAGCACCGTCAGATCGATCCCCACGGCCGCCAGCGCCTCATAGACGGCGCCCCCGTCGCTCTCGACACTCCGTAACCAGTCCCGGCCGCTCACCCCGAGCGCGTCTCCCCCAACGGTCCACACGGTCTTCACCAGGGACCACGGCAGAAGCCCGCACAGCAACAGGTACACCCACACCCGGACCCGCAACGACACAGTCACGTCACCCCTCCAGCCCTTTCGAACGCTCGTGACGTCACCAGCGTCCTGTCATGGGCCTGGAGCGCGCCTCCCCCGCGCGAGGGAATCGACGGGCTGTGAGGGTTGAGATGGTCACCGACCCGGCGTGCCGGCGGCGCGGGCACAGCCGGGCGATCATGCTCGGCTTGGTCGGCTGGTTCCGATCGCGCGACGCCGTACGGGTCGACCTCACCGTCTCCCGCGAAGCGGAGCCGCTCTACCGGGGGCTCGGCTTCACCGACCACCCCGATCCGCTGCTGTGCTGGAAGCCGTGACGGCATCGCAGCACTGCTGGTTCGTCCTGGCGACCACGCCCCGATCACCAGGACTCTGACAAGGGTGGGAACGGGTGGAGGGCACCCGTTCCCCCCTTATCTAGGCGTTCTCCTGGTCGGCGATCACGATGTCGTCGAGGTGGAGGGTCTCGCCGGCGGCGCCTTCGCCGCCCAGTTCCAGCGAGACGGCGGCGGTGCCCGACGGCGCGGTGAGCTGCTGGGTGAACTCCTTCCAGCTCGTCGTCAGGCCGCTCAGCGGGATCTCGTCGGTACGGATCAGCTCCTGCTCGGCGTTGCGCCACAGCACGCTGAGCGTCGCGTCGGCGATCCCCGGGGTGCCCTGCCGGGCCCAGAAGCTGATCTGCTTGGCGCCGGCCCTGGTCTCGAAGCCGGGCCAGTTGTCGAGGGCGACGCCCCAGCCGTTCGCCTCGGTCACCGCGACGCGCAGGCCGTAGTCGCCCTCGTGGGCGGCGTCGGCGGACCGCTCGACGGAGCTGCTGTACCAGGCGGACCACTGGCCGATCGAGCCTTCGAGGGTCGAGGTGTCGGCGTCGAGGGCGTTGGGCACCGGCGGCTCCTCGGTCGAGCCGTTGTAGGTGCTGCCGGCCTCCTGGTTGTACGGGGCCGAGCGCCAGGCGTCCCAGGAGATCGTCTCGCCCCAGCCCTTGGCGAACTTCCAGTCGCCGACGTAGGTGTTGCCGGTGAAGCTGTTGCCGGCGTTGAACATGATGTCCTGCTGGATCTCCGACACCGTGTACGGCGCCCACGGCATGTTGTCGGCGCCCTGGGCGTACAGGGCCTGGACCCCGCAGTAGGTGCCGGCGCAGGGCACGACCGAGCGGTCGAAGCGGAACTCGTTGCCCGTCACCTTCACGTTGCGCGAGTGCCAGCGGCAGTCGGTGCGCTGCGGCTCGTTCGCGATCGAGGTGTAGCAGGGGTGGGCGTCGTTGATCGGGTTCGGGTACTCGTAGTCGTACGGCTCCGGGATCACCGTCGGAGCGACGAACGGCGTGCAGTAGGTCTTGCTGGTGTTGCCGTTGGAGTTGCAGAAGCGGTTGGCGTTCTCGAAGATCGAGATGCCGGAGAAGTTGTCCTCGAAGTAGTTGTCGCTGATCCTCAGATCGGTGCTGCCGCTGGTGTCGCTCGCGAGGCGCGCGTCACCGCCCGACTCGGAGATGTAGATGGCCGGCGCCGGCGAGCCCTGGTTGTCGTTGCCGGTGACCCAGGCGTTGCGCTTGAAGACGTTGCGGGTGATCGTGGCGTTGTAGCTGATCTCGTACCAGAGACCGATGCTCTCGTTGCCCTCGATCCAGTTGCGGTCGAAGAGGAAGTCGATGTTGTTGGTGTCGGCCCACAGGCCGACGCTCAGGTTGTCGTGGACGTAGTTCTGCGTGACGGTGGCGCCTTCGACGTCCCAGAACTTGACGCCGCCGGTGCAGCCGCACCCCTCGATCTCGGTCTCCCAGTCGTCCTGGTTGTTGCCGGAGATCTCGTTGTTGTGCACGACGATGTCCTTGATCGCCGCGTCGCCCTCGACCTGCGGCCGGTACATGCTGATGCCGTACTGGCCGTTGTCCTTCAGGCAGCTGTTGCGGATCGTGTTGGTGTTGCCGAGGAACACCGCGGCGCCGTCGTTGTGGTGCGCGTAGAGGTGCTCCATCATCCAGCCGCTGCTCGCGTCGTGGTTGATGACGCCCTCGTTGTTGTTGTCCTTGCCGCGGCCGAAGTTGCGGACCTCGAGGTAGGCGATGCGCACGTTGGAGGCTTCGCCGGAGAAGGCGTACTGGTTCTTGTTCTGGCCGTCCAGGATGGCGCCGGGAGCGCCCAGGAAGACGCTGTCGTCCCCGGGTCTGATCTGGCTGTACAGCTCCTCGCCGAGGGTGTGGGTGCCCGGGGCGAACCAGTAGGTCTTGCCGCTCTGGCCGAAGTCGAAGCCGGTGTTGTCGCCCGCCGGGACCACGATGGCGCCCTGCGGCGCGCCGGCCGGTCCGTCCTGCCAGGTCGCGTTGTCGCAGACCTTCATGGTGGCCGGTAGTTCGGTGTACCAGCCACCGGCCGCGCTGTCGTCGGCCACCGCGGCGGTGGCCGGTCCGGCCAGCAGGCCGGCGCCGGTCACCAGGGCGAGTAACGCACTCACGACAACAGGGTGTCGCATGGAAGCTCCCGTTCTACGAAACGTTGTTGATCGTGAAGGGTAGCGGTCAAGATCAATAGCAGTCAGCCGAATCGCCCCCGAACGTCCGACCGATTTGTCCCGAACCTCCCCAGGACTTGACCCTGACGTCAGCGGTAGGTCTTAGCGTGCTCGCATGACCACGAAGAACCTGAACGCTTTCCCCATCGAGGGCGCGGTGGCGCTCGTGACCGGCGCCAACCGCGGGCTGGGCCGCCACTTCGCCCGGCAGCTCCTGGAACGCGGCGCGGCCCGCGTGTACGCGACCGCCAGGCGCCCGGAGACGATCGACCTGCCCGGCGTCGTGCCGTTGCGGCTTGACGTCACGGACGAGGCGCAGGTCCTGGCCGCGGCCGCCACGGCGACCGACGTGACGCTCCTGGTGAACAACGCCGGAGTCAGCCACTCCACGTACTTCCTCACGACGGACCCGGCGGCCATCCGCGTGGAGATGGAGACGAACTTCTGGGGCACGCTGACCGCCGTACGCGCGTTCGCCCCGGCGCTGGCGGCCAACGGCGGCGGGGCGATCCTGAACGTGCTGTCCGCGCAGTCCTGGCACGCCTACCCGGGCACGAACGGCTACCACGCCACCAAGGCCGCCCAGTGGGCGCTGACGAACGGCGTACGCCTGGAGCTGCCGGGCACGCTCGTGACCGCGCTGCACCTGGGGGCGGTCGACACCGACTTCAGCGCCGGTTACGACGGGCCGAAGGGCGACCCGGCCGAGACCGTGCGGGCCGGCCTGGACGGGATCGAGGCGGGAGCGGCCGAGGTGCTCGCCGACGCATGGAGCATGCACGTCAAGAAGTCGCTGGCCGAGGATCCCACCCGGCTGTACGACGAGATCCGGGCGGGCGTCGTCTGACGCCATTTTGTATGAGTTTCGTATAATATGAATCTCATATAAACAGAAGGGGGTCGTCATGATCCTTGTCACCGGCGCCACCGGCACCATCGGAAGCCGCCTCGTCGCCCTGCTCGCCGCCGAAGGCGCGAAGGTACGCGCCGTCACCCGCCGCCCGCAGGCGTCCGGCCTGCCCACGAACGTGGACGTCCTGGTGGGCGACCCGTCGCGGCCGGGCACGATGGCGGCGGCCATGGAGGGCGTCACGTCGCTGTTCCTGCACCCGCGCGCCGCCGGAGACTCGGCGGCCGAACTGTGCGCGCTCGCCAGGGAGCGCGGCGCCGGGCGGGTGGTTGCGCTCGCCGCGATCAACGTCGACGAGGACCTGGCCGCCCAGCCGTCTCGCTTCCAGGGCGACAGGAACAAGGAGGCCGAGGACGCCGCCGTCGCCAGCGGCATGCAGTGGGTGAGCCTGCGCGCCGCGTCCTTCGCCGTCAACACCCTGCACACGATGGCTCCGCAGGTCCGCGCGGGCGACGTCGTGCGGGGTCCGTACGCGGCCTTCGCCGAGCCCTTGATCCACGAGGAGGACCTGGCGGAGGTCGCCGCGCGGGCGCTGCTCGACGACGGGCCGGTGTTCCGCAAGGTGCCGCTCACCGGCCCGCAGGCGCTGTCGCACGAGGAGATGGCGGCCGTCATCGGCGAGGTGATCGGCCGGCCGCTGCGCTATCAGGAGATCCCGCCGGAGGCGTACGCGCAGGGCATGGTCCAGCGGGGCTTCCCGCCGGCGTTCGTGGCGGCCCTGCTGGCCAGGTACGCCAGAGGCGCCGGACCGGCCGAGGCCGTCACCGACGAGGTGGCGAAGATCCTCGGCCGCCCCGCGCGCACCTACGCCGACTGGGTCGACGACCACGCCACCGCCTTCCGCGGCGCGGCCTAGCCGATCGCGACGGGCCCGAGGCCGGCGGCGGTCCGTGCCAGCGCGCGGACGGCCGGCCCGTCGGTGACGGACGGCCAGACCAGGGCGAACCTGAGGATCGGGGCGTCGTGGATCGGGACGAACACGACGCCCGGCGGGTTGTTGTAGCGGGCCGCGAGCTCGCCCAGGGGGTGCACGCAGTGCCCGGCGGCGACCAGGGTGAGGATCTCGTTGAAGGTACGGGCGGCGGGCCCGCGCGGGATGCGGCGGCCCGACGGCGTACGGGCGGGGACCATGGACTCCAGCCAATACTCCGGGGCCGCCGGGCCGAGGTCGGCGACCCGCTCGCCGGCCAGGTCCTCCAGCGACACGCTGCCGCGTCCGGCGAGCCGATGCCCGGCCGCCACCGCCAGCACACGCCCGCTGGTGAGCACGGTGGGGCCGACGGTGAGGTCGGGTTCGGCGACCGGCAGCCACAGCACGTGGGCGTCGGCCTCTCCCGCGCGCAGTGCCGCGAACGGGTCGGCGCCGGTGACCTCGCTGAAGAGCACGTCGCCGCCGGGGTGGCGGGCGCGGAAGGCGTCGATGAGCGGGCGCAGCTCGTACCCGGCGTGGCCGAACACCCCTAGACGCAGTGTCCTGCCTGCCGCCTCGGCCCGGGCGAGGCCCTGCTGGAGCAGGTCGTACGCCTGCGCCAGGTCCTCGCGCAGCCGCCGCCCGACCGGGGTCAGGGCGACGCGGCGGCTGGTGCGCTCGAACAGCGTCACGCCGAGCCGCCGCTCCTGCCGGGCGATGGCCTGGCTGACGCGGGCCTGCGAGACGTGCAGGCGTTCGGCGGTGCGGCCGAAGTGCAGCTCTTCCGCGAGCGTCAGGAAGATCTCGATGTCCCTCAGCTCCACGGATAACCTCCATGTTATGGATCGCCGCTTGAAGCCTACGTTGTTCTCCATGGGTCCGGCTTCGATGCTGGAGGCATGAACGACATACGAGCGATCGCCGACCGCGTCGAGATCGAGGCCCTGCGCGGCGAGCTCACCGACGCCGTGATGATGCGCGACTACGACCGCGTCGAGTCCCTGTTCACGCCCGGGTGCGTGATGCGGTGGCCGCACATCGGCAGGGAGTTCGCCGGCCGGGAGGCGATCAGGGCCGGCGTCGAGTGGGGGCAGGGCCTGTGGGAGTTCTTCGTCCAGAACGTCCACCCGGGCGTCATCAGGATCGACGGTGACACGGCGACCGGGCGGTCGTACATCCAGGAGTTCGGCAGGATGCGCGACGGCGGCTCCCACCTGAACCACGCCGTCTACCACGACCGCTACGAGCGCACGCCTGACGGCTGGAAGTTCGCCGAACGCGTCTACGAGGTCAGGTACGCCGACTCCAGCCCTCTGCCGGGCTCGGCGCCCGCATGATGTGAGTCCCATACAATACGTGGGCCATATTTGTTCGGGAGGCCCACCACATGACGTCCTCGAAGGCAGCCGAACCGGCGCGGTCGCGGCGCCGGGTGACGAATGAGATCAAGGAGTCGCTGCGCGCCCTGAGCATCCAGCTGTCGCTGCTCAACCACCAGGTCGGCGCGCACGCGGGCCTCAAGGACGTCGATCTGTCCTGCCTCGACATCATCAACCGGCACGGCCCGCTCAGCCCGACCGCGCTGGCCCGCCGCGCCGGCCTGCACCCCGCCACCGTCACCGGCATCCTCGACCGGCTGCAGCGCGCCGGCTGGGTCACCCGCGACCGCGACCCGGAGGCGTCCGACCGGCGCGCCGTCGTCGTCCGCGCCAACCGGGAGCGCAACGCGGAGCTGTTCGAGCTCTATGGCGGGATGAGCTCGAAGATGGACGAGATCTGCGAGCAGTACGGCGACGCCGATCTCGATCTGCTCGCCGGCTTCCTGCGCCGCGCCACCGACGCCGGCCAGGACGCGACCGGTGACCTGGCCCGCCGGTCGTCATGACGCGGGCCCCCGCACGATGCGCCGCCAGGCCGGTCCGCTGAGCGCGTACGCCCGCACACTTCCGGCCGCGAACCAGCGCCACAGGCCGGGACGGGCGATCGTCGCGCCGGCGGCGAGCGCGACCAGCAGCGCGCTGCGCGGGTCGAACCCCGGCGTGAGCTCCTCTTTGCTGCCCGCGTAGCCGCCGCGGCGGGCGGCGGCGGTGACGAGCTCGCGCAGCACCGCCCCGCGCCGGCCGGTGTGCTGGGCCGCGCCGAGTACGGCCGGCAGGAGCTGGTGCGTGGCCACGCCGGGCCGCGCCGCGGGCTGGACGGCGGGGGTGCGGCCGCGGGCGAGGTCGAGCATCGGTGTGAGGAGGTCGACGCCGGACAGCAGTGCGTTCACCGGCTCGACCAGGCGCGGGTTGAGGTCGATGAAGACGGGCCCGCCGGGGCCGAGGATGACGTCCGCCGACAGCGCGCCGTGCCAGCGCAGCTCCCGGCCGAGCCTGGCGAGGTGGTCGCGGACTTCGGGCAGGGCGAGGCCGCGCTTGCGGCCGGCTCCGCCCCGCGCGCCTTCGCCCTCCCTGCGGCAGGCGTGGAAGGCGAGCAGCTCCCCCTCGGCGAACACCGTCTGGATCATCGCCAGCGGGCCAGGCACCTCATGCTGCACGAGCAGGCCGTCCTCGACGGGCCGGTCCTTGAGGTCTTCGGGGCCGGTCAGTCTCGCGACGCCGCTGGTGGCGGTGCCGATGGGCTGTTTGAGGTAGGCGGGGAAGACGTCCCACTCGGCCAGGTCGCGGGCGTCGGTGATGATCGCCTGCGGGGGCTGGGGCAGTCCGAGCTCGGTGAGCGTGGCGGCGGCCGAGAGTTTGTCCTGTACGCGGGCGAGTGCGGCGAACGGTGGCACCACGGTGGCGGCCCGACCGTCCGCCGCCCGTGACAGGACCGCCACCTGTTCCTGGGTCGGCAGGAGCACGTCGAAGCCGCCGGCCTTGTACACGGTCAGTGCCGCTTCGAGCCAGGCGAACGGGTCGTCGCCGTAGGGCGGGACGCGGTGCAGGCGGCGTACGTGCCGGGTGAAGGCGCACACGCACAGCGGGTCGGACGTCAGCGCCTCGACCACGTGCCCGGCGCGCGACAGCACGGTGGCGCATTGACGTGCGGTGAGCCCCGAGCCGTCCGTCATCAAGATCCGCATGACCACCTCTTTGTATATGACATAAGCATATGTCATATACTTACGTCATGGGGCGTCCCGCACAGATCAGCCGAACCACCGTCCTCGACGCCGCTCTCGCGCTGGCCGACGAGCAGGGGCTGGCCGCCGTCACCATGGCGGCCGTCGCCGCGCGTCTGGGCGTCACGCCGATGGCGCTCTACCGGCACGTCTCCAACAAGGACGACCTGCTCGACGGCCTGGTGGAGGCGCTGCTCACCGAGATCCCGCCGCCGCCGGACGACCTCCCCTGGCAGGACCGCCTGCGGCACCTGGCCACCGGCGTGCGGCGCTCGGCCGCCCGCCACCCCAGCGTGTTCCCGCTCCTGCTGCAGCGTCCTGCGGCCACCGAGGAGGCCCGCCAGGTGCGCGACCGGGTCTGCGCCGCCCTGCGCGAGGCGGGCCTGGACGACGAGCGGGCCGCCCGCGCGGAACGCCTCATCAGCACCGCCGTCCTGGGCTTCGCCGCCGGCGAGGCGGCCGGCCGCTTCGACCACCACGCGCAGGACGTACGGGACGCCGACTTCGCCTTCCTGCTCGACGCCCTGCACGCCTTCGTCAGGTGATCGTGCCGGTGGTGCCGTCGATGGTGATGGTGGCGCCGTCGTGAAGGGTCCTCGTGACGTCCTGGATGCCGAGGACGGCGGGGATGCCGCGCTCGCGGGCGACGATCGCGGCGTGGCAGAGCACGCCGCCGGTCTCGGTGACGACGCCGGCGGCGATGCGCAGCAGCGGCGTCCAGGCGGGGTCGGTGTAGGGGCAGATGAGGATGTCGCCGGGACGCACGCGCGCGAAGTCGTCCGGGCCGCGGACGATCCGCGCGGCGCCGGTCGCGACGCCGTGGCTGCCCGGCATTCCGTTCAGTGCGGACGTGAGCGGCGGGGGCGCGGCGGTGATCGGGCGTGCCTGGAGGATCCAGGTACGGCCGCCGGCGATCGCCCATTCGACGTCCTGCGGGCCGCCGCGTACGGCGGCGATCGTCCTGCCCAGGCCGGCGAGCGCTCGGGCGGTCGCATCGCCGATCGCCGGCCGATCGCGGGCATCGAGCGGCACGTCGGACGTGACCAGTTCGCCGCCGCGCCGGTCGAGGCGGGTGTGTTTGCGGGCGACCGTGCGCGTGACCGACTCGGCGACGAGGTAGGTGTCGGGGGTGACCGTGCCGCCGACGACGCTCGGGCCGAGCCCCCATGACGCCTCGATGCGGGTCGGGTCGTGCGGATCTACGGGGGTGAACATGACGCCCGACACCTCGGCGTCCAGGTGGCGCTGGATGAGGACGGCCATGGCGCGGTCACCCTGGTGGTCGAGGGCGCGCGGGGTGAACAGCGAGGCCCGGCAGGCGCGTACGGCCTCGATCACCGCGTCGGTCCCCCGTACGGCGAGGAAGCTCTCATATCGACCGGCCGCCGAAACGTGCGCGGTGTCCTCGTCCGAGGCGGACGACCGCACCGCGACGGGCTCGTCACCGAACTCCTCGATCGCCCGCCGCAGATCCGCACCGGCGTCGGCGAACGGCACGACGAACCCGTCCGGCACCGGCAGCCCCGCCCGCAGCAGCGCACCGAGCGCCCCCGCCTTGCCCCCACAGGTCTCGGGGATGGCCGTCCTCAGAGGTGTGATCATCAGCCCTCATCAACAAAAGATTGACAACAGTTTATTGATGGTGGACCATGACGGGCATGTCACGCAACCCACGACAGGAGGCCGACCGCGAAAGGGAGGCCCGCGAACGCCTCCTGCGCCTCGGCGCGGACGCGCTCGCCCCCCGCCCGTGGCGCCCCTCTCCGGTGCCGCCGTCGGCGACCGACCTCGTCCAGTTCGCCGTCTGGCGCCACGCCGACCTCGGCCCCGACGACGTGCTCGACGCGCTGGCCCTCCTGCCCGCCGCCCGCGCCGAGGCCGAAGGGCTGGAGTCCGCCCTGCTGTTCATCGCCCGCGGCGCCGGCCTGACCTGGGCGCAGATGGCGGACGTGATGGGGTTCAACTCGCCCCAGGCGTGCCAGCAGCACTACACCCGCCTGACCGCGCGGCAGGACACCGGCTCATGACCCGCGACTCCGTACCCGACCTGCTGGTCCTGCACGCCGTACGCGTGCTCGGCTTCGCCGGCACCCCCGAGCTCGCCCGGCGCTACGACCTCGACGCGGCAGAGACGGAAGAGCTGCTGCGCGACGCCGAGGCGCACGGCTGGGTCGGCCGCTCCGCCTTCGCCGGCACCGGAGGCTGGTCGCTGACCGAACGCGGCCGGGCCGAGAACGAACGCCGGCTCGCCGACGAGCTCGCCGACGCCGGCGGCACGGACGAGGTCCGCGACGCCTATCGGTCGTTCCTCCCCCTGAACGCCCGCCTGCAGCAGGCCTGCACCGACTGGCAGCTCCGGCCCGCCCCCGGCGACCGGCTCGCGCCCAACGACCACTCCGACCCCGCCTGGGACGCCCGCGTCCTCGGCGAACTCGCCGCCCTCTCGGACGCGCTCACACCACTGTCCGACCGGCTCGGGCGCGTCCTGTCACGTTTGCGCGGGTACGACACCCGCTTCGCCGCGGCCCTGGCCCGCGCGCGAGCCGGGGAGGCCACCTGGGTGGACGGCAGCGAGGTCGACTCCTGCCACCGCGTCTGGTTCCAGCTCCACGAGGACCTCATCGCCACGCTCGGCATCGACCGGCAGACGGAGATCTGACGTTCAGGGCGCGAGCGCGGCCAGGTGCGTGCGCAGGACGCCGAGCATGGTGTCGGCGTCCAGCCGGCCGGGGTGGAACGCGGCCTGCATGGCCAGCCCGTCGAGCAGCGCGCACAGGCGGCGCGCCTCCAGGGCGACGTCGCGGTCCTGGCGCAGCCGCCCCGACCGGCGGGCGCCCTCGAGGATGCGGGTGGTGAGCGCGAGCAGGCCGTCGTACAGCTCGTCGGCGTGCGCGCGCAGCTCGGGCCTGGTGCGCGCGGCGGCCGCGAAGGACAACCAGACGATGACCTCGGTACGCCGCTCGTCGTCCAGGGGCAGCAGCTCGGCCAGCATGCGGACGGCGATCTCGCGCTGCTCGTCTGGGGTGGGCGGCGCCGACGGGTCCATGAGGCGCTCGGCGTGGGCGTCCAGCCGGGCGATCACGCGCGCGGACATCTCCCGCATCGCGAACACCATCAGCTCGTTGTGCCCGTCGAAGTAGTGGCGCACCGACCCGATGGCCAGCCCGGCCTCGGCGGCGACGTTGCGCAGCGACGCCTGCTCCAGGCCGTCGCGGCCGACCACACGGAACACCGCCTCGGCGACCGCCCGCCGCCGCTCCCCCGCATCAACGATCTTCGGCACCCTGCCTTTATAGCACGCTCATGCTACGTTTTTATTTAGCATGCTCGTGCTACAAAGTGGAGGTGTCATGTTCGCGTTCATCGCGCTCGCCCTGGTCGTCGTCGTGGTGATCCGCCGCTTCAAAGGAGAGCCCCTGCGGGCCCGCGACCTGTTCGGTCCACCCGTCGTGCTCGTCGCCATCGGCGCGTACGGCCTGGTCAAGGACGTGCATCCGGTCGGCGCCGACCTCGCCTGGGTGCTGGGCGGCGCCATCGTGGGATTGCTGCTGGGCGCGCTGCGCGGCCTGACCCCACGCCTGTACGTCCGCGACGGCCACCTCTGGCAGCGCTACACCGTCTGGACCCTGCTCGTCTGGGCCGCCTCGGCCGCCGTCAACGTCGGCCTCGGCGCCCTGACCACGTCGGAAGAGCTGCGCCCGATGACGTTGTCCATCGGCGTCAGCCTCCTCGGCGAAGCCCTCGCCCTGGGCCTGCGCGCCCGCACCACCGGCGCCCCCTTCGCCCCCGACAAGGACGGCTCCCTGCTCGACCGGATCCGCTGAGTCACCCGCTCAGCCGCGCCGCGCCGGGCCGGCTGAGGCCGGCGGCGCGGAACAGCCGGTCGCGGGAGGCCGCCGCCTGCTCGAACACCGTCTCCCCGCCCTTGAGCACGCCGCCCTCCTTCAGGACGCGACCGGCCACGACCACGGTGTCCACGTTGCCCGCGTGAGCGTTCGCGACGATCGCGGCCGCGGGGTCGGTAGCGGGGAGCAGGTTCGCGTGGCCGAGCCTGATCATGATCAGATCCGCCTCATTCCCGGCGTCAGGCTGCCCGTACGGTCGTCGATACCGCAGGCCCGCGCGCCTTCGACGGTGGCGAAGGAGAGCAGGTCGGCCGCCAGGTTGCCGATGTGCACGTCCCGCGGCTCGAAGTACTGGCCGAGCCCGATCTGAACGCGGCTGCGGTACTCCTCGTAGATCCAGGCGGGGCCCAGGCCGCGCAGCGCGCCCTGCCAGTTGTGCCGGTGGGTGTCGATGAAGCCGGGCAGCACGACGGTGCCGGAGCCGTCGATCACGCGGGCGTGCTCGTCCTGGAGGTCGCGGCCGATGGCCTGGATCGCTCCATCGGCGATGAGGACGTCCCCGGCGAGGTCGCCGAGCCGCTCGTCCTGGGTCATCAGATACGCGCCCTTGATGAGGATGCGGTCGTGGGGCACCGTGGTTCTTCCTTTCTTTCCTGCTTGCGACGGGCGGCGATCCAGACGGCCGCGAGGGTGAGGACCGCGCCGACGACGGTGAACGCTCCCGGCCCGTGATCGCCCGAGGGCAGGACGGCGTCCAGGACGATGGAGCTCAGCAGTTGTCCCGCGACGGACGCCATACCCAGGAGCAGCACGCCGATTCTGCGGACGAGCAGGGCGGACGTCGCGATGAAGACGACGCCGCACGCGCCCCCGAGGTAGGCCCACCACTGGGTGGGCAGCGGGTGGCCGCCGAGGCCGAAGGCCAGGGTCTTCACGGTCCAGGCGAGGCCGAGGAAGACCGCGCCGACGGCGAAGTTGACCCAGGTGGAGGCGAGCGGGGAGGCCACCGCCGCCCCGGTGGCGCCGTTCATGGCCTGTTGCAGGCCCAGCAGCAGGCCGGCGGCCACGGCGAGCAGCGCGGGAAGCAGCACCGTGGCCGGGGCGCCGGAGAGCCCGGGCAGCGCGGAGACGACGGCGGCCACCAGGGTGAGCGCCGCACCCGCCAGACGATGGGCACCGGGCCGCTGCCGGAGCACGCCGCCGACGCCCCGGGCGTCGACGATCAGCCCGCCGAGGGTCTGTCCCGCGATGGCCGACACCGTGAACACCGCGATGCCCGTGACCAGCGCGGTCGTCGACTGGGCCAGCGTGAACGTCCCGCCCAGCAGCCCCGCCAGCAGGTAGCGGCGCGGCAGGCGGCTCTCCCGCGTGACGCGCGGCAGGCTCATCAGCGCCCGGCGCAGCCGCGGCAGGCAGAGCGCGAGCACGGTCATGATGATCGCGCCGCCGGTGAAACTGATGGCGGCGGCGCCGACCGCGTCGCCGAGCCGGTGGGACAGCTCGGCGTTCACCCGGGACTGCACCGGGACGACCGCTCCGGCCGCGACGGCCGCCAGCACGGGCAGGGCGGGCGAACGCATCCACGGCCGCGTCATGGCGCGATGTCCTCGAGGATCGTGGGATGTTCCGGGGCCCAGCCGAGGGTGCGCCGTGCGGCCTCCCCGGTGGCCTGCTGGTCGAGCAGCAGAGCCTCGCCGAGCAGCCCGAGCCGCTCCAGCGTCTGGACCACCGGCTCGGGGGCGACCCGGCCGGACAGGCCGATCGCCCGGCTCACCGCCTCGGTGATCTCGCGGACGGTGGGGTTCACGCCGCTCGCCCCGATGAAGTACGAGCCCGCCGGCGCCTTATCCAGTGCCCGCACGTAGAGGGCCGCGAGGTCGTCCACGTGCACGGTGCTCCAATGCTGGTCCCCGTGCCCGATCATGGTCAGGGCCCCGCCGGTCCTCGGCCCCGCGGCCACGAGGTCGAGCAACCCGCCGCCGTGACCGTGGACCACTGCGGGAGCCACCACCGCGCTCCGCACGCCCGGCGCCGACAGCACCCGCTCCGCGATCGGCACCCGCCAGGCCGTCAGGCGCGGCGGGTTCATCGGGCTCGTCTCGGTGATGGCGGCGCCGCTTCCGTGCACCCAGACGCCGGTGGTGTGGACGTACGGCCGGTCGCTGCCCTTCAGGGCGGCGATGATCTGCGTGGCCGCCGTGTCGTCGATCCGCGCGCTGCTGTCGTCACCCGGTGAGGCCAGGTGGATGACGCCGTCGGCGGCGCCGGCGAGCCGGTGCACGGTCGCGCCGTCGGCCAGGTCTCCGATGACGGGGTCCGCCCCTTGCGCCCGTACGGCCTCCGCCTTGCCCGGGTCGCGGACCAGTGCGGTGACCTGGTGGCCTTCGCTGATGAGCCGGCCGAGGACCGCCGTACCGATGTAGCCGGTGCCGCCGGTGAGAAATACACGCATAAATCGTCCTTCGTGGAAGTGCCGTCCTGGCCACTTTCACCGACGCTCACCTATCGTGTCCAACGAAGAATATCGATGCCGTCATCGTCATTCTCGATTAATGGAGGTGGGCGTGGACCAGCGCAGACTGGAGTACTTCATCGCGGTCGCGGAGGAGATGAACTTCACCCGCGCCGCCCAGCGCCTCCTCGTGACCCAGTCGACGCTGTCGGCGGGCCTGAAGTCGCTGGAGGGCGAGCTGCGGGTCGAGCTGGTGACCCGCTCGACCCGATCGGTGCAGCTCACGGAGGCGGGCGCGGCGTTCCTCCCCGAAGCCAGAGCCGCCTTGGAGGCGCTCGACCGGGCCCGCGCCGCCGTCGAGCCGGTCTCCAGCGGCCTGCGCGGCAGCCTCACCGTCGGCATGCTCACCAGCATGACCATCGTGGACGTCCCCGCCCTGGCCGGCGACTTCCACCGCAGACATCCGGGGGTGCGGCTCCGCCTCGCCATGTCACGGCGCGGCACCGCAGGGCTGGCCGAGCAGATCAAGGACAGCCGCATGGACGTGGCCTTCGTCGGCCGGCACCTCCGCGACGAGCACCTGCACGTCACCCCGATCAAGAAGTACGACCTGCGCCTGCTCGTCCCCGAGGACCACCCGCTCGCCGGGCGTTCGGCCGTGGGCCTCGCCGACGTCGCCGGGGAGCCGTTCATCGACATGCCGCTGGGCTTCGGCCAGCGGGAGGCGGTGGACGAGGCCTTCGCCCGCGCCGAGCTGAGCCGCCAGGTGACGGTCGAGGTCTCCGACGTCACCACCATCCCCGAGTACGTCGCCCACGGCCTCGGCGTCGCGCTCCTGCCCGAGGCGTTCCCCGCGGGCCCCGGCGTACGGGCGCTGCCTCTGGAGACGGAGCTGTCCTGGACCCTCAGCGTGATCCGCTCAGCCCGCCGCAAGCCGACCCGGGCCCTCTACGCCTTCATGGACCTGCTCCCCCAGCACATCCATCGCGAGCGTGCGTTCTGATCCCGTATGATGTACGGTACAGCGTACGTCTTAGAGGAGGACCCACATGTACCAGCCCACCACCGAGGAACTGAAGAGCATCGAGGAATGGTTCGCCACCTATGACGCGCTGGCCGAGCAGGGCGCGATCGAGCAGCTGGCCGACCTGGCGGTCTTCCCGATGAACGTGGTCACCGACGTGCCGGACGGCCACGCGGCGGTCCGGCAGTGGACGCGGGCCGAGTACATCGAGGCGATGCGGCAGTCCATGGGCGGCGGCACCGCCGGCCTCGACCTGCGCTCGACCCGCACCCCGCGCTTCCTCAGCCCGAACCTGGCCGTCGTGGAGACCGAGGCCACGATGACGATCGACGGCCAGGACCACCAGATGCACTACGCCGACCTGCTGGTGCGCACCGAGGACGGCTGGGCCTTCCAGACCATGGTCCAGGGCGGCTGGGGCCACGGCTGGGACCCCGCCGAGCGCGGCTGACGACCGCCTTAGCAGCTCGCGGGCCGGGCTCAAGCGTGCGGCGGCGACGGACCCGGCGCGGGTCCGCCGCCGCCGCATGACCGCTCAGGGATAGATCTTCTTGTTCTCCCGGAGCATCGTGACGAACTTCTCGATTCGGGCCGCCCGGGTCTCGGGCTTCTTGGCGTCGTTCACGCGGTAGAGGATCGAGTAGCGGTTTCTGCTGTCGAGGGTGGCGAAGAACTCCGCCGCCGCAGGGTCGGCGTCCAGGGCCGCCTGCAGGTCGTCGGGCACCGTCGCGGTCTTCTGGCCCGCATACGCCGCCTCCCATCGGCCGTCGGCCTTCGCCGCCTCGATCTGGGCCAGGCCGGCCGGGCGCATCCTCCCCGCCGCGATCAGCTCCTCCGCCCGGCCCCTGTTCACCTTCGACCACTTGCTCCTGGCCTTGCGCGGCGTGAAGCGCTGCAGCCAGTGCTCATCGTCGAACGCGGCCTTCTGTCCGTCGATCCAGCCGAAGCACAGCGCCACGTCGAGCGCCTCGGCATAGGTGACGGACGGGATGCCGGACTCCTTCTTCGCGATCTGCAGCCAGAGCCCCGGCGACTCGTGCTCGGCCTCCAGCCACTTCTCGAACGCCTCCTGGGAGGGGAAGGCGATGATGGGCAGGCCCTGCTTCTCAGCCACGGCTTGAGCGCTCCTTCTCTCGGGGACTCGCTCCAGCATTCTGTCCTAGAAAATGCCGTCTTGGCCCGTCACGTCACGTCGTTGACGGGGTGGCGGGGGCTCTGCCCGGTCAGGACCCGTACGGCCTCTTCCGCGGCGATGCGCCGCACCATCATGACGGCCTGCTCGGAGTAGTAGGCGGCGTGCGGTGTGACGATCACGTTGGGCAGCGCGAACAGCGGGTTGCTGGGGCGCCAGTCGCGCTGCTTCGCCGGTTCCTCCTCGAGGTCGTCCACGGCCGCGCCGGCGATCCAGCCCTCCGTGAGCGCCTGGTGCAGCGCCGCGTCCTCCACGATGGGGCCGCGCGCGGTGTTGACGAGCACGGCGGCCGGCTTCATCCTGCGCAGCGTCGCACGGCCGAAGAGGTGGTGGGTCTGCGGGGTGAGCGGCGCCTGCACCACGAGGTAGTCGGAGCCCTCCACGAGCTCGTCGAACGACACCGGCCGTGCCTGGCGGGAGCGGATCTCCGCCTCGTCGACGAACGGGTCGTGCGCCCACACCTCGACGCCGAAGGCTTTGGCGCGTTCGGCGATCAGCTGGGCGATGGCGCCGAAGGACAGCAGCCCGAACACCCGTCCCCGCAGCCGCCAGATCGGCTGTGCGCTGCGCCAGTGCCATTCGCCCTGCCGGGCCGCCCGGTCGTACACGCAGATCTTGCGGGCGGCGGCCAGCCACAGCGCGACGGCGTGGTCGGCGACCTCGTCGGCGCACCACTCGTTCGGCGCGTTCGTGACCTGGATGCCCCGCCGGGTCGCGGCGTCGACGTCGACGATGTCCACGCCGGTGCCGTAGCGGGCGATCACCCGGCAACGCGTGAACGCGTCGATGGCCCTGGCGCCGACCCGCGCGTACTGGGTGAGGACGCCGTCGGCGTCCCGGCCCCTTTCGATCACCTCGTCCTCGCTCT
This sequence comes from Nonomuraea sp. NPDC049421, assembly GCF_040677005.1. Taxonomy (NCBI): domain Bacteria; kingdom Bacillati; phylum Actinomycetota; class Actinomycetes; order Streptosporangiales; family Streptosporangiaceae; genus Nonomuraea; species Nonomuraea sp. NPDC049421. Next base: position 304,126 of record NZ_JBFAQA010000004.1, read on the forward strand.
TGCACTGGGCGGCGAGCAGCTCGAACCCGGCCCCCTCGATGATCGGGCGCTCGATGTCCACGTCGCCGAAGTCGAAGTCGGCGATCATGATGGTGCCCCTGGCGTCAGTGCGAGTCACGCGGGACTCCCTTGGTGTGTACGAGGTCCTGGTAGGCGAGGGCGAGCTCCATGCAGCCGCCGCCGTCCAGCTGCCCGACCGTGGAGCGGTAGATCTCCTGCCACGGCGTCTGATGGTCGAGCGAAGGCGGCGTGTAGGCGGCCCACCGCGCGGCGATCTCCTCGCCGGGAAGGAGCAGGTCGACGCGCGCGGCGTCCAGGTCGACCCGGACGCGGTCGCCGGTGCGCAGGATGGCGAGGTTGCCGCCGGCCGCGGCCTCGGGGCAGGCGTTGAGGATGGACGGCGCGTCGGAGGTGCCGCTCTGGCGGCCGTCGCCGAGCGTCGGCAGGGTGGCGACGCCGCGCTGGATCAGCGCGGCGGGCACCTCCATGTTCACCACTTCGGCCGATCCCGGGTAGCCGATCGGCCCGGTGTAGCGGATGACGAGGATGCAGTCCTCGTCCAGGCCCAGGCCGGGGTCGTCGATGCGGGCGTGATAGTCCTCCGGCCCGTCGAAGACCACGGCACGGTAGTCGCGCACCGGGCGGGTGTCGCCGGCGAGGACGGAGGTCTTCATGACCGCGGAGTCGAACAGGTTGCCCGTCATGACGAGCAGCCCGCCGCGCGCGGCGAGAGGGTCGTCGCAGGGCCGGATGACCGTCGGGTCCGTCGGCGGCGCCTCGGCCAGGTTGCCCGCCACGGTGCGGCCGGAGACGGTCATGGCGTCGCCGTGCAGGTGCCCGGCCGTCAGCAGCGACCACATGACGGCGGGCACGCCACCGGCGCGGTAGAAGTCCTCGCCGAGGAACTCACCGGCGGGGGCGACGTTCGCCAGCACCGGGATGCCGGCTCCCACGCGCTGCCAGTCCTGGAGGGACAGCGGCACCCCGGTATGCCGCGCGATGGCGTTGATGTGGATCGGCGCGTTCGTCGAGGCGGCGATGGCCGAGGCGACCGCGATCGCGTTCTCGAAGGCCGCCAGGGTCATGACCTTGCGCGGGGTGAGATCCTCCTGGACGAGGGCCACCGCGCGGCAGCCCGTCTCGTACGCCATCTGCGCCCGGCGCCGGTAGGGGGCCGGGATCGCCGCGCAGCCGGGCAGCGACATCCCCAAGGCCTCGGCGAGGCAGTTCATCGACAGCGCGGTGCCCATGGTGTTGCAGTGCCCGATGCTGGGTGCGGAGGCGGCCACGCGCTCCATGAACTCGTCGGGGCAGATCTTCCCGGCGGCCAGCAGCCGCTTCGACTGCCAGATCACCAGCCCCGAGCCCGAGGCGCCGGTCCGCGCGCCGTGGTGGTAGCCGTTGAGCATCGGCCCGCCGGACAGCACGATGGCGGGGATGTTCACCGTGGCCGCCGCCATGAGGCAGGCGGGGGTGGTCTTGTCGCAGCCCGTCGTCAGGACGACCCCGTCGAGCGGATATCCGTACAGCACCTCGACCAGCCCGAGGTAGGCGAGGTTGCGATCCAGCGCGGCGGTCGGGCGCTTGCCGGTCTCCTGCAGCGGGTGGACGGGGAACTCCAGCGGGATGCCGCCGGCGTCGCGGACGCCGTCCCGCACCCGGTCGGCGAGGGCGAGGTGGTGGCGGTTGCAGGGAACGAGGTCACTGCCCGTCTGGGCGATGCCGATGATCGGCCGGCCGGACTGGAGCTCCTTCGCGGTCAGGCCGAAGTTGAGAAAACGTTCGAGATACAGCGCCGTCATCTCCGGATTGCCGGCGTTGTCCCACCAGAGCCGGCTGCGCAGGGACGGCTTCGTCGGCGGCATCAGCTTCCCCTCACCACGGCGGGACCGTCCGATCCGGCCGGATAGTCGACGAGCGGCACCAGGTCCCTGGACCAGGCCGACATGACCGGTTCGAGGACCCGCCAGGACTCCTCGGCCTCGTCCCCGCGGATGGACAGGGCCGCGTTGCCGTGCAGCACGTCCAGCAGCAGCCGGCCGTAGGCGGGCAGGCCGGGCGGCGCCGGCCGCGCGGTCAGGGTGACCGGGGCGAGCACGTGGCTCCCGGCGCCGATGCCGGTCAGCGCCAGCGTCATGCCCTCCGGCTCCAGCCCGAAGCGCAGCACGTTGGGCTCGGCCTCCTCCCCGAAGCCGGCGGGCAGGTGAGGGACGGGCCGGAAGCGGACCGCGACCTCCTTGCGGTCCCGGCCGAGCGCCTTGCCGGTCCGCAGCCGGAACGTCGTCCCCGACCAGCGCCAGCCGTCGAGCTCCAGCACCACCTCGGCGAACGTCTCGGTGCCGCGCCCCGGGTCCACGCCGTCCTCCTCGGCGTAGGCGGGGACGTCCCGATCCGCGATGCGGCCCGCCCCATAGCGGGCTCTGCGGGTGCGGCGCACGACGTCGTCGTCCGTCAGGGGGCGTACCGAGCGCAGCACGTCGATCTTCCGATCGCGCAGGTCGCGCTCCCCGAGGCTGAGCGGCGGCTCCATGGCCACCAGGCAGAGCACCTGGAGCAGATGGTTCTGCACCATGTCCTTGAGCGCTCCTGCGCCGTCGTAGTAGCCGGCTCTTCCCTCCAGCGCCAGGGACTCCTCCCAGACGATCTCGACCTCGGCGATGTGCGCGCTGTTCCAGAGGGGTTCCAGCACCCGGTTGGCCAGGCGGCTGCCGAGGACGTTCTGGACGGTCGTCATGGCCAGGAAATGGTCGACGCGGAACACCGCCTGCTCCGGCACGACCTGCGCCAGCAGCCGGTTCAGCGCCACGGCGCCGTCCAGGTCCTCGCCGAACGGCTTCTCCAGCACGATCCGGCTGCCCGGTGGCAGGCCCGCGTCGCGCAGGGCGGCCACCGTACCGGGGAAGATCCCCGGCGGGAGGGCGAGGTAGACGGCGGCGGGTCCGTCACCGGCGAGGAGCGCGGCGAGGGCGGCGGGGTCGGTGGCGTCCGCCTGCCGGTACTCGGCGCGCTCGGCGATCGCGTTCCCTGCCTCGTGCTGTTCCCGCGCGGCGTGCCGATCGAGCTGGTCGGAGGCCCAGCGGCGGAATGCCTCCGCGGTCCAGTCCTGCCGGTCGGCGCACCTCAGCTCGAAGTGATCGGGCAGGTGCCCGGCCGCGCGCAGGGCGGTCAGGGCCGGCAGCAGGTAGCGGGCGTTGAGGTCGCCGGTGGCGCCGAGGATGACGAGCCGGTTGATCATGTCGTGCCGCCTGCTTTCGCGCGTGCGAGGTTGACGCCGCTGGCGATGACTCCGATGTGGCTGAACGCCTGCGGGAAGTTGCCCATGAACGCGCCCGTGGCCGGGTCGATCTGCTCGGGCAGCAGCCCGACGGGGCTGGCGCGGGCGCACAGCGAGGCGTACAGGTCCTCGGCCTGTCCGAGGTGGCCCTGGAGGATCAGGTTGTCGACGAGCCAGAAGCTGCACAGCAGGAAGGCGCCCTCGTCGCCGGGCAGGCCGTCGGGCGAGTCGTCGTGCAGGTAGCGGTAGAGCAGGCCGTCGCCGGCGGACAGCCGCCGGGCGATGGCCGCGGTGGTGGCCGCCATGCGCGGGTGATCGGCGGGGATGACCTTGCGCAGCGGGAGCGCGAGCAGGCTGGCGTCCAGGGAGCCGCCGCCGTCCAGGTGCTCGCTCAGGCATCCGGCCTTCTCGTCCCAGGACTGCTCCAGGATGAGGCGGCGCAATTTCTCGGCGGTGCTCTTCCAGGAGGAGATCGGGCCCGACAGGCCGAGCCGCTCGCCGATCGCCGCGGCCCGGTCCAGTGCCACCTGGCACATGCCGGTGGAGTAGGTGAAGACGCGGCCTTCGCTGCGTACCTCCCAGATGCCTTGATCGGGCTGCCGCCACGTGTGCGCGGCGGATTCGGCCAGGTCCGCCAGGCCGGACCACAACGCCGGCTGAGGCTCGCGGCCGGAGCGCAGCCACTGGTCTGCGCAGTCGAGCACCTCGCCGTAGACGTCGTGCTGACGCTGGTCGGCGGCGCCGTTGCCCCATTGGACCGGTGCGGAGCGCCGGTAGCCCTCCAGCTCCCCGTCGACGACCTCCTCGGGTACGGGGTCGCCGCACAGGGTGTACATGATGCGTGGCCGGCCGCTCTGCTCGAAGGCGTCCAGAACCCAGCCGAGGAAGGCGTCCGCCTCCTCCCCGAATCCGACGCGGCGCAACGCGAACACGGCGTAGGCGGCGTCGCGGATCCAGGTGTAGCGGTAGTCCCAGTTGCGGACGCCGCCGATCGGCGCGGGCAGGGAGGACGTGGGCGCCGCGACCAGCGAGCCGTTGTGCCAGTCGTCGCACAGCTTCAGCGTGATCACCGAGCGCTGGACGAGCGCTTCCTGTGGGCCGTGATAGGTGCAGGCGCCTATCCAGCGCCGCCACGCCTCGGCGGTCTGCCGCAGCATCGTCTCGGGGTCGAACCGGTGATGACGGTGGATGCGGCCCCAGGACAGCACCAGGTCGAGGCGGTCGCCCTGCTGGAGGTCGTGCACGGTGCGCAGGCCGGTCAGCGCACGGTTGGACCGCAGGTGCAGCCGCAGGTCGGGCCGCCGGGTGACGCGCACCTCCAGGCCGCTGTGCAGGGCCCGCGCCTGCGCGCCACCGCGCGGTTCCAGCTCGGCCCGCAGCCGTACGGTCCCGTCCAGGACGACCGCGGACCTGACCAGCTCGCTCCGGCCGCCGCCCGCGTCGTCGCTGAGGTCGGTGCCGGCGCGTACGGCCATCGCGTCGGTGACGCGCACGAGGCCGGTGGGGCCGCGCAGCTCGGTCATCAGCACCGCGGTGTCCGGTTCGTAGAACTGCCTGGCTTCGCTCAGGTCGTCCACCGTCACGGTGAAGTGGCCGCCGCGCTCGTGATCCAGCAGGCCGCACAGCAGCGGGTCGCTGTCGAAGCGGGGCAGGCACAGCCACGGGATGGATCCGTCGAGGCCGACCAGCGCCGCGGCCGCGCCGTCGCCGATGAGGCCGAGGTCCTCCAGCGCCAGGTAGCCGTCGTGGCGGCGCACCGGGCGGAAGGGTGGATCGAGGTCGAGCATGCCTGGGCCTTGTCCTTGGGTGGCGGTGTACGTCTGCGAGGAGGCGTTGCCGAGCTTCCGTCACGAGAAGGTGATCAGCACCTTCACCACGTCGTCGAGTTTCTTGTCCGCCACCTCGAACGCCCGCTCCATCTCCTCGAAGCGGAAGGTGTGCGTGGTCATCTGGGTGGGGTCGAGCCGCTTGCCCTCCAGGATGCGCAGCAGGCGTTCCATGCGCAGCCGGCCGCCCGGGCACAGGCCGGTGGTGATCGTCTTGTCGGCCATGCCGACGCCCCACTCGAGGCGGGGGATCCGTACGAAGTCGCCTTCGCCGTAGTAGCCGGTGTTGGACACCGTCCCGCCCGGTTTGGTGATCTTGATGGCGGTCTGGAAGGTCGCGTCCGCGCCGAGTGCCTCGATGGCGGTGTCGACGCCCTGCCCCTGCGTCAGGTCGAGGATGCGTTCGACGACGTCCTCGGTGGTGAAGTCGACGATCTCGTCGGCGCCGTAGAAGCGGGCCAGCTTCTGCCGTCTGGGAACGGATTCGACGCCGATGACCAGACCGGCGCCGCGCAGCTTGGCGCCCGCGGTGGCCATGAGCCCCACCGGGCCCTGGGCGAGGACGGCGACCGTCCCTCCGATGGGGATGTCGCCGTTCTCCGCGCCCATGAACCCGGTGGAGAGCATGTCTGCGCAGTAGACCGCCATGTCGTCGGGGACGCCGTCGGGGATCTTCGCCAGGTTGGCGTCGGCCTCGTTCACGTGGAAGTACTCGGCGAAGACACCGTCCTTGGAGTTGGCGAACTTGAATCCGCCGAGCGGCCCGCCGGACTGCGACGGGTGACCGTTCTGCGCGGCGAGGTCGCCCCAGTCGGGGGTGATGGCGCCCACCAGCACCCGGTCACCGGGACGGAACGTCCGTACCTCGTCGCCCACCTCGTGCACCACGCCGACGCCTTCGTGGCCGAGCGTCAGGTTCTCCCGCGGCCCGATGCCGCCCTTGACGGTGTGGGAGTCCGACGTGCAGATCAGCGCCGTGGTCGTCTTGACGACGGCGTCCAGCGGGCCTGGCCGCGGGACGTCTTTGTCCATCAGGCCGACCTGCCCGATCTCCTTCATCACGAACGCTCGCATGGTGCCCCCGCATATCCCCGAGGTGCCTAGCTCTACCCCTGTGACCTCGGCGTTTAACGCCGGCGGTCACGGCCTGTGCACCCAGGTGGGCATGGACACGCTGGAGGGCTGGACGGCACCGCTGGCCGAGCTGCGGCGCGTGCTGGTGCCCGGCGGCCGACTGCTCGTGTCCGTCAATCACCCTTTCGCCGACTTCCTGCAAGCCGAGCCCGGCACCAGCTACTTCGCGACGCGCAGCAGCTCCGACGAATGGACCCTCGGCGGTCAAACCGCGGTGCTGACCTTCTGGAGCCGGCCGCTGCACGCCATGGCGACGATGCCGGGCAAGGTGCAGGAAGCGGCGGGCCAATGTCCCGGCGCAAGCGCTGCCGCCTCAGACGAGGGCGAGCTGCGGGTACAGCATCCGCAGCCGGACCAACACTTCCCGGGCGGCGTCACGACCGGACCACCGGACCGGCGTGACCATCACCGTCATGGCGTGGCGAAGCCAGTCAAGGCGCGATCCGTCCACCTGCCTGTGATGTCCCGCCTCATCGACCACAGGCCTCAGGAAGGAGTCACGAGAAGTTTCATCTCCGCCAGGCCCCTCTCCAGGGTCATGTCAGGTGAGTAGCCCAGCTCTCGCCGCGCGGCGGTGATGTCGTAGGAACGGTCGCGGCCGGTGAAGCTCACGAGCCAGTTCGTCAGCGGCGGCGCCGACTTGCGCCGGAGCAGGCGGGCCGTACGGTCCACCAGCGCCGCAATGGGCACCGCCATCGCCAAGGGGACGCTGCGGCTCTTGGACAGGTCCACGCCGCGGGTCGCCAGCAAGGGGGGGAGGAAGTCCCGGATGGGCATCGGCGTACCGTCCGTCACGTAATAGACCCCACCGTGGCGGCCCCGCGTGAGGGCGAGGAGCGTGGCGGCGGCCAGGTTCTCGACGTGGACGAAGTCGACGATGTGCCTGCCATGGTCGATCCAGGCGAACCGTCCGGCCTCGGCGACCTCGGCCATGTCGTTGATCGTCGCCATCCCGCGACCCCAGATGAACGGCGGGCGGAGCACCACCAGTTCGGTGTTCCCACCGGAGGCTTGCAGGAGTGCGCGCTCGGTGGCCAGCTTGACCCGGCTGTAGGCGACGTTCGGCCGGCCCTCCGGCGTCGACTCGTCGACGACGGGACGACGTTGACTCCCCGTGGAGACGGATGCGGCGCTGACGAGCACGAACCGTCGCACCCCGGCCGCGACGCTCGCGGCGTGCAGGGCGACCGTCGGCACGTGGTTGGCCTGCTCGAAGAGCGAGTCGGGCCCCCAGAACTCCATGTGCGCCGCGACGTGCACGACCGCGTCGCCCTCACGCAGCCTGGCGACCCAGTTCGGCGCCGGTGAGCCGTCCTGTCCGAGGTCGGTGAGATCGCCGGGAACGGGCTCGGCTCCGGCCGCACGTACGCGCTGAACGCTCGACTCCGATCGGGCGAGTGCCATGACCTCATGTCCTTCGGCGATGAGGCGACGGACGACAACGCCGCCGACGAAACCGCTGCCCCCAGTGACGAAGACCTTCATGCTTCCACTCCTCGTGGTTGATCGCGGTTGATCGCGCTGATACATCGGCCTCAAATAGTTTGACGTAGATGTATTGGCGTCAATGTAACCTCTCGTACGATGGGTGCGTCAAGGGGAGGTGGACGATGCCGCACGCGAAGAAGAGCGTGAGCGCCGCACAGGTCGCCGACGAGTTCAGCCGTACGGCGAAGGTTCTCGTGCGTCACTTCAACGAGCGTCTGGGCGAGCACGGGGTGTCGACGCCGAGGTCCCGCCTGGTGGTGGAGGTGGCGCGTTCGCAGCCCGTCCGTCTCACCGAACTCGCCCTCGCGGTCGGCATCGCGCAGGGCACCGCCTCCACCCTGGTAGACGCGCTCGTCCGCGACGGCCTACTCGAACGCCAGGCCAGCGCGGACGACCGCCGCTCCGTGCTCCTCCACGTGACAGCAGAAGGAGCCGCACTGGCGCAGGACTGGACGGCCGGCTATGAACGGGCGGCGGAAGAGCTCTTCAAGCCGCTCACCGAAGAGCAGCTGTCGACCCTGGTCGACATCTTGCGAACCCTCAGCGCCGAGGAGGCGCCGTCGAGCGACTGAGCGGGCGTACCAGGCGGGGGCTGGTTCGAAGGCCGGTCAGCCCATCGAGATGAGGATCGGCGCGACGTATCGCCCGCGGTCGCCCGGTGCTCGGCGGTCACCGTAGACCATCGTCGGCAGAGCCGCGGGGCCTTGGACGGGCCCGAGTTCGGTGAGCCACGGGCGCAGGCGCGGGTAGGCGTCCAGCAGGTCGATGCGCACGTCGCGGTCGGCGCCGTGCGCGGCTGCCAGGATCAGCTCGCGGGCCGCTTCTTCCGAGGGCGAGACGACGGGGCCGATGACCCGGTGAGGTCCGGCGTTCCAGGCCACGGCGAAGCCGCCGTCGGTGACGACCGTCCGCTCGGCCCTGGCCAGCAGCCCGGTCAGCGCCTTGCTCCGGTCGGCCCCGGTGACCTCCGCATCCAGCTTCAGCAGCGCGGCGTGGTCCTCCGGTGTCGCCACGCGAACACGCGGCGAGCACGCCGTCCCCCGCATCGGACCCATGGTGATCGTGAGGCTGCCAACAGGGCGGAAGCCCAGCCGCTCGTAAACGGGACGCCCGAAACGGGTCGCGGTCAACTCCACGACACGATCCCCGGACACCTGCAGGGCGTGCTCCATCAGCCGCGTACCCAGCCCCTGCCTGCCGTACCTGCCGGCGACGAGCATCATGCCGACACCGGCCAGCGAGTCGCCGTAGCAGGTCACCACGACGCACCCCGCCAGACCGTCACCGTCGGCCGCATCGACGGCGTACACCTCGCCCACCTCGAACATCAGCCGCCACTTCGCCTCGTCGGTGGACCACCCGCGATCGCTTTCGAGCCGCTGGCACAGAGGCAAGTCCTCCAGGCTGAGAAGCCGAATATCACTCACAGACGAGAACCTACTCCGTCGCCCCTCCACACCGGCAGCGGATGATCTCAGTGACACCTCCCCCTCGGTGCCCGTCCCTCGCAGGCCGGGCACCGGTCGCGCACGTGGCTGATGGAGCCATGGCGGCTCGCTGAAAAGGGCAAGAACCTGGACGGCAACCGGCGATCAGAACGTGAAGAGGTGCAAGGACCCTGGAACAGCCGGTTCATTATTGAGCCGGAATCAGGTGAACCCGCGGCGGCTCAGAGCGTTTGATATCCGACCGAGATCGGCCACGAGGTGCTGCTGCATTTCGCATTTGATTTGACGGAATTGGCAACCCATGGGCCGAACAGCGTGGTGTAGCCACCACTGCTGTTCTGGCAGAAGAGCACGACCCGCGTCTGAGTTACTCCGGTGCCGCTGCACAGCGCCCAGCCGGTGCCGCCGGGAGTGCCGATCTGCGCGTCAGTGCTGCAGGTCGCCGCCTGAGCAGGGGAAGCCGGTGACACGAGAGCCGTCACGGCGGCGATCCCGGCCACCGCTGCCGCCGAAACGGCTAACTCCTTGATGTGGCCCATCAGCTACCTCCTTCGGTGTCGATCATCACCGCTTGATGGTAGCCACAGCTTTGGTGGATATCCATAGAAAGTGGGATGCATTTTTCGGCGGGTGATCTTACGGACCGACCGCAAGGTATTGTTTTATAGTCCGGAACGAAAATGGTCTGTCAGCGAGCTGTTTTTGTGCCGTCGATCGCGGCGACCGAATCGCCCCGTGAAACCGATCGTCGCAGTGGTCACAGGAATTCGCTGCGGCAGGCCGGGGCCAGTTCCGCCGCGCGGCGGCGGCGTTCGGCGAGGTCGTCCGGTGACAGCTGAGGCGGGGCGCGTCCTTGCCCGCCACCACGTCGCCGATGCGCATGAAGTACTCGTCCTGCCCGGCCGGTGTGCACATGCAGAGCATCCGGGCCGGCGCGCCCGAGACGTTGCGGAAATGGTGCGGCGGCGGGCCGCCGCCGTCGGGGATCATCGTGATCTTCTCCTGGGGTGGTCGGCTCGGTCGGTCCTGGTGACGACCGGTTCTACAGGGACCTGAGGACGCGGACGCGGTCGGCGACGGCGCGCCGCGCGACGCCGGCCTTGAAGGCGATCGAGTCGAACTCGTGCGGCGCTCCGGGATGCAGGTGAAACTCGACCGGGACGCCCGCGCGGCTGAGTTTGGCCGCGTACGCGAGGTCCTCGTCGCGGAAGACGTCGAGCTGGCCCACCTCGATGTAGGCGGGCGGCAGCCGCCCCGCTCGCGGGCCAGGATCGCCAGCGCAGCGCGGCATAGGCGTCCTCGAGCGGCGTCGGGAACGGAAACTCGGGCGCGCGGCGACATCAAGACACGGGTAATGAGAAACCACTCAGCACGACCGTGGACGGTTCCTTGCCCAAATCTGATCCTCGCAGGGGTGTGGCGGCCAGGGCCAAAGGTGCATGTAGAGGAACGTGGGTGCTCACAGCCGGTTCGACGCGTTCCGCGCCCTGGCGGACCGTCGCGGCCGTCCCGGGGTCCGACTGCTCGACGCCCTCACCGAGGAAGCCGCGGCCGGGCACGCACCCGTCGAGACGTGGGCTCCCGAAACGGCATCGCGGTTCGGGCTGCCCGCGGCCTCGGTGCTCGGGCCGGCCACCTTCTACGCCGACCTGGCCGCCCCGCATGGCCGGCGGCACGTACGGGTCTGCACCGCGGCGGCCTGCTTCGCCGCTCGGGCGGGTGAGCACGTCAGCGAGGTCGAACACGCGCTGGACGTCGCCATCGATCACGTCACCACGGACGGGGAGGTCTCCCTGCAGGGCGTCCGGTGCCTCGGCTACTGCTACGCCGGCCCCGCCTGCCTCAACGGTGACACGCCGTGCACGGGGCCGACGCTCGCCGACCAGCTCACCGGCCAGGCGCTCCCCTGCGATCCGCCGATCCCCGCCGCCGACGCCACCGGCGCTCCCGTCGTACTGGCGGGCGTCGTCGAGGGCCGGGACGCCTGGCGGACGTGGCTCGCCGTTCTGCGCGCCGGGGCTCCTGAGCGGGTTCTCGGCGAGGTGGCGGCCTCCGGGCTGCGCGGGCGCGGCGGGGCCGGATTCCCCGTCGCCGCCAAATGGGCCGCCGCCGGACGCTCGCCCGGCACGGTGGTGGTCGCCAACGGCGACGAGGGTGATCCGGGCTCCTATGCCGACCGGCTGCTGATGGAGGCGGATCCGGGGCGGGTGCTGGAGGGGCTGGCGCTGGCCTGCTTCGCTTGCGGAGGCAGCCGCGGCGTGGTGCTGGTCCGGTCGGAGTATCCGCGCGCGCTGGCCACCATGCGGATGGCGGTCGAGCGGGCCCGTGCCGACGGCCATCTCGGACGGCGCGTCCACGGCACAGACGTCGATCTCGACATCGAGGTGGTCGAGGGTTCCGGCTCCTACGTGGCCGGTGAGGAGACCGCCCTCATATCAGGGCTCGAAGGCGAGCGCGGCTGCGCCCGGCCACGCCCGCCGTACCCGACACAGCACGGCCTGTGGGACGCCCCCACCGTCGTGAACAACGTCGAGACGCTGGCGGCGATCCCCTGGATCGTCGAGCACGGCGGGAACGCCTACGCCGCACGCGGCACGCCGTCGGAGACCGGCACCAAGCTCGTCTGCCTGTCCGAGCGCTTCGCCCGGCCCGGCTGCTACGAGGTCGAGCTCGGTACGCCCGTGCTCAGGATCGTCGAGGAGCTCGGCGGCGGCCTGCGCGAGGGCTCGGACCTGACCGTCGTCCAGGTCGGCGGTCCTCTCGGCGGCTTCCTCGCCGCCGATCAGCTGGACGTGCCGCTGTCGGAGACGGATCTGGCCGCTCGCGGAGCAGCGCTCGGACATGCCGGGCTCGTCGCCTTCGACCAGCGGATCGACCCCGCGGACGTGCTGCGCCACGTGTGGGAGTTCGCCGCCGCCGAAAGCTGCGGGGCCTGCTCGCCCTGCCGGGTCGGGTCGCGGCGCGGCCTGGAGATCGTCCAGGCCGGGCAGCCCGGCGAGGAATACGAGCGGCTGCTCCGCGTCATGGGTGAGGCCAGTCTGTGCGCCTTCGGGCGGCGCGTCCCGGCGGCCGTGCACAGCCTCGTCCGCGCCTTCGGCGACCGGCTCGCGGGGTGGGACGGATGAGAGTACGAGTCGGCGCAACGACCGCGCACGTGGCCGAGGACGCCTCGGTCCTCGATGCCGTGCGCGCGGCCGGGATCGGCTTGCCCACCCTGTGCCACGACGACCGCCTGACTCCGGCCGGCTCCTGCCGCGCCTGTCTGGTGAGGGCCGGCGGCAAGGTGGTCGCCGCGTGCGTGACTCCGGCAGCCGAGGACGCCCCGATCGAAGTCGACGCCGACGATCTGCGCGCCCTGCGCCGCGAGGCCGTGGAAGTCATCGTCTCGGTCCTGCCGCCGCGCGCCCTGGACGACGAGCACGGCCGCAGCGAGCTGGCCAGGGTCTGCCGCGACCTCGGCATCGCGCCGGACACGGCCCGGGGGGCCGGCGGCCGGGGCCGTGACGACAGCCACCCGTACGTCCGCCTCGACCGGGACCTGTGCATCGCCTGCGGCCGGTGCGTGCGAATGTGCGCCGAGGTCCAGGGCACCTTCGCCCTCACCCTGGTCGGACGTGGCTCCGACACGGTGGTCGCGCCCGGCACGGGAGGGCCGTGGGTGGAGTCCGACTGCGTCGCCTGCGGCGGCTGCGTCGACACCTGCCCCACAGGCGCGCTCACCGAACCCGGCCTGTCCGGCGGCGACCGGGCACCGGAGCTGCCGGGTACCCGCACCACCTGCGGCTACTGCGGGGTCGGCTGCTCCCTGGACGTGCTCACCAGCGGCGATTCGGTGACCGCCGTGCTGCCCGCCCGCGACGGTCCCGTCAACCGCGGCCACGCCTGCGTCAAAGGCCGCTTCGCCCACGGCTTCCTCCGCTCGCCCGACCGGCTCACCCGGCCGCTGCTGCGCCGCGACGGCCGCCTGGAACCGGTGACCTGGGAGGAAGCCCTCGAATACGTGGCCCGGGGGCTGCGCGCGGCGGTCGCGGCGGGCGGCCCCGGCGCGGTGGCGGCGATCTCCTCGGCCAGGGCCACCAACGAGGAGAACTATCTGCTGCAGAAGTTCATGCGCACGGTGATCGGCACCAACAGCGTCGACAACTGCTCACGGCTGTGCCACGCCCCGTCGGCGGCCGGCCTGACCGCGGCGTTCGGCCTGCCGGGTGGGACCGACCCCTTCGAGGACGTGGAGAGCGCCGACTGCTTCCTGTTGGTGGGCGCCAATCCGGTCGAGGCACATCCCGTGGTCGGCGCGCGGCTGCTCCAGCGCGTGCTGCGGGGGACGCGGCTCGTCGTCGCCGACCCGCGCGCTGTGGGCCTGGCCCGCCATGCCGACGTCCACCTGCGTCCCCGCCCCGGCACCAACGTAGCCCTCTTCCACGCGATGGCCCACGTGATGCTGGCCGAGGGCCTGATCGACGAGGAGTTCCTGCGCGAGCGGTCGGCCGGTCTGCCCGAGCTCACCGCGCTGCTGGTCGACTACTCCCCCGAGCGTACGGCCGCCGTCACCGGCGTGCCCGCCGCCGATGTCGTCGCCGCCGCGCGCCTGTTTGGCCTGGCGGAGAGACCGGCGATCCTCTACGGGCTGGGCGTCACCGAGCACCTGCACGGCACGGACGGCGTACGCGCCCTGTCCAACCTGGCGATCCTTCGCGGAGCAGTCGGAACCGGGCGGGGTTTCGGCGTGAACCCGCTGCGCGGCCAGAACAATGTGCAGGGCGCGTCCGACATGGGGGCGCTGCCGGACTTCCTGCCCGGGTACGGCAAGGTGACCGACGCCGACGCCCGCCTCCGCGCGGAGCGCGTCTGGGGCGTGCCCGTCCCGCCCCGGCCCGGTCTGCGGATCCCGGAGATGTTCGCCGCCGCCCGCTCCGGAGAGCTGCGCGCCCTGTGGATCCTCGGAGAGGACGTGTGCGCCACCGATCCTGACAGCAACCAGGTCGTCCAGGCCCTGGAGAGCTGCCCGCTGGTGATCTGCGACGAGCTGTTCCTGTCGGAAACCGCGCGCAGGGCCGACGTCGTGTTCCCCGCCGCGTCCTGGCTGGAGAAGGACGGCACGTTCGTCAACTTCGACCGCCGCTTCCAGCGGGTACGGGCCGCGCTCGCACCGCCGGGGGCAGCGCGGCCCGACTTCGAGATCATCCACGCGGTCGCCGCGGCGCTCGGCGCCGACCTCGCATGTGCCACGCCCGCCGAGGCCCTGGCCGAGTGCGGCCGGCTGGCCCCCGTCTTCGCGGGTCTCTCGCACGAACGGCTCGACCGGGAAGGGGCCGTCCCCTGGCCGTGCCGCCGTCCGGACCGGGCCGGCGAGTCCTCGCTCTACCGGGAACGGTTCGCCACCCCGGACGGGCTGGCGCACCTCGGCGCGGTGCCGTACCTGCCGCCCGGCGAGGAACCCGACGACCGCTACCCACTGGTCCTGGTCACGGGGCGGCGCTGGGCGCACTACAACTCCGGCGGCATGACCCGGCGTACGGACAACCTCCTGCTCGACTCCACCGACCGGCTCGACGTCCATCCCGTCGACGCGGCCCGCCACCGCCTGGGCGACGGAGATCGCGTCACTGTGCGCAGCCGCCACGGCGTGGCGCACCTGACCGTCCAGGTCAGCGACGACATGACCCCGGGCCAGGTGTTCTGCGCCTTCCACTTCCCCACCAGCGGGGTCAACGCCCTCACCTCCGGCCAAGGCGACGACGCGACGTCATGCCCGGAGTACAAGGTCACGGCGGTGCGGCTGGAGCCCGTCGGCGGAAAAGCCAGGGCAAGCGAGACAGACCAAGAGTTTCCCGGTCGGTGAGGCTCATCCCAGGAGGGACGGGAAGGCTCAACCGGCAGGATGATTCCTCGTCCAGGAGGCTGCGGTGCGCGATGACCAGGCCGACCGGCCCATCCTGGTCGGTTACGACGACTCGCCCGAGAGCCGTGACGCGCTGCGCTGGGCGGTCGAGGAGGCGCGGTTGCGGAGGCTGCCCGTGCTGGTCTGCCACGCCCTGCACTGGCCCTACGCTCCGAGGCCGGTCGCCGAGGAGGTCCTCACCCAGATCGAGCAGGTCGCCCTCAGTGTCGTCGACGAGGGTGTGCGCCGCGCCAAGGAGCTGGCTCCGGAGGTGGACGTCCAGCCGGTCCTGGGCAGAGGCACGCCCGCGGCGGTGCTGCTGGAGGTGGGGCGCGGGGCGGAGCTGACGGTGCTCGGATCCCGTGGGCAGGGCGGGTTCGACGGGCTTCAGGTGGGATCGGCCGCCGTGCAGGTGCCCGCGCACAGCGCCAGGCCCGTCGTCGTTGTACGTCCGTCCCTCCGGCCATCCGTCAGTCAGGATGTCCGCGTCGTCGTCGGCCTCGACGGCTCGCCGCCCAGCCTGGCGGCCCTGGACTTCGCGCTGGACGAGGCGGCGTTGCGCGGCGGCACCGTGACGGCCCTGTGCTGCTGGTCCGACTGCGGGTCGGCGTCCTGGCCGGATCCGCTCCCCTTCGTCGACTCCAACGCTCTGCGCAGGGGCGCGGAGGCCCGGTTCAGGGAGGTCGTCTCCCACCTGGCCGCCAGACGCCCCGAGGTGACGGTATTCACCGAGTTCGTGACCGAACGCCCCCAGCGGGTCCTGGTCGACTCGTCGAAGGACGCCAGGCTCCTCGTCGTCGGCAATCGGGGGAACGGAGCTCCCGCCTGCCTGCTGCTCGGCCCGGTCGCCCAGACCGCGCTGCTCCAAGCCTGGTGCCCGGTCGCGATGACCCCCGCCGAGGTGCTGAACCCACGACTGCCGCCCGGATGAGCGGCAAGCCGGGCGGCGGTAGGTGAAGGGCTGAGGGGAGACGAAAGAGATGACTGGACGGATCGTGGCGGGCGTGGACGGCTCCCCGCCCTCGATGGCGGCGGTCGAGTGGGCCGCGGCTGACGCCCGCAGACGCTCGCTGGCGCTGCGCCTGGTGCACGTGTGTGAGCAATGGGCCCGCGACGCGGGGACGGCCGAGTACTGTGCCGGGATGCTGGAATCGGCGGCGGACCGGGCCCGCGGCCTGGCTCCGGGCGTGGAGGTCGGCACGGAGATCCTCGCGGGCCCGGTGATGGAGGACCTGGTGACGGAGTCGGCGGGAGCCGACAGCTTGGTGCTGGGCAGCAGAGGGCTGGGCGGCTTCGCCGGAATGGTGCTCGGCTCCACCAGCCTCGCGCTGGCCGGGCACGCCGCGAGCCCGGTCGTCGTCGTCCGCGAGGCCGCCACGGTGCGGCACGGCAGAATCGTGGTCGGCTACGACGGAGGGCAGTCCCAGGCTGCCATGGAGTACGCCCTGGCGCAGGCACGCGCCCAGGAAGCGGAGCTCCTCGTGCTCTACGCCTGGCGGCCGCCGATCCTGTCCTCGTACGCCACCGCCTACAGGGTGCTCAGCGAGGGCTTCGAGCAGAACGCGCGCGCGGCCGCCGAGCAGGTCGTGCCGTGGCGGGAAGGAAACCCTGACGTGCGGATCCTCGACGATCAGGTCTGCGACCATCCCGTGGCCGTCCTGCGGAACGCCTCCTCCACGGCCGACCTCGTCGTGGTGGGCTCGCGCGGGCTGGGCGGGTTCACCACCGCGATGCTGGGCTCGGTCAGTCATGGCGTGCTCCACCATGCGGTGTGCCCGGTGGCCGTGGTACCTCCTCCTGGGGGCGCCCACGAAGCTCGCTGAAAAGCGACGAGCGGGGCACTGAGCCGTACGGCCTGCTCAGAAGTTCACGGCACGACCGCGACGGGACACGGCGCATGCTGCGGGAGGGAGCTCGCCGCCCCGAACGGCACCCCTCGCGGCCGGCCGACGACGACGAGGGTGGCCGGCTCGTTGTCGGCCAGGACGTTCGGGCCTGGTCGCGTGGCCTTCGGCAGCGGGCCGGGGCCGCGTACGACGGTCAGGGGGCACGCGGCGTGGGCGGCGAGTTACCCCGCCACCGAGCCGACCACCGCCCGCGGCAGCGCGCTCAGCCCTCGGGAGCCGAGCACGATGCGATCCATGTCGCTGGTCCCTCCAGGTGTCTTCACGTTCAGCCTCGGCTGCCGGAAGCCGATCTCCCAGGGCAGAGCCTTCGCCATCCACTGCCGCTTCTTGGCGCGACGAAGGTCTTCGCCCTCTTACCTGCGGGCACTCATCCCTGTGAGGTGTCACCCGACGATCAGCCGACCTCGCCCGGCCCGTCATCGGGAGAACGCCAGGGCACCGGCCGCGCGACACTGGGGCGACGGATGAGCCAGGCAGAGGAGCCGCCTTCGGCACAACAGGTCGATCCGACCGAACGGTTGGATCTACTGCTGCGTGACCTGCGCAGCAGCCGTTCAGGGCTGTCCTCACGCGAGGCGGCCCGGCGCCTGATCCACTACGGCCCGAACGAGCTGCGCCGCCGTGGCGGCCGGCGCTGGCCGCGTGAGCTGGCCCGGCAGTTCACGCACCCGCTGGCGCTGCTGCTGTGGGTGGCCGCTGCGCTGGCCGGGACGGCGGGGATCACGACGGTGGCCGTGGCGATCGTGATCGTGATCCTGATCAACGCCGCCTTCGCCTTCGCACAGGAGATCCAGGCCGAACGTGCGGTCGAGGCACTGGCCGCGTACCTTCCGGTCCAGGCCAGAGTCCTGCGGGACGGGCGACCGCAGACGATACCGGCCTCCGGACTGGTTCCTGGGGACGTGCTCCTGCTGGAGGAGGGCGACCGCATCTCCGCCGACGCCCGGCTCATCGACGGCGGCATCGAGGTGGATCTGTCGATGCTCACCGGCGAGGCCGTGCCGGTGTTCCGCTCCGCGGAGTCGGTGGACACGCAGGTGCCCCTGCTGCAGGCTCGTGACCTGGTGTTCTCGGGCACGATGTGCACCGAGGGCCAGGCATGTGGGGTGATCTTCGCCAGCGGGATGCGTACCGAGCTCGGGCGGATCGCGGCGTTGTCGGAACGTGTGGAGCGCGAGGAGAGCCCGCTCGAGCGTCAGGTCCGCAAAGTGGCGTGGCTCATCGCGGTGATCGCGGTGGCCACAGGAGCGGCGTTCATCCCGCTGGCGACCTTCGGCGCCCACCTGCCGCTGCCGGACGCGGTGGTGTTCGCGGTGGGTCTGCTCGTGGGGAACGTGCCCGAGGGACTGTTGCCGGTCATCACGCTGGCGCTGGCCCTCGGTGTACGGGGCCTCGTACGGCGGGGGGCGGTGGTGAAGCGGCTGAGCGCGGTGGAGACGCTGGGTTCGACGAGCGTGATCTGCACCGACAAGACGGGAACGCTCACGGAGAACCGCATGCGGGTCACGACGGTCTGGACCACGGCCGGGACCTACGACCCCGAGAACGCCGGGGACGCGCGGACCGGCGACAGAGCCCTCGGCGACCTGACCGCCGTCATCTCGGCCTGCAACAACGTCCAGCGTGACGATCGCGGCACCCTGCACGGGGACCCGACCGAGGTCGCGATGCTCGGGGCGGCGGAACTGCTGACCCCCGCCGGGTACACCCGCCGGAAGGGCACGCGGTTGCGCCAGTTCCATTTCGACCCCGTGCTGAAGCGGATGTCGACCGTCGATGACCGCGACGGCGGGGTGTGGGTGGACACCAAGGGAGCCCCCGAGGCGGTCCTGCCGCTGTGCGAGGCCGTCATGGAAGGCGGCCGGACACTGCCTCTCTCCTCTGAGCGGCGGCGCGACGTCGAGCGGGTCGTCGATCAGCAAGCCCGGCAGGGCCTGCGGGTGCTCGCCGTCGCCACCCGCCCTCTCGGCGCTCACGAACCCGCGCCTCGACGCCGTGAGGACGTCGAACGCGACCTGACGCTGCTCGGCCTGGTGGCGATGCACGATCCGCCGCGCCCGGAGGTCGCCGAGGCGGTGGCGCACTGCCACGCGGCCGGGATACGCGTCATCGTGGTCACCGGTGACCATGCCCTGACCGCGGCGGCGATCGCCCGGCAGGTGGGGATCGTCGGCGACGATCCCGTCGTCGTCTCCGGTGAGCGGCTCGACCGCATGAGCGAGGACGAGCTGGACGCGTTGCTGCGGGAGCACCGCCAGGTCGTCTTCGCGCGCAGCTCACCCGAGGCCAAACTACGCATCACCGACGCCTTGCGCGCCGAGGGACACGTGGTGGCGATGACCGGCGACGGGGTCAACGACGCTCCGGCGCTCCGCCGGGCGGACATCGGCGTGGCGATGGGCCGCACGGGCACCGACGTGGCGAGGGAGGCCGCCACAATGGTGCTGACCGACGACAATTTCGCCACCATCGTCGCCGCGGTCCGGTCGGGCCGCCAGGCCTACGACAACATCCGCAAATTCATCTGCTACATCTTCGCCCACACCACGCCCGAGATCGTCCCGCTCCTGGTGTTCGCTCTCGCCGGAGGCGCCGTGCCCTTGCCGCTCACAGTGCTACAGCTCCTGGCCTTCGACGTGGGCACGGAAACGCTGCCCGCGTTGGCGCTCGGCCGCGAGCCGGCCGAGCCCGGACTCATGCGGCGCCCGCCGCGCAGACGCTCAGAAAACGTCATCCGTGCGTCGATGCTGCTGCGAGCGTGGCTGTTCCTCGGCGTGATCTGCGCTGTCCTGTCCATGAGCGGGTTCTTCTTCGTGCTGTTGCAGGCCGGGTGGCGTCCAGGTGCGCCCACCGGTCCTGGCAGCCCTCTCCACCACGCCTACCTCCAGGCCACCACGATGACCTTCTTCGGCATGCTCACCGGCCAGATCGGCACGGCCTTCGCGGCCCGGACCGACCGAGCCTCCCTTCGCTCGGTCGGCGTCCTCTCCAACCCCCTGCTGCTGTGGGGCATCGCCTTCGAGCTGCTGCTGGCCGCCGTGCTGATCTACACCCCGCCGTTCCAGGCGCTGCTGGGCACCGCCGCTCTGACGCCCGGCATGCTGGCCTTCGCCGCGCCCTTCCCGCTGATCGTCTGGGGGGCGGACGAGGCGCGTCGCTGGTTGCTGCGCCGGCACGAGCGCTGACCGCCGTCAACCGCGCAGGGCTTTCCGTCCGAACACTCCCTCCGCACGGCCGACAACTGGCGCAGACGGTTCCGCAGCGCCCTGATGCCGACCAACCCGTCCGCGAAGAACCTTCTCGTGCGCGACGCCTGAGCACCCTGCTCGGCAACCTCACATTTGTCCGGCCTGCGTCGTCATGTTGGTGAGGGCAGCGACCAGTGCCCCGGAACGGAGTGCGGAAATGAAGGTTTTCATCGCTGGTGGGCGCGGCCGTGTAGGGTCCCGCCTCGCCGACGACCTGGAGGCCAAGGGCATCGAGGTGGTCCCAGGAGGGCTTGAGGACGGAATCGATGTGATCTCTGGCAAGGGGCTCGCCGAGGCTCTGGTCGGAGTCGACACCATCGTGAACGTCCTCAACACCCCCCGCTTCGATGCGGAGGGGGCGATCTCGTTCTTCGAGGGAACGATCGACAACCTGACCGCGGAGGGCAAACGGGCGGGTGTGCGTCATCACATCGTGCTCTCCATCGTCGGCGTCGGAGAAGGGGACGCATCTGAGGTCGGCTACTACCTCGGCAAAGTGGCGCAGGAGAAGGCCGTACGATCCGCTTCGATCCCCGCCACCATCATTCGGGCCACTCAGTTCCACAGCTACATTCCCGTCCTCATCGACCAGCACACCGCGGACGGAAAGGTGCTCGCTCCGAGGACATTCATCCAGCCCGTCGATCTGGACGAAGTCGTCGATCTGCTCGCCGAGGCTGTCACGACGCTGGAGCCGGGAAGTGCGGTCGAGATCGCTGGACCCGACCGCTTCTACCACGACGACCTCTTCCGTGCCACTCTGGCCCATCGCGGAGACCATCGTGAGGTGGTGACCGTGGACGGACAGGAGCCCCTCGATGCGATGGTTCCGCGCGGCGCGTACCGGACGGGCAGCGTGCGGTACCCGATCGCAGGGATCCCCACCGCCTGAATGCGATGATGAAGAAAGCGGGAACGTCTGACCGCCGGCACGTAGGTCAGGCGTGCTGCGCTCCAATGGGAAAGGTTGCCTCATGCCGGAGGACACTCCTGCCGAACCAGCGGAGTTCGGAGGAGCCGACCGTGATGAATCACGGGCTCTCGGCTCGGTCATGGCGGAGCGACATCGTCTGCTGTCGCTGGCGTTTCGCATGATGGGCACTTTGGCCGACGCCGAGGACGTCGTGCAGGAGACATATGCGAGGTGGTACCGCCTCGAACCCGAGGAGCGCGACGAGATCGCCGCACCTGCGGCATGGCTGATGCGAGTTGCGAGCCGCATCTCACTCGATCTGCTGGGTTCCGCGCGCGCACGGCGGGAGACGTACGTCGGGCAATGGCTGCCGGAGCCGGTTCCAGCTGACCTTTTCGCAGGCACCGCGAAGGCGCCACCGGATTCCAGTCAGTTCGCCGCTGATCCGCTCGAACGGGTCACCCTCGATGATGCCGTCAGCATGGCTTTGCTGACGGTCCTCGAGGCCATGACCCCGGCAGAGCGAGTGACGTTCGTGCTGCATGATGTGTTCGGGGTCCCGTACGACGAGATCGCTGGTGTCGTAGGTCGTTCAGCCGCAGCAACAAGGCAATTGGCGACGTCCGCACGCCGCCACGTTCGACGAGGAAGACGCGCACAGGTCTCTCCACGCCAGCATGATGACGTCGTTCGGGCATTCCGGGATGCGACTGTCGGCGGGGACATCAAGGATCTGCTCCACTTGCTGGCTCCAGACGTCGAACTACGAATAGACGGCGGCGGCTTCGTCAATGCCGCACCTCAGGTCATCCGTGGGTCGGATCACGTAGCCCGGTGGTTCATGGGAGTGCTGCGCAAGCAGCCCGCCCTCCGTCTTGAGCGACGCGATACAGCTGACGGTCTCGGTTACCTCATTCGAAACGAAGGACATCGAAACGGCCTCATCACCTTCGACGTCGGTGATGAGTGCGTCACGAACGTGTGGTTGATGCTCAACCCAATGAAGCTGACGTATTGGCCACTCGACTGACAGGTCATCTCTTCTGGTAAGCCGGCGGTGTGATGCGCCGGTCGCGCAGCCATCGCCACAGGTGGTGGTATTGGCGGCGCCAACTCGGGGCGGTTCAGATCGGGCTGCTGCCACAGGTTTGTCTGCACCTTGGCCGAGGTCACCTCTTTCTTGGGCGGCACCGCGATGCGCGGGCCATTCCAGGCAGGTGTCTCAGGCATCGGCCCCGCGTACCCGGAATCGGCCCCAGCGTGCATCGAGGCCCTGCCCACGGAGCGAACGGCTGCGACCGTCCCGGATCGGCAGCTGCGTCCAGATCCCGATCGCGACGGCCATGCGCTCGGGGATGGCGGCGCCGTAGATCTTGTACACCTGGTGACCATCCACCCGCCAGACCACGGTCGAGCCGGCCCGATCGAATGTGATCTCGCACTCCCGCAGCCGGGTGAAGTCTTCGTCGAAGTCCTCATACGGCGACTCGACCACGTGCACGAACGGATCGTCCGTTCCCATGAGGTGCTCGTGCATCGCGAACACGCGGGTAGCGGTCCCCGCGATGCTGAACACGGACCTGAGGTCGGTGACCTGGAAGTCGGCCATGCCCAGCCGATAGTCGCCAGGGTCCCCGCCGATGTTCTTGACCGCCATGTCGGTAGCGAACGTGACCGGGCGATCCGGCGGCAGCTCGAACTGCCGCGTCGTGAGCTTGAAGTACTTGGCACTGTCGGCGGGCTGGAACGTTTCGCTCGACACCGAGAAGCGGGGGATCCTCACCCGTACCACACCACCGCCGACGGCCACCTCTGTGTTCGGATCCTGCGCGGTATGCTCGCCGCCCGTTGGGATCGGCAGGCTGACCGTCCTCCACAGAGCGGGGTCCAGGTCCGGCCCTTTGAACTCGTCATAGGTCACGAAATCATCGCGATCCGCCTGTGTCACTGCTTCCACCTCCGAGCGGATCGGGCAGGGCGCCTCGCCATGATCAGCCTCCTCTTCGTCGCCAGGATCAGCATTGCTTTGTTCGATGGACGCCATGGTCCTTCGGGTCAATCCGGCATCTGCCGCGTGACCGGGTGGCTTTCGGAAAGGCAGCAACACCCTGCGGCAGCGGAAAATGGCGAGGGCGTCGCCGGAGAGTCGCCGGTCACCAGGTCACCGGCAGGCGGTGGATGCCGTAGACGAGCGCGTCGGTCTTGAACGGCAGGCGCTCCACGGGCTCCGCCAGTGCGAGGGTCGGTACGCGGGCGAACAGCGTGTTCAGCACGATCTCCAGCTCCAGCCGGGCCAGGTTCTGACCGAGGCACTGGTGGATGCCGAAGCCGAAGGCCAGATGGTGGCGGGCGCCGCGGTCGACGTCGATCCGGTCCGGCCGCGCGAACACGTCCGGGTCGTGGCCGGCGGCCGCGGCCGCCACGATGACGCCGTCGCCGGCGCGGAAGGCGATGCCGTCCAGTTCGAAGTCCTCGACGACTACCCGGGAGGTGGCGTTGTCGACGATGGAGTGGAAGCGCAGCAGCTCTTCCACCAGTTGCGGGGTCTGCTCGGGCCGCTCCCGCAACCCGGCCAGGAGGCGGGGATCGTCCAGCAGCGAGGCCACGCTCAGCGAGATCATGTTGGCGGTGGTCTCGTGGCCTCCGACCAGCAGCAGGAGACCGAGCCCTGTCAGGGTTTCGCGGTCATAGGCGTCGATGTCGCGATATTTCGCGATCAGCCGGCTCAGCAGGTCGTCGCCGGGGCTGGCCTCCTTCCCCGCGACCAGGTCGCTGATGTACCCGCGCAACCACAAGGCGGTGTCGCGTCGCTGCTCGCTCGTCGAGTTGCGGCTGAGGATGATCGTGGTCCTGCTCTGGAACCGGCCGCGGTCGGCGTACGGCACTCCCAGCAGTTCGCAGATCACCAGCGAGGGCACCGGGAGCGACACGAACTCCACCAGATCGGCCGGCCGCGGTCCCGCCAGCATCTCGTCGATGGCCCGGTCGGTGATGCGCTGGATCTCGGGCCGCATCTGCTTGACCCGCCTGACCGTGAACTCGTTGGTGACCATGCGCCGGTGCCGTGAGTGCTCCGGCGGGTCCATGGCCACGATCGTCCCCTTCAGCGGCACCGAGGCCACCCCGGGCACCAGCTGCGGGAAACCGGGGTTCGCGCGGTTGGAGCTGATCTTGTCGCTGGCCAGGAACGCCCGCGCGAGTGCGTGCCCGGTGATCAGCCACGCCTGCGTGCCGTCCTGCAGGGTCACCCGCGAGATCGGCGCCTCCCGCCTGAGGTGTTCGTACTGCGGCGGCGGGCCGAACGGGCACGAGCGGGGCATCGGGTATGCGGGGGCGGTCTGAGCGGTGGAGCTCGTCATGATGTCACCTCTCGAAATAAGAAACCCTTGGTTTCTTGTCCAGACGATAAGCTCGGCGATCAAGAAACGCAAGGTTTCTTGGGGAGCCGTGATGCCGAACACACCGAGGACGGACCCGTCCACCGCCGAGACCATGTCGCGCCGCCGGGGCGCCGCGCTCGAAGACGCCATCATGGACGCGGTCCGCGACGAGCTGGCCGAACGGGGGTACGCGAAGTCCACGATGAGCGGCATCGCGAGCCGGGCCGGCACCAGCAAACCCGTCCTGTACCGCCGCTGGAGCAGCCTGGCCGAGCTGGTGCTCGACACGCTGGGGAGGCGGTTCGCGAACGTGCCGGTCTCCGACACCGGCGATCTGCGCGACGACGTCCTGGCCCTGTTGCGCCAGGCGCGGGCCACCCTCGCCGGCACCAGCCGCGACACGGTCACCGGACTGATCGCGGACACGGTGCACGATCCGCGGCTGGAACAGCGGCTGCGTGACCTCATCGCCGGTTCGGCCCTGTCGGACGCCGTGTCCACCGTTCTGGAGCGCGCGGCCGAGCGCGGCCAGATCCCGCCAGGACCCTGGCCGCGACGTGTGATCACGCTGCCGATGAGCCTGCTGCGGGACGACTTCGTGGTCTTCGGGGTCCGGCCGTCCGACGCCGACCTGGTCGCCGTCACCGACCAGGTGTTCCTTCCGCTCCTGGCCGCCCATCGCGAGCGCCGGGAGTGACCCGTCAGTTCTCGGCGAACGCCTCGCGGCGGAACCACCGGAGGAACGTGGGGTCGTCGACCGTGGTGATGTCCCGCTCCGCCACGGCGGCGTCGACGGCCTCGGGATCGAGCACGTCGGCGCCGATGACGCCGAGCCGTTCGTGGCGCAGGGGAAACGAGCGCGGCTGCCGGGTGATCGCGGCGACGAGGTGTCCGGCGGCGAGCGCCTGGCCGGTGAGGAGCCGGCCGGTGGGGCCGTTGGCACCGAAGACTGCGATACGCATGACCAGGGTCCTTCCGTACGTGAAGTCGTGGTGCCCGCCCACAGCCGGAGGCGTGTGCCTCCCAGGGGTGAGCACCTCTCCTTCAGGACGAGATGGCCGGGTCGCCTGTGACAGCCGGCTGCCGCGTCACACCACGGGCGGACCGTCCGCCACCGCGGCGGAGTAGTCGAAGAGCAGGTCGTCCGGCACGTCCATCGCGGTGCTGATCCCTTGCAGATGAGTGGTACGCAGCATCGGCAGGCTGGCCTCGCCGCCGGGACCGCCGGTGCGCCCGGTGCCGCCGTCGACGGGCAGCAGCGGGACGGGGCCGAGGTGGCTGTCGTTGACCTTCAAGGTGCCCCCGTTGCGCACCTCCATCGCGAAGGCGGCGATGACGGCGGGATCGGCGGCCCACAGGGAGTTGCGCAGCCCGTAGCGGTTGGCGTTGAGGAAGGCGATCACGTCGGCGATATGGGAGGGTCGGCGATCACCGCGGTCAGCAAGGGGCAGAAGGTCTCCTCGCGTGCCGCGCGCAGCGTTCGTGCCTGCTCCAGTCCGTCCACCTTCAGCAGGGCGGGCCGGATGAACGGCCCTCGCGCGCGCGGCACTCCGTGGACGTCGACGAACTCCCCGCCGGTCACCAGCGTCGCGCCCGCACCGACCGCCTCCGCGACGACCTCGGTGAACTCCGCGCGCCGGACCACCGGGCCGAGGATGACGTCAGGACGCTCCGGGCGTCCCACGGGCAGCCGTTCGATCTCCCTCTGCAGTCCTTTGAGCGCCTCGTCGGCGATCTCGGGGTGCAGCACGGCGCGGTTGGGGGTCAGGCAGATCTGCCCGGAGGCGTAGAAGGCCTCCAGCATGGCCGTGATCGCCAGGTCCACGCGAGCGTCCCGCCACACCACCACGGTGTCGTTCGCCGACAGTTCCAGAACCGGCTTCTTACCGTGCCGCAAGCACTCCGCGGCCAGCTCCAGCCCCCGATCGGACGGGCCGAAGTAGTAGATGTCGTCGAGGTCCGGGCTGGCCAGCCACTCCGGCACCACCTCCCGCACGGGAGCGCACAACGCGCTGAACACCCGGTCATGGCCGGCCAGCAAGGGCGCGATCAGCTCATGGCAGACGAACGCCGCGCTGAGCGGCGCGCTGGGCGGCAGATCGACCACGACCGCGTTGCCCGCCGCCAAGGTCATCACCGCGGAGAACACCAGGGTCGCGGCGGCGGCGTTGCGGGCCGGGATCAGGCCGACCACGCCGTCCGGCTTGCGTACCAGCTCGACCCTGCGCCCGTTGACCCGGTGGTCGCAGCTCATCAACCCGGCCGCGACGGTGACCGTTGCGGGGTGCACCGCCGCCAGCATGGTGGCGATCTCCATCCGCGCGACGCGTACCGGATGGCCCTCCGCGACCAGAAGGTCCAGCAGCTCATCCTGCCGGGCGCGCAGCACCTGGTGAAAGGCGGTCACGAGGCCCACGCGCCCGGCCGGCGGGAGCCTGCCCCAGGCCGGCTGATGCGCGCGGGCGGCAGCCAGAGCCTGCCGCCGCTGGCCGGGGCCGCTCAAGGCGACCCTGCCGACCAGGGACGGGTGGGTGAGCGCGTCGGGGCCGGCCTCGCCGGTGTCCAGCGTCGCTTTCAGCGCCGCCATGTCGTACGGCGCCTCGAGCATGTCGCCGACCCGTACCCAATGCACCCATCCGACGCCGTCCGCCGGGCGGCCCCCGACCAGCGACCGGTAGCTGCGCAGCACGCCCTAAACCCTCCCGAACAGCCAGTGGCCGAGCGCGTCGGCGCTCTCGTCGGGGTTGCTGTAGTAGTCGCGCATGGCGGCCAGCAGTTCGGTCACGCTCAGGGAGCCGCCGCAGTCGGTGTCCAGCTTGCTGAAGGCCAGGTCGGCGTTCTCCACGGAGGTGCGCATGACCTGGTGAAACGCGGCGAACTCCGGACGGCTCACCGTGCCGTCTCCATCGGTGTCCAGGAGCCCGCACAACGCCTCGGCCATGGGCAGGAACGCCCGGTCGAAGCCGGTGGGATCCTCGACGAACGCTCGCGTCATGCCCGTCCGGTACTCCTGAGGAGTGAGCCGT
Organism: Nonomuraea sp. NPDC049421; assembly: GCF_040677005.1. Classification (NCBI taxonomy): domain Bacteria; kingdom Bacillati; phylum Actinomycetota; class Actinomycetes; order Streptosporangiales; family Streptosporangiaceae; genus Nonomuraea; species Nonomuraea sp. NPDC049421. The sequence goes on from NZ_JBFAQA010000004.1 coordinate 331,651, forward strand.
CCGTCTCCGTCGACATCGGCGGCCGAGCACAGCGCCTCCCAGAACCGGACCATCCCGGCGGCCATGGCGGTCGCCTTCGGCGAGGTCGGCGACTCGCCGAACTGGGCGACCAGGCGCGAGCCGAGTCCGAGCAGGTCGTCCCGGTCGACCGTGCCGTTGCCGTCGACGTCGAGATGCCCGAAACAGGTGTCGATCTTACGGGTCATCAGCTCCAGGGTCTGCATGTCCTGCCTTCCGTCGGCGATGCTCACGCCGGTTACCTGAGGACAACCAGCCGTACACTCTCAGTATTCTTATCGTCACTGAGAGTGGAACCCATGGTGACGCTGGTGTCTCCGCCCAGTCAGGAGCCCCTTGAGTGATCAGAAAACCTTGGCGATGTCTCTGGCTCGCGCATCGGCGGCGCAGCGCGCGTCGTCCCAGTCGCCGGTGAGGGTGGGGTGGAACCGTACCTCCTGGATGTCGGTCAGGCCGGTCCAGCGCAGCCAGTCGCCGAAGAACGTCGACTGATGGTCGGCGCCGAACTCCGGGCCGAGCCGCGGCCCCCAGACCGCGCTCGTGTAGATCACGGCGACCCTCTTGCCGCGTCCCGCGAGCTGATGGCCGTAGCCGGTCACGGGGTCGATCGTGAAGATCCAGCCCGGCTGGCTGACCACGTCGATGAACTGCTTGAGCACGTACGGCACCGACGCGTTCCACATCGGCACGCTGAACAGCAGCCGGTCCGCGGAGTCGAACCTTTCGAACGCCTGCCGCGCCCTCGCCCAGGCTTCGGCTTCGGCGCCCCGCGGCTCGTTGCCGCCGAACACCGTCATCTTCGCCCTGGCGCCGACGGCGAAGTCCGGCAGCGAGCCGTCCCACAGATCCCAGCGCTCGACCTCATCGCCGGCGTGGGAGTCCTGGTACGCCTCCGTGAACACCCGTGCGATCCGCAGCGACTCCGACGCCTCGCCACGCGGCGAGGCGGAGATGTGCAGCAGCTTGCTCATGGGATTACCTCCAGAAGTGAATACGGACTGCAGTCCGCTTGTTGGCCGAGAATATACGGACTGGAGTCCGCTTACGTCAACCACCGGGCTCTGAACTGGACTACAGTCGGACCCATGAACGACGCCGTCGCATCGCATCGGAGGGATCTGCCCCTGTTGTCCGGCGGGGTGCCGCAGGAGCGGGCGGACGCGGCTCGCAACCGGATGAAGGTGCTCGCCGCAGCGGAGCGGCTGTTCGACACCCTTGGGGTGGCCGCCGTGAGCATGGACGACGTCGCCGCGGCCGCCGGTGTCGGCAAGGGCACGCTCTACCGGCGCTTCGGCGACAAGTCCGGCCTCGCGGCGGCGCTCCTCGACGAACGCGAGTCCGAACTGCAGACCGCGATGCTGAGCGGGCCGCCCCCGCTGGGCCCGGGTGCGCCACCCGCCGACCGGCTCGCCGCCTTCGCCGCCGCCTACCTCGCCTACGTCGACGCCCACCTCGACCTCGTGACGCTGTCCCAGACCGCGAGCGCCGGGGCGCGGCTCCGTACGGGCTCGCACCGGTTGTGGCAGCAGCACTGTGCGATCCTGCTCACCGCCGCCGGCGTCCCGGATCCTCAGATCCGTGCCGACACGCTGCTCGCGGCCCTGACCGCCGAGCAGGTCCGCCACTGGCGCCGGGACGAGAACCGGTCCCTGCCCGATCTCACCGCCGCGGTCGTAGCGATCAGCCGCCGCCTCGCGACGACCTGACGTCCGCCACCTTCCGTCACTGGCCGCAGGCCGTGGGGCAGAGCTTGGCCTCGGGGTCGCGGGGTTCGTCCAGGAGAGGCTGGGACTGGGACTTCAGGTGCTGGTCCAGGAAGGCCGCCACGTACGTGCGGGTCAGCTCGGCGGCACGGGCCCCGGGCAGCGCGCCGTACGCCGGCTTGAGGCCGAGGGCGCTCGCCAGCAGCGGGGAGTCGGTGAAGGACTGGTGGTCGGCGCCGGTCAGGACGATCCAGCGTTTCCAGCCGGTCAGCAGCTTCCAGTCGCGCTCCCACGAGGTGTCCGGGCCTCCGGGGACATGCTGGGCCGAGCCCAGGAACATGAACGGGCGGGATAGCCCGCTTCGAGGGATGCGGGCGTAGGTGGTGCCGTCCATGTCGATGCCGGCCCGTACCCGGGGGTCCTCGACCATGGCCGCCAGGGCGCTCGCCCCGCCCAGCGACTGGCCCACCATGGCGATCTTGGAGCGGTCGATCTTTGCCCACTTCGCGGGCAGGTGGTCGAGGACGAAGGAGACGTCGGCCGCCCTGACGGCGACGGCACCCGTACCGAAGCCCGGGTCGTTGTCGCTGTCGCAGGCGAGGCATTCGGCGATGCGCCCGTCGGCCAGGGTCGTGGCGTGGCTCTCGTAGGGGTGGTCGATGCCGGCCACCACGTACCCCCTGCCGGCCAGGTCCTCGGCGAGGGAGGTGAGCGTGCTGACGGGGTTGGTGAAGCCGGGCGAGAGCACCACCAGCGGGAACTTGCGTCCGGTGGGTCGAGCGTCCTTGACGGCGTGCGTTCGTGTGCTGCTCAGGGTGTTGGCCGGGACGCCCGCGATCCGCTTTCCGGCCAGCAGGAGCTCCGCTTCCTTCTGCGTCATGTAAGGCGCCGGCGGGCCGCTCTTGCGCGCGGCCGGGTACCACAGCGTGACCTTGAGTTCCCTGGCGTTCGCGTCGAGATTCCAGGGGTCGGGGCGGGAGGTGTCCTTGAGGTGGAGTGCGGTGGTGCCGACCGGGTGGGGGCCCGTCGGGGCGGGCAGGGTGGCGGGGCCTGTCGGGGCGGGCGAGGGTGCGGCGGAGCGGGGCGGGGCGGGCGGGGAGCAGGCGGTGAGGACGGCCAGTCCCGCGGCGACGGCCAGGAGAGGTCTCATGGGAAGGTCCGTTCACTTGCGCAGCAGGGTCAGGGCCTTGTCGAGGGCGGGGTCCCGGCCCGCAGCGGCGTCCTGCGGGGTCAGGGGGACGTGGTGGTCGGGGGGCACGCCGATGCGGTCGATCACCTCGCGGTTCGGCCCCAGGTGGTGCCTGGTGGGGAAGCTCAGCAGGGTGTTGTTGCTCAGCAGGTACGACTGCGCGGGCCCCGAGATGACGCCGGCCGTCCTGGTGCCGATCAGCAGGCCGGCCCGCAGGTCCTTGATCGCGGAGCTGAAGTGCTCGCACGCCGAGGCGCAGGCGCGGTCGGTGAGCACGGCCAGCGGGAGGCCGACCAGCTCGACGGTGTCGTCGGTCCGGGAGGTCTCGCACCTACCGGCCACCGTGCACTGGTAGGCGGTGGCCTTGCCATGGACGAACGCACTCACCAGCCTGGTCGCCTCCAGGGGGCTGCCGCCGCCGTTGCCGCGCAGGTCCAGCACGACGCCTGACAGCGTCCGGCCTTCGCGCAGCCGGGTGATCGCCCGCAGGACCCGGTCCGCGGAGTCGGGCGCGAAGCCGCGCATCCGGACATAGGCGATGTCGTCCAGCAGCTTCGACTGCACCACCTGAAGCGTGCCCAGGTCCCGCTGGAACAGGCCGGGCTTGAGCGTCACGCTCCAGCGACGGTTCTTGCGCAGCAGCCGCAGCTGTACGGGCCGTGCCTCCGGATACCGCGGATACAGCTCCTCGATCGCCGGACTGGCCTTTCCGCCGACGAAGGGCGCGGAGCTGTTGATCTCCTCGATGACGTCGCCGGGCCGGAGCCCGGCGGCCCGCGCCGCGCCGCCCTGCACGGCGGTGACGAACAGCGGCGGAAGGGCGACGTCCGAGTTGCGGGCGTTCGCTTCGAGGCCCAGGCCGTAGCCGTCGCCGTCGTAATAGCCGGGCGGCCGTGCGTCGCCGTGCGCCCAGCGGGCGTGGTTGTCGCCGAGCGCGGCCACGACGGCCTCCAAGGTGACGATCGCCAGCTTCTCCCGCAGGTCCGGCACCTGGTCGGTGACCTTGCGGAAGGTGGTCTCGAACGCGGTCCAGTCGGTGGCGCGGTCGCCGGTCAGCGGCGGCATGACGGCTTCGGGTACGTCCTTGCCGTTGCGGTTCAGCTCCTGGGTCAGGGCGGCGAATGCGGCGGTGAGCAGCGTGCGGGCGTCCAGGGTGGGGCCGCTGTAGTAGGTGCCGAGTATGCAGAAGTAGGCCTGCTCGACGACGTCGATCGTGGTGGGGGTCTGCGCGGCGGGCGGCCCCTTCGGGGCGGAGCAGACCGCACCGGACGCCTTGCTTGCCTGGCTGCGCGGCGGCGCGGGGGCCGAGCAGCCCGCCGCCAGCAGGACGGCCACGACGGCCGTCGCCATCCTCCCGGTCATGACGCACGCCTGCGGATCCACCAGAAGGACGTCCAGGTCAGGACGAGGGTGAGCAGGGCGTAGATGCCGGTTTCCATCCACTGGAACGGCCAGAAGCGCTCCAGGGGATGGTAGGTCGCCTGCTGCCGGTAGCCGAGCCGGTTGACCTCGGCCATGCACGTGTCCAGGGCCGGTGCTCCGGAGGGCGCGCAGGGTCCGGACGTGGTCGAGACCTTGACGGCCCCCATGCCGGACTGGGCGCCGGTGATCGTATGTCCGGACGGATCGACGAGCACGCTGGACATGACCCAGGCGCCGGCATGTCCTGGCACGGCCGCGTTCAGGCTTATATCGACTTGTCCGCCTTTATCGCGATTTATCCCGACTCCGTCCACATTGGCCTGGCTGAGCTCGAACGTGCCCGTGACCGGGGGCATCAGGTGGGGCCGTACCAGCAGGGGCATGGCGAGCTGGAGCGCGGCGAAGATCGCCAGGGTGAGCGCCATGGCGGGCAGGGTGCGGCGTACCAGCATGCCCACGGTCACGCCCAGGACGAAGGCGAACGCCGCGTACCCCATCGGCGCGATCCCCCGCGCCCCGAACACCAGCGGCGCCATCAGCGCCAGCTCGTCCGTGGCCGACTTGTCCAGAGGGCCGGACCACCAGGTCACCGCGAGCCCGCACAGGCCGGCGGCGGCCATCGCCACCAGCCCCGTGAAGCCGAGCTTGACGGCCAGCCAGCGGCTGCGGGTGATGCTCTGGTTCCACACCAGCAGGTGCGTGCCGGTCTCCAGCTCGCGGCTGATCATCGGGGCGCCCCAGAACAGCCCGACGACGGCGGGCAGGAGCAGCGCGATGAGGCTGACCGCCATGAAGGGCATGTCGTAGGTGTCGAAGAAGCGGTCGTAGAAGCGGCCGCAGGTGTCGTCCTGGGTGCAGGCGGCGATGCCGGCGGCGTACTCGGAGGCCAGGCCCGGGCCGGTCACGGCCAGGGCGGCGGCGAGGACGACGAGCAGGGCGGCCATCATCGCGGCCGGGCCGCGCAACTGACGCCAGGTCAGCCAGATCATCGCTGCACCTCCAGGGCGACGTGCGGGTGCTCTGCGGTGCTTTTGTCCATGTACGCCAGGACGAGGTCTTCCATGCTGAGCCGGCTGACCGTCCATGCGGGGTCGTGGACCGGAGTGGCGGTGCGGATCACGTACGTGCTCTGCCGCTCGGTGTGGCGCGCCGAGACGACGTGCTGTCCTGCGGGTAACCGGCCGGGGTCGCGGCGCGGGCCGGTGAGCCGGTGGTGGGTGGCCAGCAGCGTGTCCACCTCCCCGGCGACCTGCACGCGCGAGTCCACCAGCACGATCAGGTAGTCGCAGGTGCGTTCCAGGTCGGAGACCAGGTGCGAGGAGAGCACGACGCTGACCTCGTGCTCGGCGACGGCCTCCATGAGGTGCTGCAGGAACTCCCGGCGGGCCAGCGGGTCGAGCGAGGCGACCGGTTCGTCCAGGATCAGCAGCTCGGGCCGCTTGGCCAGGCCCAGGGTGAGGGCGAGCTGGGCACGCTGGCCGCCCGACAGCCTGCCCGCGCGATGCGCGAGGTCGAGCCCGAGCCGCGCGATGCGCTCACGCGCCATGGCCGCGTCCCAGCGCGGATTGAGCCGCGCGCCCAGCCGCAGATGATCGGCGACGGTCAGCCCCGCGTACACGGGAGTGTCCTGAGCGACGAACCCGACCCTGGCCAGTTGCGCGGGCGTGCCCGCGGGCCGCCCGCCGAGCACCGTGATCCCGCCCGCCGTCGGCTCGAGCTGGCCACAGGCCAGCTTCAGCAGCGTGGACTTACCGGCCCCGTTGGGGCCGACCAGGCCGGCGACGTGGCCGGCGGGGATGTCGAGCGTGCACTCGCGCAACGCCCAGCGCCTGCCGTATCTCCTGCCCAGACCCTGGGCTTGCATGACGGAAGTCACGCCATGTCCTCCGATCAGCCGTCCCCGACTTTCTCCATTTATCTATGTTCCTAGTACTCTAGGCTTGTAGATGTGAGCGGAACATAAGAATCACCCGGCCCCGGCCGAACGAGCCGGCCGAGGAGGACGGCGTCAGGGGACATCCAGGTCATAGCCGAACGGCATCTTGAGCGGCGTCTCGTTCCCGTTGGGCTCGCCCCTGCCATGTCCGTACGCCGCCGGTGCTGAAAGCGTGACATAGCCGGAAACGGATGACCGTTGGGTGAGGGGTTGTCGGAGCCTCACCACGGTGGCAGGACCGGCCGCGCTGATGAGGTCCGGCTGAGATGCTCACACGTGAAGATCACGCATGGGCAGGAAGACCGTGACGGCACCACGCACAATGGGAGCGTGTCGATCATCGTCTGCGCCCAGTGCGGCCACGCCCTCACTGCTGAGCTCGAGAAGCAGAAGACTCCGCCCGCCGACCGCGACCTTCCGGGCAAACCCTACGTCGCTCTAGGCACCTATACGACGGGTCACAATCACAACTTCGTCCTGCACCCCGAGGATCTGAAGGGAGCAGAGCGGCACCCCGAATCCCGGCGGTGGGACGGATGTTGTGGCCCGTCTGGATTGGACGGCCCCAACCTCATCTGCCCGGGCTGCCAGGCCGAGATCGGCACCCAGGAGTCGGACTGCTGGAAGCACTTCGTCGCGACTCTTCCGGACGCGACCGAGATGCGCGAGCAGCCATCAACCCGTTGATCGAGCGCCGCTCACGCAAGGGTGTCATTCCCCGTCGAGCGGTGGCCGTTGACCTTCGAAGCGCTTCGGTCGGGTCCGACGGTTCTCACCAGCGCCTTTGCAGCACGACGTAATGGCTTTGCGTCGATCGCCGGTGGCGTGCGGTAATTCAGGCAGCCGATCCGAGAAAGGAAAAGGATGCTGAAACGCCTCACCATGACGATGGCCGTTGTGGTCGCCGCTGCGACCATAGCCGGAGTCTCTCCCGCGACGGCGGACAGCGAAGCCGCGGTGCTTGCGTGCTCCGGCAGTTCGTGCAATGGCAAGGATCCGAACGCGGAAGGTTGTGCGACCACCGCCACGCCACGTGAGATTTACCCAGCGGAGGGGAGATACACCCTCCAGTTGCGAGCCGGCGCCGGTTGCCGGGCTTTCTGGGGCCGTATCACGCGGGACGACTGCAGCCTCGTTCAGGGAATGGCGCATCTGCGGGTGCAGCGCCGGTTCTATGAGCTCGCCAACGGCTGGCGCGTGACGCACACGTACTACCGCATTCAGCGCTCAGTGCGGTGTGATGGGGGCGTCGGATGGACGCACATGGTGGGCGACGGGGCCAACGACAACTTCCGTGCGTGTTTCTCCAACTACATCACCACGTCACCGTCATCGATCCCTGATAACCAATGGACCTGTACCGCCTGGTGGTGACCGCGGCTGCACTTCGGCGGCCTTCGGCGAAGAATCCGTCGAGGGCCGCATCCAGGCGCCATTCTGGCCTACAACTATGTGCTCTACGTTTATAGGACCTGCATGAAGGACCACGGCTGGGGATAGGCCGTCAAGGAGACACCTCAGGAGCAGCGTTCAAGCAGGCTGGCGCCCAGTGCGGTGCGGCTGTGGACCACGGTGGGGCCGTGCCGGACGGTGGTGAGCAATCCGGCCTCGCGCAGTACGGTGGCGTGCCGGCTGGCCGAGGCGAGCGAGATGTCCAGCCGGTGGGAGAGCTGCGTGGTGGTCACTCCGGTGCCTACGGCTCGCAGGACGGCCGCGCGCGTGCCGCCGATCAACGTCTCGAGTGCCCTGCGACCGGGGTCTTCCTTGGCGTACAACTCCCAGGTCGGGTTGATCGGGTAGACGAGCACAGGTGGCAAACGGGGATCCGCCAGCGAGATCGGGACTCTTCTGCAGAAGAAGGAGGGCACCAGGAGCAGGCCCTGGCCACCCAGATGCAGGTCCTGGTCGATGTCGTAGTCGACCTCGAGGATGGGTGACCGCCAGCGCATGGTGGGCGACATGCTGGCCAGCAGCCCTTCGACGCCGTTGTCGAGGAAGCGGGCGACGTGCTTGGCGCGGTCGGCGGCGACCGCAGGCTGGATGAGGTCGTCGTGCGACGCGATGGCCGCCTGGTGGTAGGCGCGCAGGGCGTCGGTGAGCCGGGTGAGGGCCGACACCTCGCCGTCGGCCAAGGGACGTACCCAGCTGGGGAGGGAGACGTGTCGCGCCAGCCGCTGAAGCTCGCTCCGTAATCGGTGGCGGGGAGTGGAACGGATCTCCTCCAGCCCCGCCTCCAGGCTGTGGCGGGCCGCGGCGGGGGTCAGGAAGTCGGGAAAGTAGGGCCCCATGGGCGCCAGCGTGGCAAGAAGCCGGGCGCCCGCCCGCATGTTCGCCCGCTGAAGCGGTTCTTTACGCAGACGGCGCATCCACGGCTGAAAAGCCGGAGCTTTGTCCACGTCGTTCAGGCGAAACCGGCTGAGCAGTATTTCCCACGTCGGATCAGCGGTGCCGGCGACCGTGGTTCGGGCCAGATCATCCATCGTGAAGTGGACCCGCAACGTCCCCATTGACTCTCCGTAGTCAGAAGTGACCGAATCGGGCAGCTCTCCGTATGTTACTGCAGGTCGATCTTTTTTCCACGTCTTATCGGCTCCTGACCAGCGCCTTTTCACTCGCGTGCAATGTTCTTGTTCCGCCGATATGCATAGGTGAAGCTATGGCCAGCTACAGAGCGAAGCGCCAGCGAAAGGGGGAATCGCGTGTCGGTACGGCCGCGCCACAACTTCCGAGAGCTGACCTGCGTCATGGTGACCACGGCTCTGCTGGGGGCCTGTGCGCCGGCTCTGTCGGACGTGGAACGGCCTCCGGTCGCCGATACGGGCCGGCCGCTCACGGATCACGAACAAGACGTGCTGTACGAAGCGGAGCAACTGCTCACCCAGTCCTGCATGCGCGCACAGGGCTTCCGCATCTGGGTCGTGCCCCGGCGGCCGATTCCGGAGGACCGCGAATTTCCCTACGTCGTGGACGACGCGGCCTGGGCACGCGAGCACGGTTACGGGGGCGAGATGCAGCAGCGGCGCGACGAGGTGCGCGCGTCCGATCCCAACCGGCGGTACTTCGAGAGCCTGTCCCCAGCGGACCAGATGCGCGGGACGGACGCCCTGCACGGCAGACGCGAGGGACAGAAACTGCAGGTCACGCTCCCCAACGGCATGACACTCACCCGCTACACCGAGGGCTGCACGGCCCGCGCGCAGAAACAGTTGTACGGAGATCTGGAAGGCTGGTTCCGCGCCGGCACCATCACCGACGCGCTCAGCGACACAGTCCGCGGCAAGGTTCTCGCTGAGGAGGAATTCCAGGCATCGGTGAAGGACTGGGCCGCGTGCATGAGGAAGCGGGGCTTCCGGTACGCGACTCCCGGGGAAAGCCGCAGAGCATGGGGCAAGCCGTCCGGCGCCGCCACGCGGAAGAAGGAGATCCGCACCGCGGTGGCCGAGGCCGAATGCGCGAAGAGCAGCGGCCTGTCCGGCACGATCCACCGGCTGGAGAAGCGGCAGCGCGACCTTCTCGCCGCCGAGTACACGTCCGAATACAAAACCAGGCGGCGGTTGGAGCGGGCCGCTCTCCCGCGTGCCCGCTCGATCGTCGAGCGTGGCTGACCCCTCCTCGAACCTCTCCGCACCAACCACCGACAGGAGACAGCGGAAACGTGCACAGAATCAGATCCGTCATCGCGTTCCTGGGCCTGACCGCCCTGGTCCTGCTGAACGTGTCCGGCACCGCCCACGCCGAACCGGTCCCGCTCGAGGACTCCTCCGCCGCATCCGCGGCACGCGCTCCGGACGGCTATCTGTACGCGTGGAAACACATCGACCGGGGCGGCGAGTTGTGCAGCTGGACGGATGACGCTCCGGATTGGAGTTCGTGCTTCTGGGGAGAAATGCGCAACGAGGCGAGCTCCTTGGAGAACCGCGGCTGGCCCGGCCCTTATGAGGACGTCATCCTGTACTGGGATGACGGCGACGACGCCGGCGGCTGGGACGGCACCCGAGCCTGCCTGCCCAACGGCCTGTACCTCAACAACCTGACGGGCATCTATTACCCCTGGGACGGCCGAGCGGGCCAAGGGGAAACCCTGAACGACAACATCTCCGCGCACCGCTGGGGCAGCGGCTGCTGACCGGACGCACACCGGGCCGAGGACGAGCCGTCGCCCTCGGCCCGCATCCACATCTGCACCGCTGTCCTGATCCCCGCTCGGTGAAAAGAGAGGATCTCGGAGAATGTCCGTCACCATCCAGCCGCGTAGCACCTGGGCTCCATACGCGTCGGAGGAACATAGGGGCTTGGCCGCCAGGGACCCGCTCCCTTCCTCCGGCAACTGGGAGCCGTGGACGGGAGGCGTCTTCCTCCATCATCGGGGCCGGTTCACGTTCAGCCCCGACAACGAAGAGGATTGCAAGGCGGACGTCGCAGCCACTTTTGAGAGCACCTTGGAAGAGGGCTATACCGACATTTACTACAATTTCATGGTCTGCCCTCATGGCACTATCTATGAAGCCAGGGGTTACGAGCGGGGCGAAGCCAACGGCGGCACCTGGGTCGAAGTCGACGGCCGGATGCGCGGCAGCAACACGGCCTTCTACTCGATCTGCGGGCTGCTCAGGGAATGGGATCAGCCGACGGAGGACATGCTCCGGTCGATCAGGAATCTCATCGCGCACCTCCGCAACGAGGTGCCCGAGGACCGGCGGGCGGGCAGGCACATCCTGCCGCACTCCGCGGCGTACGACACCGAGTGCCCCGGCAACCTCTCCCCGTACGCGATGAACGGGTCCTCCGTCGATCCCGCCGTCCCCTGGGACGGGCCACTGGCCGTCGACCCGAACGTGCTGGCGGCGCAGAAGTGGGTGAACGCCACCTACGACGGCCGTGCCGAGGGCTACATCCGGTGCCGGGAGAGCGGTCGCACGGGTTGGGCCACCGTCCTGTCGCTCACCCAAGCGCTCCAGTACGAACTGGGCATCTCCCCCACGGTCCAGAACTTCGGGCCAGGTACGTTCGCGGCCGTGCAGCACCGCGGCCATCGCCCGGACACGGAGACGAATCTCAACATCATCTGCATCTACAACTTCGCCCTGTGGTGCAAGGGATATTGGGCGTCCGGCACCCCTTACGTGTGGAACTCCACATCCGTGGACTCCCTCCAGCAACTCATCGACGACATGGGCCTGTCCGGCGCCCGCATCAACGGGGAACTGTGGGCGCGCATCTCCAAGGCGTTGCTGACGATGGACCAGTTCCGGCTGGTGCCCGGCGGGGACTCGACCATTCAGTCCATCCAGCGGCGGTTGAACCACCGCTACGTGTACGAGCGGGCCATCCCGGCGATCAACCTCGTCCCGTGCGACGGCATCTATTCGCGCGAAGTGCAAAAGGGCCTCATGATGGCCATCCAGTACGAGCTGGGGATCGCGCCGGCGGACATCAACGGGAACTTCGGCCCGGGCACCCAGGCAGGTCTCCGATCGCGGGGCGCGGGAACCCTCACCGGCGACTTACGCTACCTCTTCCGCGCCGCCTGCTATTTCAACTCCCCCACCTACAGCGGCTCTCAGGAGATCGACTACTTACCCGGGGACATCGCCACCGACGCGCAGACCGGCACCCACACCTCCTGGTTACGCACCTTCCAGCAGTTCTCCCAGCTTCCGGTGACCGGCGCCAACGACTACGCGACATGGGCGCAGCTCCTCGTGTCGACCGGCGACTCCCAGCGGCCGGCCACGGGATGCGACTGCATCACCGAGATCACCCCGGCCCGGGCACGCGCGCTGAAGGAGAGCGGTTATCAGATCGTCGGCCGTTACCTCGACGAACACCTGCCGCCGGACGACCCGTATTACCTCGGCAAGGCGCTGAAACCCGGCGAGCTGCAGAACATCTTCGCGGCCGGCCTGCGCGTCTTCCCGATTTTCCAGTACAACGGCACGCAACTGGCGAACTTCACCTACGACAAAGGCTGGGAGCAGGGCCGAACAGCCCACGACAAGGCCACCGAATTCGGCATGGGGCACGGCACCTGCATTTACTTCGCCGTCGACTACGACGCCCTTGACGTGGAGATCGACAGCAACATCATCCCGTATTTCCGTGGCGTCCGGGACATTCTCTCCGCGCGAGGCGACAAGTACACCTTCGGGGTGTACGGCTCCCGTAACGTCGCCGCCCGGGTGTCACGCGAGGTCGGCGCCAAGTGGTCGTTCGTCTCCGGAATGTCGTGGGGGTTCTCCGGAAATCTCGGCTACCCCCTTCCGGCCAACTGGTCGCTCAACCAGATCCACGAGTTCGAGTTCCAACCGGGATGGGGCCTGGACCGCAACGTGTGGCGGCAGGGCGGAGATCCCGGCGTCTCCTCCGTCAGCGACAGCCCGGAATGAGGGGTCCCGCAGTGATCACACGACGCCGCTTCATCGCCGTCGCCGCCGGCACCGGAGCCCTCACTCTCGCCCCCGGCCTGATGCCTGCCGCCGCGGCCTCGGCCGATCCGTGGGAATGGAAGGGTGACGCATCCGCCAACGGCTGGCCCATCGACCCCGGCAAGATCTCCACTCGCGCGGTCGAGGGGTCACGCGCCACCGTCGCCCTGCGGACCGGCGACGCGGCCGTGGTGCTGCTTCACGTCGCGCGGCGCTGGCACTACGAGATCGCCGCGGTGGACACCGCCGAAGGGGGCGGTCTCACCGCCTACACCAGCGACCGCACCGTCGGCGCGGACTTCGAGTCCAACCGCCTGTCCGGGACCGCCATTGCCGTGCACCCGGCCGCATACCCGCTCAGGGGAGCCGAGTCGCTGTGGCCGTACCAGGAGCTGGTGGTACGCGACATCCTCGTCGACTGCGAGGGCACCGTCGTGTGGGGCGGCGACCTCGACCCCGTGAAGATCTCGCACTTCCACATCGCGGTGCCCCCAGGTAGTAAGGCGCTCGCACGAGTAGCCCGACGACTGCGTACCGATCACCACAGAGCGACCCATCCGCTCGCCGGCGCACCCGCCGATCCGGCCAGCCTAGAACGCCGGTCCAAGGCCCGCACACTCAAGCAGGCACAAACCAACTGAGGTGCTCGCATCTTAAGACCCCGCGCAAAGACCAGGGTTGACCGAGCGGCTCAGCTGGAAGGGATGTCAGGCCGTGTCGTGAGCAGGGCGGCTGTCCAGAGGAAGACCTTCGGGTCGCCGAGGCCGGAGTCGGTGAGCCATTGGGCGGCGCGGCGGGCGTCCTGCTCGTCCTCGATCAGGCCGTCGTGGTTCGGCCGGATGCCGGTGGCTTGGGCCACGTCTGCGACGAGGCCGCCCATGCAGGTCCAGGTGTGCCAGCCGCCGTAGTCGTAGCCGACCAGTTCGAAGCCCAGGGGCCGGTCTCCGGGGCCGGGGAACGGTTCGTGCCGGCTCAGCCGGTCCGGGACGGTGCCGCCTGATGGGCCCCAGTCGCCCTTCGCCATGTCGGCCTGTAATGCGGGGACGTCGGCAGCGGCGAAGCCGGCCCCGAGCACGTGCAAACCCGGGGTGCCGGCCTGGATCATGGCGGTCTCGGCTTCCTGCGGGCCGGCGAACCAGCTGTCCCAGCCGCTGGGGTGCACACACAGCAGGTCCACGACGCATTCGCTCATCGACCACAGATGAGGGCCGAGCAGTCCGACCTCCTGCCAGTCTCGCCGATCAGAGCGAGTGGCGACCCGGTAGCCGGCGAGGACGTAGTTCAGGCTCATGGTTTTCTTCCTGTCTCGTCAGCTCTTGGGGCCCTGGCCAGTCGATCTCCTTTCCTAGGCTCCTCGATCCTTCCGCGCAAGCGAATAACCGCTACCAGCTCGCGAGGACTTCGCGGCCCTGCGGGATCGCGAGGTCGAGGAGGCCGGGGAAGCGGGCGTCGAGGTCGTCGCGGCGGAGGCTGTTCAGGCGTCTGGTGCCCTCGTCGCGCTGGCGGATCACGCCGGACTCGCGCTCTGGGTGGACTTGCTGACCGGCAAGGCGAAGGTCCTCCCGCTCGTCCCCGCCTACGTCGCCACCCTGTCGGGCACCTACAACCTGGCCCTGAGCGGCGCGGCCGTGGCGCTGATGCAGCTGTGCTCCGCGCTCGCCCAGTTGATCGGGTACGGCGGGCCGGCCCGGCGCCTGGAGCAGGCCGGACTTCCGCTCCTGGCCGCCGGGCTCGTCCTGCTGGCACTGGCCGGCAGCGTCGCGTCCCTACCCCTCGGCCTGCCGGTGATCGGTGTCGGCCTCCCGGCCACCGCGCTCTCCGACCTCGATGGAGACGCCCCCGTGCGCCTCCATCCGGTCACCCGGGCCGGAACCCCCGTCCCCCACCAGGACCTGCCCTGGAACGACCTGGTCCGGATCCGGGTGACCGGGCACCTGCCCGGTCACGCCGCCCGGCTCAGGCGGATCAGCAGGTGATCCTCCTGCTGATGTTGGTGAAGTTGCCGGCCTTCGCCGTCTCGACGTAGACCCGCCAGTCGTGGGTGCCGCTGCCGCACTTCGCCGGAAGGCCGACCTTCTTGTCAGAATCCTTGGTCCAGGTGTCGGAGTTGATGGTGTTCCAGCCGTACCAGTCCTTGCGCTGCACCTTCAGCGTCATCCGGCCGCAGTCGCCGATCCACGTGACCACGCCTTCGACGCGAGCGCCGCTCTTGTACGGAATGCCCGGACTGACGTGACACGCCAAGGCGGTGGCGGCGTGAGCGGGCTGGACGCCCGCGAGCAGTCCTGCGGAGATGGCCAGGGCGCTGATTCCGATCGACAGCCGCATGTATTCCCTCTCGTTCCTTGACTGGATGTAAGGAACGCTACGGACCCACGGTATGTCGGAAGTATGTCGCGGAGTTCAGCGCTGCAAGCCGTCCCATGACCACCGGGGGACGCTCAAGCCGTCGGGCACGTCGTCGGGCGAGTCGGGATAGCGGTTCATCGCCGTGGTGGTGGCCCAGGTGAAGTAGTCGTGGAGCACCTGCCGCAGCCGCTCGTCCGCCCCCAGGCCGACGTCGTCGATCGCCTGGTCGAAGCAGGCGATCGCGCGGCGGTCCATCTCCTCGTGCGGGCCGTTGCCGCTGTGGATGCGCAGGGCCCGCGTCTCGCCGCCGTGGGAGGCGGAGTAGGTGGCGGGGCCGCCGAGGGCCTCGGCCCAGTAGGCGGCCAGCCGCTCGTGGTGCCGGGGGTCGACCCCGTGCTTGAAGGCGTGGGCGACGACGTCGTCGGCCATCACCCTGGCATGCCACGCCTCGGCCAGGCGGAGCACGCCTTCGTCGCCGCCCGCCGCCTCGTACACGCTCGTCATGCGCCGAGTATTGCAGCCCGCTACGACACTTCCGCGATGCCGTCGAGCAGCGCCATGTCGTCGGCGGTGAGCCGGAGGGCGCCGGCGGCGATGTTCTCCTCCAGGTGGGCGAGGTCGCCGGTGCCGGGGATGGCGAGGACGTGGTCGCCGCGGTGCAACGTCCAGGCGAGGCGGACCTGCGCGGGGGTTGCGTCGTGGGCCTGCGCGACCTTGGCGACCTCCGCCTGGCCCGCCTCGTGGTGGTCGCCGTGCGGAAGGGCGCCGGGGATGGCGGCGGCGACGGAGAAGAACGGCACGAACGCGATGCCGTGCCGTCCGCACGTCTCCAGCAGCGCGTCGTCCTCACGCTCGGTCAGGCCGTACCGGTTCTGCACGGACACCACCGGCGCGATCTTCATCGCCTCGACGAGCTGCTCCTCGGTGACGTTGGAGACGCCGAGGTCGCGGATCAGTCCGGCCTCACGCAGCGCGGCCAGGGCGCCGAAGTGCTCGGTCAGGGAGCCGGGCACGCGTTCGAGCCCGGCTCCCCACCGCAGGTTGACCAGGTCGAGGTGGTCGCGTCCGAGCTGGCGCAGGTTCTCCTCGACCTGGGCGCGCAGCTCCTCGGGCCTGGCGTACTCCTCGAAGCCGCCGTCCCGCGACCGGCCCGGCCCGGCCTTCGTGGCGATGACCAGGTCCTCGGCGTACGGCTGGAGCGCCGTGCTGATCAGCTCGTTGACCGAGCGGGTGGGCAGGAAGTAGAAGGCGGCGGTGTCGATGTGGTTCACGCCCAGCTCGACGGCGTGGCGCAGCACGGCGACGGACTCGGCCCGGTCCTTGGGTCTGGGGGCGGCCGGCGTGCCCGCCACGCGCATCGTGCCGTACCCGATCCGGTTGACGGTACGGTCGCCGAGCCGCCAGGTGCCCGCGGCGGCGGCGTCAGGGGTGCTGTTCAGGTGAGTCGTCATGGGACTCAGCGTGCAGGCCGGGCTCGCCATGAGTCGCGGTCTGGCAACAAGCTGCCGACCTGCCCGGCTCGGCAGGTCGTGCGGCAGACTCGAAGGGTGAGCAACGGACTGACCCGCGTGAGCGAAGCGGTCGCGGTCGTGTACGGCGAGGAGGAGCTGTTCCGCAGGACCGCTCACCTGTTCGCCACCGTCACCGACCTGGCCTGCGCCGCCAACGACCTCGCCACCTGGGCCTACGACCATTCGCCCGAGATGCCGCCCATGTCCGACGGCTACCCCGGCGACATCCGCGTCCGCAAGCTCTACCGGCCCGGCCTGCTGCTCGACTCGGTGTCCGCGCGCGAGCTGGCCCGGCGCCGCGACAGCCTCGGCGCGGAGATCCGCATCAGCAAAGAGGAGCTGAACGAGACGATCATCCTCGACCGCCGGGTGGTGATCCTGGCGGGCGACCTCAGGGCCGGTCGGCGCGGCTACAGCGTGATCTCGCAGCCGGAGATCGTGCAGGGCGTGATGTCGCTGTTCGAGACGGCATGGCGGTCGGCGACCGATCTCGCCGTCTACGACGCGCAGGTCGCCGAGATCCGGCAGCTCGCGCCCGCCGTGCTCGACCTGCTCGGCCAGGGGGTCAAGGACGAGGCCGCGGCCCGCAGGCTGGGTCTTGGCGTGCGGACGTACCGGCGGCGGGTGGCCGAGCTGATGGACGCGCTCGGCGCGGAGTCCCGTTTCCAGGCGGGCGTCCGGGCTCGTGAGCTGGGGCTGGTGTAGTCAGCCCGCCATCGCGTACGCGGGCACGGGCTTGACCAGCGTGGCCGTGTCGCCGTCGGACGTCTCCAGCCGGTAGCCCTGGGCCTGGTAGATGCGGAGGTTGCGGGCGCTGCGGGCGCCGGTGGACAGGACGACGCGGCGGCAGCCGGCTTCGGCGGCGGACTCGGCGTCGTGCAGGAGGCGGCGTCCCACGCCCTGGCCGCGCAGGTCGGGCACGACGGCGAGGCGGCCGATGTGCCAGTCGTCGTCCACGCGGCGGGTGCGCACCATGCCGAGCAGCCGGCCGTCCCGCCACAGGCCGGTGACGTTCCAGGTCGCCAGCCAGGCGCGCACGTCGTCCAGCGACTCCCCCAGCGCCGGGATGTCCAGGGTGTCGTTGGCCAGCGCCTCCTCCACCCAGCAGCAGCGCTGCAGCACCAGGACGTCGGGGGCGTCGTCGGGGGTCAGCGGCCTGAGGTACGCGCCCGGCAGCAGGTCCGGTCGTGCGCCGGGGCGCGTGCGCTCGCGCATCGGCCGCAGCGCGTGGGCGAGCCGGACGAGCTCGTCCAGGACGCCGGCGGCGGCCTGGTCTCGTCCGGGATCCGGGCGGAGGGTCCCGCCGGAGATGGCGTCGCCGATGCGCAGGGCGACGGTGGCGCCCAGCGGCACCAGCCGCAGCGTGGTGACGACCTGCTTGGCGTGCTGGACCGACCGGGTGCCGGCCGAGGTGTTGCCGTAGCTGACGAAGCCCATGGGCTTCCACGCCCACTCGCGGCCCAGGTAGTCGAGGGCGTTCTTGAAGGCGGCGGGCATGCCGTAGTTGTACTCGGGGGTGACCGCGATGAAGCCGTCGGCGGCGTCCACCATGGCGCTCCACCGCTTGGTGTCCTCGTTGCGGTAGCGGCCGGAGGCGGGTTCTTCCTCCTCGTCGAGGAACGGCAGGTCGAGGTCGCTCAAGGCGACGGGTACGAGCTCGGCGCCCAGCTCGGCGGCCCGCGCCGCGAGCGTGCCGGTCAGCCACCCGCTCACGACGGGGCCGAGGGCGCCGGGACGGGTGCTGCACGTGAGGACGAGGATCCGCAGGGATTTCGTTGACATGGAAATGACCGTAGCTGGTATCTTGTTTACATGTCAACGAGAACGGTGCGCTGGCTCGACGCCGACGAGGAGCGCGCCTGGCGCGCCCTGCGCCGCATGATGATCGCGATCCAGACGCGCACCGCCCACGACCTGGCCGAGATCGGCCTGTCCGAGCCCGACTACGAGGTGCTCAGCACGCTGTCGGAGCGGCCTGGCCACACCGCCACGCTGCGCGAGCAGGCCGCCAAGATGGGCTGGTCGCGCAGCCGCCTGTCCCGGCACGCCACCCGCATGGAGGAGCGCGGCCTGGTGCGGCGCGAGCCCGACCCCGATGACGGCAGGGGCTGCTTCCTCGTCCTCACCGAGCACGGCCTGGCCACGCTCGAAGAGGCCGCCCCCACCCACCTGGAGTCGGTGCGCCGCCACGTGATCGACCGCCTCTCCCCCGCGGACCTGTCCGCCCTGGAGGCCATCGCCGGCAAGCTGGAGGAGCCGCCTACCCCTTGATCGCGCCCGGCGCGGCGCCGCCCGGCTCCTGCACCTCGTGGCCGGGCTGATCAGGAGCCGGTCAGGTGTCCCGCGCCCGTCTGGCCGGCTCGCCGATCAGGTCGCTTCGTCGAGCTGCTCGGCGATCCGCTCCAGGCCGTCTTTGATGAGCCGGCCGTAGTCGTCGTCGCCGAGCACGTGGATCTCGTCCCGCGCCCGCTGCAGGTGCTCGCGGGCGCGGTCGAGCTCGCCCAGCTTGCGGTAGCACTCGCTCAGGTTGAGGTGCAGCGACGGATAAAGGCCGGCCACCGACAGCGGCACCCCCGCCTCGGCCACCCGCTCATCGGTGACGCGATCGGCCGCGGCCAGCGCCCGCAGGTCCCACATCAGCTCCTCGTGCACGTCGTCCTGCACGTCGGCCATGGAGTGAGCGAGAACGCAGACGTGCAGCGGATCACCCTGCTCGCCCCCGATGTCCTCCCAGATCCGCGCGAACAGGTCACGGGCGGCGTCGCGCTGCCCGCGCTGGTGGTGCAGTTCCACCCCCTCGCCGATGCGGGCCATGGTGGGATCGGGGTACATCGGCGGCTCCTTCGCCTCGGGGTCGAAGGAGCACTTTACTCGCGATCACACCTGGCCGACGCCTTGCTCGCGGCGTAGACCGTCGTACCGGGATCGCCCTTGTCCGCCGCGCCCGACCCGATGAGCACGACCGAGGCGCCGTCGGACAGCAGCGGCAGCAGCTTCTGCACGGTGAAGAACGTCCCGCGCACGTTCACCCCGAAGACCGCGTCGAACGACTCCTCGGTCACGTCGCCGATGGTCTCGTTCCACGTCCAGACGCCGGCGTTGGCGACGAGCACGTCCACCTTGCCCGCCTCGGCCGTCACGACCTCGGCCGGGCGGGCCACGTCGGAGACCCGGCCGACGTCGCCGAGCACCCAGGTCACGCCGTGGCCCATCGAGGCCACCGCCGCGTCGAGCCGGTCCTGGCGCCTTCCGGTGATGAACACGCGCGCGCCCTCCTCGACGAACAACCGCGCCGTCGCCAGCCCCAGCCCCGACGTCGCACCGGGGACCACCGCGACTTTCGCGTCCAGCTTCGCCGTATCGCTCCCCACACCCATCAAGCTGAGTCTGCCCTCAACTTTGTCCGCTGCTCACTGTAGCGAACTTGAGGCAACCCTCAAATTGGGCCGGCGGCCGAGGTGCTGGAGGCGTCGGATGGCATCCCGAGCCGCCGTGCCCCGCTGAGCTCAGCGCGAGCGGTACCGCTGGGACGGTGGCCGATGTGGTGGTGTGCGGCCGCATCGCCTGGCCGGCACCGTGCCGCAGGAGCTCGTACGCTACGTCGGGGCGCCGAGACCACGTTTGACCGGCACGGGGACGGCGCCGGGCAGTTCACGCGCGGCCATGTTCGTAGGCCCAGGCGGCGATGCCCACGCGGTTGCGTACCCCGAGCTTGCGCTGGACGTTGGCCACGTGGGTCTTGGCGGTGCCGGCCGAGATGAACAGCTCGGCGGCGATCTCGGGGTTGGACCGGCCGCCGGCGACGAGCTTGACGACCTCAAGCTCGCGGTCGCTCAGCGGTTGCTCGCCCGGTACGCCGGTCCGGGTGGGCGACGGGGTGAGATGGCGCAGCAGGCGTACGGTCACCGACGGGCTGATCAGCGCGTCGCCTGCGGCTGCCGCTCTGACGCCCTCCACGAGGAGGGCCGGCCCCGCGTGCTTGAGCAGGAAGCCGCAAGCTCCCGCGCGGAGCGCGGCATGCACGTACTCGTCGAGGTCGTAGCTGGTCACGACGATCACCCGCATCGGCGCCGCGGTCTCAGGGCCGGCCAGGCAGCGGGTGAGTTCGAGCCCGTCCATGCGCGGCATGCGGATGTCGGCGACGACCACGTCCGGTCGCAGTTCGCGGGCGAGGGCGAGCGCGGCCAGGCCGTCCGGCGCCTCGCCCACCACCTCCAGGTCCGGCTGGGCCGCGAGGATCGTGCGGAAGCCGCGCCGGACGGCCGGCTGATCGTCGGCGATCAGAACCCGGAGGGTCATGGGAACACCGCCTTCACCACCCAGCCGCCGCCGGCGGCGCGGCCGGAGGTGAACTCGCCGCCCAGGGCCTGCACCCGCTCGGCCAGCCCCGCCAGGCCGACGCCGGCGCGTTCGGCGGACGGCAGGCGCAACAGGGCCTGGTCGCGTGCCTGGTCGTGCGCCTTGTCCTCTGCATGGTCGGCGACGGTCAGGACGACCGCTCCCGTCTCGTCGCTCACCTGGATGGCCACGCTCGATCCGGCCGGCGCGTGCTTCCTGACGTTGGTGAGCGCTTCGACGACGATGCGGTAGATCGTGGTTCCGACCTCGCGCGGTACCGGGCCGGACGGTCCGACACGCATCTCGGTGTCGGGGAAGCCCGCGTCGGCGAAACGCCGCACCAGGTCGGGCAGGTCGTCAAGTCCCGGCAGGGGCTCGGCTGAGGCGCTGTCGCCCTCCAGCTCGCGCAACATGCGTACGGTCCGGTCCATGGAGGCGAGCGCTCGCGCGCCGTCCTCCTCGATCGCCCGCAGGGCCGCCGCGGCCTCGGCCGGATCGCGGTCGAGCAGGATCTGCGCCGCCTGTGCCTGGATGACGATGGCGCTGACGTCGTGAGCGACGAAGTCGTGCAGGTCGCGGGCCAGTTGCAGGCGCTGGGTGCGGCGGGCCTGCGTGACCGCGTCGACCCGGCGCCGGTCGAGGATGCGCAGATAGGCGCCGAGACCGACCGCGCCCGCCGTGCCGATGGACCAGAAGAGGGTGAGGGCGACCGCGTCGAGACCCGAGGGCGGCGGCTGGGTGATCTGTAACCCCAGCAGCGCTTCGGAGATCGCGGCCACTCCCACCGCCGGGGCTGCCTGCCGTACGGCGGACCAGCGCACGGTCAGCGTGATGAGGGTGAGCACGGCGATCGTGTGGACCCAGGTCGATGGGCCGCCGGGGATGCCCGGATCGGCCAGCCAGACGAGCGTGCACATCGCGCCGGCCGCACCAGTGGTCGCCGTGATCGCCGGGAGGAGGGGGCGCGCCTTCGGCCACCAGGCGAGCGGCATGGCCGCGACCGTGAGCAGCGCGGGCACGGCGACGAGCGGGCTCGGGAGCGGCCGCAGGACGAGTGTGAGCGCGAGCGCGCCGGCCACGGCCGGACCGCCGGCGAGGAATCTCATGACGGCACCTTAGGGCAGCGGTCCGCGGCGGCGAATCAGCCGATCGGCAGATGTCTTCCCCTCGCCGGACGGCACAGTCTGGGTCCCGGTCATCCACGACGCTCCTGGAGGTAGAAACGATGACTATCAACTTGCTGCACAAGGCTCCGGCCGCCGGTGACACCGAACGCCCCGTCCCGCGCTGGGCGCTGCGTGCCGCCTACGCGCTTCCCTGGCTGCTGCTCCCCTCGTGCCTGTGGAGGCTGCCGTTCGCCTTTCACTTCGAGATGGGTCAGCTCAGCGACGCGCCGGTGTCGCCGTTGTGGCTCACCATCCCGTACGTGTTCGGGCTCAGTGTGCTCACGGAACTGGCGGCACTACTCAGCATCGGTCTGGTGCGCCGGTGGGGCGAGGTGGTGCCGGGCTGGATCCCGGTCATCGGCGGTCGGCGTGTGCCGCCGATGGCGGCGGTCGTCCCCGCCGTGGCCGGTGGGCTGCTCCTGACCGCGGTCTCGGTGTGGATGGTGCTCTCCTGGGTCGGGGTCTCCGGGCGCGTGGCTTATGAGAACGGCTGGTGGCAGGCGCTGGCCATGGTGTGCATCACCCCGCTCGCGCTGTGGGGGCCGCTCGTACTCGCCCTGGCCTACGCCTACCACCGGCGCCGCCGCCAGGCCTGAAGCTCCCTGGCCAGCGTTGAACGCTTGCATGACGAACAATACATTTGTATAGACTCTTGGGCGTGCGACCAATCACTGAAGAAGATCTGACGACGCGTGCGCGCATCCGCGACGCGGCGATGGCGTTGTTCGCCGAGCAGGGGGTCAAGGCCACCACGATCCGCGGGATCGCCGAGGCCGCCAGGGTCTCGCCGGGCCTGGTGCAGCACCACTTCGGCAGCAAGGAGGCGCTCAGGCACGCGTGCGACGAGTACGTCCTCGGCTACCTGCGCGACCAGGTCACCGCGGGCGTCACCGACCGAGGTCTGGACAAGCCGGAATTCATCGAGAACGTGCACCGGACCGCGCCGCCCCTGATGAAGTACCTCGGCCGCGCCCTCGTGGACGGCTCCCCGGCAGCCGCCGCGATGTTCGACGAGCTCGTCCGTGTGACGGAGGAGCATCTCGCCGGCGACGAGCGCCCCGAGGCCGATCACCGCGCCCGCGCGACCGTGCTGACAGCGATGAAGCTGGGCATCACGGTGCTGCACGAGCACGTCTCCCGCGCGCTCGGCACGGATCTGTACGGCTCCCCGGGCGCGCTGCGCGTCGGCAAGGCCCAGCTCGACCTGATCAGACCGGAATTCCTCGGCCGCGAGCTGTTCGACCGCGCGCGGACGGGCCTGGAGAAGCTCGAGGGACAGCAATGAACGCCGCAGTGCACGCCGACGGCCTGGTCAAGACCTTCGGCCGGGCCAGGGCCCTGGACGGGCTCGATCTCACGGTCAAGACGGGTGAGGTGCACGGCTTCCTCGGCCCCAACGGCGCGGGGAAGACCACGACGATCCGTATCCTGCTGGGGCAGATGCGCGCCGACGGCGGCCGGATCGCGTTACTCGGCGGCGACCCCTGGCGCGATGCCACCGAGTTGCACCGGCGGCTCGCCTACGTGCCCGGCGACGTCACCCTGTGGCCCTCGCTCACCGGCGGGGAGGTCATCGACCTGCTGGGCAGGGTGCGCGGCGGCCTCGACCCGAAACGCCGCGCCGAGCTGCTGGAGCGCTTCGAGCTCGACCCGCGCAAGAAGTGCCGCACCTACTCCAAGGGCAACCGGCAGAAGGTGGCGCTGGTGGCCGCGTTCGCCTCTGACGCCGAACTGCTGATCCTCGACGAGCCGACATCGGGCCTGGACCCGCTCATGGAGGCGGTCTTCAACGAGTGTGTCCTGCGGGAGAAGCACGATGGCCGTACCGTGCTGTTGTCCAGCCACATCTTGTCGGAGGTGGAGACGCTGTGCGATCGCGTCAGCATCATCCGCGCCGGCCGCGCGGTCGAGTCCGGCAGCCTGGCCGACCTGCGCCACCTCACCCGGACCTCCGTCACCGCCGAGCTGATCGGGCCGGCGCCTGGCCTGGCCGCCCTGCCCGGCGTACACGGCCTCACCGTGAACGGCGCACGGCTGCGCTGCCAGGTGGACGGCGACGCGCTCACCGCGGTGCTCGCTGAGCTGGCCCGGGCGGGCGTACGCACCCTGACCACACAGCCGCCGACTCTGGAGGAACTGTTCCTGCGCCACTACGAGGGAGCCGCAAGATGACCGGCACCCTGACCGGCACCCTGACCGGCACAGGGACACTGATCCGGCTCATCCTGCGCAGGGACCGCGTGCTGCTGCCCGTGTGGATCGCGATCACCGCGCTGCTTCCCGCGAGCATCGCCTCTGCCACCGCCGAGCTGTACGCCGACCAGGCCGCCCGCGACGCTTTCGCGGCGGCCTCGGCGAGCAACCCCGCGCAGCTGGCCATGCGCGGCCCCATCTACGACGCGAGCGTCGGCGGCCTGACCGCATGGACGCTCGGCTCCTCTCTGGGACTGATCGGCGGGCTGATCAGCATCCTGCTGGTGATCCGGCACACTCGCGTCGAGGAGGAGACCGGCCGGCGCGAGCTGCTGGCCTCGGGGGTCATCGGCCGTCACGCCCCGCTGGCCGCCGCGCTCGCGGTCGTGTCGGCCGCCAATCTGCTGCACGGTCTGCTGGCGGTTCCCGCCCTGGTCGCGGGCGGGCTGCCCGCGGGTTCCTCGCTGCTGTTCGGGCTGTCAACCGCCGCGGGTGGGTGGGCGTTCGCGGCGGTGGCCGCCGTCACCGGGCAGATCACCGCGTCCTCCGGTACGGCGCGCGGCATCGCGATCGCCGTCGGCGGTCTGCTGTTCGCGCTGCGCTCGCTGGCCGACCTCGGTGGTGTGGGCTGGCTGGCGTGGCTGACGCCGTTCGGCTGGGTCCGGCTGACCAGACCCTATGCCGGGGACCAGTGGTGGGTGCTGGGATTGATCGCGGTGTTCGCCGCTGCCCTGGCGGCGGCCGCGTTCGCGCTGTCCGCGCGGCGGGACGTGGCGGGCGGCCTGATCTCCGCCCGCCCTGGACCCGCCGAGGGAACGCTGCCGGGCACGTTCGGCCTGTCCGCCCGCCTGCACCGCGGCACCCTGGCGGGCTTCGCGATCGGTTTCGGAACGCTGGGCGCCCTGCTGGGTGTGGCGGCGCGCGGGCTGAACGCCCAGCTGGACACGCCGCAGTTCCGGGAGCTGGCCGCGACCCTCGGTGGAGCCGAGGCCCGGCTCTCGGACGTGTTCTTCACCTTCGTGATGTACGTGCTCAGCCAGCTTGTCGCGGGGGCGGCCCTGGTGTCGGCGCTGCGCGCCCGTGCCGAGGAGTCGGCGGGCCGGGCCGAGCTGCTGTTGTCCACCCCCGTCGGCCGGCTGCGCTGGGCGCTGAGCCACCTGGTGTTCGCCGTCATGAGCCCGGTGCTGCTGCTGGCCGTGCTGGGCGCGGCGGCGGGGCTCACCTTCGACGGCGACGTGGCCCGCGTCACCGGGGCCACGCTGACCTACCTGCCGGCGGTCTGGATCGTGGTCGGGTTCGCGATGCTGCTGTCCGGCCTGCTGCCACGGCTGGCGGCTGCCGTGAGCTGGACCGTGCTGGGCCTCTTTCTGGTTGTGGACCTGCTGGCGGAGTTCAGGCTGGCCACCGGGATCGTCCTCGACCTTTCGCCGTTCGTGCACGTGCCGGCGATGCTTCTGGGCAGCGTCTCGTCACCGGTAGCGCCACTGCTGGGGCTGACTGTGGTGGCCATCACCCTGAACGCTGCGGGGCTGGTGTTCCTGCGCCGCCGCGACCTGATGCCCTCGGCCTGAAGATCTGATGCCCGAGCCTCGGCCTCGCCGGCATCAGGCGAGGCCGAGGCCCGGGGGCAGCAGAGCGCGGATCGTGGCCTGGACGGCCTCGAGGTCGACCGCTTCGGGCGCCACCCGCCACTGTGCGTGCACGCCGATGACGGTCCCCACGAGCAGGACCGTGAGCGCCTCCGGAGTCGTGCCCGGGGGTGCCGCCTGTGCGGGGATCCGGGCCTGTACCCCCTGCCGCAGCGCCGCGTGCAGGCGTGCGTGGTGTTCGCGGATCGGGGAGCCGGTCTCCACGGCTTCGGCGAGCAGGGTGATGAACAGGCGGGTGGCCGGTAGCCGGATGAAGTCCATGACCTGGTTCAGCGCGTCGCCCGCCACGTCGGACGGGGGGAGGCCGGTCAGGACGGCGTGGAGCTGGTCGTCGAGCACGGCTTCCAGCAGGCCCAGCTTGTTGCCGAAGTGCCAGGAGATGGAGCCGCGGCTGATGCCGGCCTGGTCGGCGATGTCGATGAAGCTCGTCCGCCGGTATCCCTTCTCGGCGAAGAGCTCGGCGGCGGCCGCCACCAGGAGGCGGCGGCTCTCCCGGGTCCTTTCGTCACGTCGCTTGGCCATGGGCTCCATATAACCAGGTATGCCGGTCAGCAGAGTATGTGTCATCCGATATAGCCTATGTTGGTCAACATAGGAATGAGGAGGTTCGCTCTTGTGCTGGGTGACCTATGCGACCAGCACCGGTGACCGCACCGGCGTGCTCGCTGAGGACCTGATTCATCCGGTCCCGCCGGGTGTCAACCTGATCGAGCTGATCAGCCGGGGTGCCGACGAACTGCGCGCGGCCGGGGAAGCCGCCTTAGCCTCAGGCGAGCGACCGGTCCCGCTGGCCGGCGCCATGCTGCGCGCGCCGATCCCGCGCCCCCCGTCCGTCCGCGACTGCCTGTGCTTCCTGGAGCACATGCGCAACTGCCAGCACGCCTCCGGCGCGCCCCGCACGCTCATGGACACCTGGTACGAGATCCCCGCCTTCTACTTCGCCTCCCCGGCGACGATCGTCGGCCCGTACGACGACGTGCCGATCTCCCCCGGCAGCGCCTGGTTCGACTTCGAGCTGGAGATCGCCGCGGTCATCGGCCCCGGGGGCCGCGACCTCACCCCCGAGCAGGCCGAGCAGCACATCATCGGCTACACCATCTACAACGACTGGTCGGCCCGCGACCTGCAACTACGCGAGTCGCCGATGGCGATCGGCCAGGCCAAGGGCAAGGACGGCGCCACCACCCTCGGGCCGTTCCTGGTCACCCCCGACGAGCTGGCGCCCTGGCGTCGCGAGGGCCGGCTCGCCCTGCGCGTCGAGGCCAAGGTCAACGGCCGCACCATCGGTTCGGGTCGTACCGACACCATGGACTGGAGCTTCGGCGAGGTCGTCTCCTACGCCTCCCGGGGCGTCGACCTGCTGCCCGGTGACGTGTTCGGCTCGGGCACCGTGCCCGGCTGCTGCCTCGTCGAGCACCTGTCGCTCACCGACCCGGCCTCCTTCCCAGGCTGGCTGCGGGACGGTGACGTCGTCGAGCTGACCGTCGAGGGGCTGGGCGCGACCCGGCAGACGGTACGCGGGTCGGCGGCGCCGTACCGGCTGGCGCCCCGGCACCACCCGGACCGGCGGCCGCCTCGCCCGCGCGTCAACCGCGCCCCGTCACCGACCGGCACCCGCTCACCCATGCCGTCATCACGCACGCCGACGGCGACCACACCCACGGCAACCAGCTACTGGCCGAGAGCGTCGAGATCATCGCCGCGGCGGCGACCTGCGACGAGATGCGGCACGGGATGCCGCCGGAGATGCTGACCGCCACTCAGGTCGTGAACCTCGGCCCGGCGACGCCCTACTTCCGCGAGCGCTTCGGCGCCTTCGACTTCAGCGGCATCCGCCTGCGGCTGCCCGACCGTTCCTACGAAGGGGAGCTGATCCTGGACGTCGGCGGCCGCGAGGTGCGCGTGCTGGACCTCGGCCCGGCCCACACCGCCGCCGACTCGGTCGTGCATGTGCCGGACGCGGACGTGCTGTTCGCAGGCGACCTGCTGTTCGTCGGCTGCACCCCGATCGTGTGGAGCGGCCCGATCAGCGGCTGGATCGCCGCCTGCGACCGTATGATCGCCACCGGCGCGGCCACGATCGTCTCCGGCCACGGCCCGGTCACCGGCCCCGACGGCGTGCGCGCGGTACGCGGCTACCTCGCCCACGTGGTCGAGCAGGCTGACGCCGCCCACGCTGAGGGCCTGTCCTTCACAGAGGCGATCGAGAAGGTCGACCTGGGCGACTACGCCACCTGGCTGGACGCCGAGCGGATCGTGGTCAACCTGCACCGCCGCTACCGCGAGCTCGACCCCGCCGCCACCCCCGACCTCGACCAGCTCACGCTGCTGGCGATGATGGCCGAAAGGCATCTGTCATGAGACTCCCCAAATCCGCGCACACGTCCCTCCCGTGGCGCATTCACGAGCTCACGCGGGACTTCTCGGTCGAGGACGTGTGGTCGTTCCGCATGCCGGGAGCCGGGCCCGGCGACTTTCCGGCGGTGCTCGCGGCCACGCAGGCGGGCGGCGGGCCCGCGGCGCTGAGTAGGCCGGCGCGGTTCCTGTTCGCCCTCCGATGGCGGCTCGGCGCGCTCTTCGGCTGGGACAGGGTGTCGTCGGGCTTCGGCAGGCGGGTCACCTCGATCCGCGACCGCCTGCCGGACGACCTCCGCGCCGCACCGCGTGGCCTGGAGAGCCCTTCCCTGCCCCTCCGGCCGGTGTACGGGCTGGAGCGGGAGTCCGCGCGCGAGCTGGCGAACGGGACCGTGCACGCCGTGATGCACCTCGGGTGGGTGCCGGGCGCGAACGGCGACCACGAGTTGCGGATGGCCGTCCTTGTCAAACCCAACGGCCGGTTCGGGCGTCTCTACATGGCCGCCATCGCTCCGTTCCGGTACCTCGTCGTCTACCCCGCCCTGACCCGGCAATGGGAGCGGGCCTGGCGCGCCCACCTGGGGAGGACGTCGTGATGAGCACCGAAAGGCGGCTGCTCCGCTGGGCGGCCGGAATCATGCTCGTGCTGGGGATCGGGCACCTGTCCCTGCTGACTCTCATCAGTCGGGAGGATGTCGCCGGCTGGGTGGACCGGGGGCTGTGGGCGGCCGTCCCGCTCCTGTCCGGCGCGGAGGGGAACCAGGACGATCAGGTCGCCTTCTGGGCCGGTCCTGGCAGTTTCGCCGTGCCGCTGATCCTCCTGGGCTGCCTGGTCTGGCAGCTCGCCGGACGGGGAGTGGCCGTGCCGGCCGGGATCGGGTGGGGGCTTGCGGTGTGGTGCCTGGTGAGCGGGGTGCTGCTCGTTCCGTCACCGTACTTCGTCGGGACCATCGCCGGGGTACTGATCATCGTGGCGGGGCGGAGGTCATCCAGGGGTCCCGCCTAGGAGCGTTCATCGGCCTGTCCCGGCGATCATCTGGCACCGAGATCAGGAGAACGGGCCGGCGCGCTTGCCACGCTGTGGCGCGAGTCCTCATCCAGGGGGCCGGCGGGCGCCCTCGTCTCGCCCCGCGCGAGCCCTTTGCGGTGCGCCGCCTTCCTCCGGAGGACCAGCTCGCGGGGGCTCACCGTCTCGGCGCGACGACCCGGCTCGTTGCGATGGACCACCGTGACGACCAGCGCCGCCGCCAGCGCGGTCAGGACGGCCGTCGCCGCGAGCGCGGTCCAGGTCGCCGCGTCGGGGTGGATCAGCGACTGACCGCGCAGCGCCTGCCAGGCCGTGATGGTGAACAGCGCGCCATAGCCCAGGATGGCGACGCCGGTGAGCTGGGCGCGTACGCGTTCGTGGCGTAGCCGATCGATCCGTGCCGCGAGGGCGGTGAGAACCAGCACCGTCAGCACGAACACCTGGATGGAGTGCAGGCCGATGAAGTGGGGGACGCGAAGGTCGCCCCCTGTGGTGCTCCAATTCGTGATCGGCATGCCGCCACCGTCCGGCACTCCGACCCCGTGTCCGCCCACCAGCGGAACCGGGCTGCCGTAGGCGTCCTGGACCGTACGGGGCCCGGCCGACGAGGTCCACCCGGTGATGAAGGACGCCAGCGCCATGCCGAGGACGGCCAGTCCGAGCCCGGCACGCAGGGCCCAGGTGAGTGCCGCGTCACCGACGCGCTGGAACAGCAGCATGACGGCGACGATCAGGCTCGCCCCGAACAGCCCGAACACACCTGTGGAGAAGATCTGCTGCCCTATCAGGTTGAACGTGTCGGTACCGGCGTTGAAGTGGCTGAAGGTCCCGCGGGCGGCCTGCACCGCGATGAAACCGACGTCGATCAGCCCGGCGACGGCGAAGACCGTTCCGACGAACCACATCGTGCGCCGTGCCCGGCGCAGTTTCGGTATCAGCCAGGCGAGCGTCGCGCCGTACATGACGAACGACGCCCCGAATTTCAGCGGCTTGGCCCAGACCGACTCCTGCAGGACCTGGCGACCGTCGGCGAAGAGACCGACGCTCGCGACGACGACTAACGCGGACATGGCCGCCACCATGATCATGAGCGGCCGGTGCCACGACCGTACTTCGGCGTACGAGAGGGACAGCCGGCGTGCCGACCGGCTTGCGTACGGCGTATCTGATGTCATGTGTACATCGTATGAGCCCACCATGTGGGGAAGGCGAAGGTAACGCTCATCAGGGCGAAGAAGTGTACTAGTATGCCGATTGGTGAACTAGTACACTTAAGGCAAGCGCGCGACAATCGTCGAAGGATCGGAAGGCACTCATGACATCGGCCACGCCACGCCCGGACCCGCCCTACCGGCGCATCTTCGAGGAGTTCCGTACCCGAATCCTGGCCGGTGACCTGCGGCCAGGCGATCGCGTGCCGTCCATCCGGCAGATCGCCCAGCGATGGGGTGTCGCAGTCGCGACCGCGACCAAGGTTGTGGCGGCCCTGCGTGACGAGGGGCTGGTCGAGCCGAAGATCGGCGCCGGTACGGTGGTCAGCGCACGCGCGAGCCGAAGAGAGCGGTCGTCCGTTCCGGCTGTGCCGTCGGCGGCGCGGCAGGCCGGCGTTCCCAAGGGCTCGCTGAACCGCAAGCACGTCCTGCGCACCGCCATCGCGATCGCCGACGCCGAAGGGCTCGGCGCGGTGTCCATGCGGCGGCTGGCGGCCGAACTCGGCGTGGGCCCGATGTCGCTGTACCGGCACGTGACGGGCAAGGACGACCTGGTGACGCAGATGGCCGACGAGGTCTTCGGCGAAGCCGAACCGCCCTTCCCGGGGCCGGAAGGGTGGCGGGCCAAGCTCGAGCTGATCGCCCGCCTGCAATGGGAGCTGTCCCGGCGACACCTATGGCTGCCCAGAGCCGTCTCGTTCACCCGCCCCTTGCTGGTGCCCAACATGATGGCCCACACCGAGTGGACCCTGCGCGCGCTCGACGAGCTCGACCTGCCCATGGAGACCCGGATCCGCGAGGCGCTCACGCTGCCCGCGCTGGTCCACACCGTGGCGCTGTCCATGGCAGAGGAGACCGAAGCCGAGCAGGAGACCGGCGTGACGCTCGACGGGTGGCGGCTGCTCCAGCGCAAGCGGGCCGAGGAACTCCTCAACACTGGACGATTCCCGCTCCTGGCCGCGCTCTCCGAGGAGACGGTGTCGGACCTGGACGGGATGTTCGACTACATCCTGGCACGACATCTCGACGGATTCGCCGTCATGCTGAGCAGGGGTGCAGCGACGTAGCGGGGCCTTGGCAGGCATCGGGCACCGCGCCTCGCACACCGACGAACAGCGGCGACATTGCGTCTAGGGTGCTCAGCGGGCGGGCTCCTCGTACGGGATGCGCGCCAGGTGCAGCACCTCGCCGAGCGTGCCCCACTGGTCGCCGCCCAGCTTGGTCAGGGGACGGAGGCGTTCGGCGTTCGGGCGGCCGTCCACGAGGTACTCCTGGTGCACGGCGGCGAGGAAGACGCGGCCGAAGACGAGGGTGGAGTTGCCCATGCGCAGTGTGGTGTGGGAGCGGCACTCCAGGACGACCGGCGAGGCGGCCACCCGGGGCGGGCGGACGAGGCGGCTGGGCTCGCGTTCGATGCCTGCCATGTCGAACTCGCCGACCGTGCGCGGGACGTCGGTAGCGGTGTCGCGGATCTGGCGCATCAGCGGCTCGGAGCTGAAGTTGACGACGAACTCCGGCGTGTCCTCGACATTGCGCAGCGAGTCCTTGCGGCCGATCGAGGTGAACTGCACGATCGGCGGGTCGGTGCTGGCGATGCTGAAGAAGGAGTGCGGGGCGAGGTTCTCGACGGCTCCATCGGGAGTGATGGTCGAGATCCAGGCGATCGGCCGTGGCACGACCACGGAGGTCAGGAACCGGTAGAAGGCGTCCCCGCCCAGCTCTTCGGGGTCGAAGTCGACGCGCATGGCGTCCAGTATTCATCGCATCCTCCCGCCCGGCGCGGTCGCCACGCGGGAGGAGCCGATGACGTCAGGCGCCGGCCGAGGTGGTGCCGCCGCTGGTCGTGTAGACCTCCAGCAGGCGTTCGACGCCGTGCAGGAACGTGTCGCTGATCAGCTCGGGGTCGAACAGGCAGCCGGCCGCCATGGCGCCGTCGCGCATCATGACGAAGTGGCGTCCTGCGGGCTCGGCGCCGTCCTCGCGGATCTGGGCCAGCAGGCCCGTGACGGTGTCGAGGAACCACTGGCGGTGGGCGATCACAGCCTTGCGCACCGGCGACTCGGGGTCGGGGTATTCGGCGGCGGCGTTGAGGAACGCGCAGCCGCGGAAGCCCTCCGACTGGATGCCCTGGGCGATGGAGCGGCTGATGGCGAGGATCGCCTCGGCGGGCGGCAGGCCGGCGGCGGCCTCTTCCGCGGGTGCCCGGATGGCGCGATCGACCCCGCCCAGGTAGGCGAGGACGAGCTCCTCCTTGCCGGGGAAGTGCCGGTAGAGAGTGGCCCTGGTGACCTGGGCCTCTCCGACGATGCGATCGATACCGACGGAGTGGATGCCCTCCGCGTAGAAGAGCCGGGTGGCCGTGTCGAGGAGCCGGGCCCGCGCTTCGGACGGCCGGCCTTCGGTTTCGGTACGCATGTGACCATCCTAGTGGGTAGACCGTTCGGTCTTGACAGCTTGCCGAACGAGGAGGAGTCTAAGCAAGACCGAACGTTCTGTTCTGGCGAAGTCGACCCCGCGTGCGCGTCCTCCTCGTCACCTTCTCGCTGTGTAAAGGACCACCATGAGCTCCATCGCCGCCTCCCCCAGCTTCTCCGGGACCGCGTCCGCACTGCGGCGGCTGTACTTCGTCCGGTTCGCCTTCGCCATCGTCTGGGCCCTCGTGATGTTCACGACGGCCGCGAACCTGGGCCCGCTCGCGGTCACCCTGCTGGTGCTCTATCCGCTCTTCGACGTCGGCGCCGCCATCGTGGACGCCCGCTCCTCGCGCGCGACCGGCTCCCCTGCCCTCCTGTACGTGAACGTCGCCGTCAGCTCGATCACCGCCATCGGCGTGGCCATCGCGTGCGCCTCCGGCATCCCCGCGGTGCTGCGCGTCTGGGGCGCCTGGGCCATCGTGGCCGGGGCGGTGCAGCTCATCGTGGCCGTGCCCCGGCGCAAGATGGGCGGCCAGTGGCCGATGATCCTCAGCGGCGGCATCTCGGTGCTCGCCGGCGCCTCGTTCATCCTCGGTGCCGCCGCCCCCAACCCGACGCTGACCAACGCCGCCGGTTACGCCATCCCGGGCGGCATCTTCTTCCTCATCTCCGCCTTCCGCCTCGGACGTACCGCCAAGCGCAGGCACTGAACGGCGGGCCCCCGCCGTCCGGCCCGGCCGCCGCGGTCATCGCAGTTCAGCGGGACGGGTTCGGGCAGGTTCGCCGGCCGGCCGGCGCCGGGCACCGGCCGCGGGTCCGCCGGGTCGCCGACGGCCACCTCGACGACCTGCGCCAGCGATTGGCCTGGAGCCGGGCCCATCGCCACCTCTTCGGATAGAGACGGCCACGACGCCGAGCACGACGTGCAGGGCGCTCGCCACCGCGGCGACCACATGGAGGCCGGTGACGAAGGCCGTCTTCGCCTCCGTGGCCAGGGCCGGCGCCAGGTCGCGCAGGTGGAGCGTCTCGTCGAGGGTGGGGGCCAGGTCCGGGCCCTGGAGGCGGAAGACCAGGGCGGCGAGCGAGCCGAGCAGGGCGATGCCGAGGGCGTTGCCCAGCTCGTTGCCGGTCTCCGCGATCGCGCCCGCCGCGCCCGCGCGTTCGGCGGGGACGGCGTCGACGGCGGTGTCGGCGACGACGCTGAAGCTGATGCCGTAGCCGACGCCGGTGACGACCGTGGCGGTCACGTACCAGCCGATGCCGCCGGTGATCGCCGTGGGGAGCAGGAACAGCAGGCCGCCCGCGATGGACAGGTGGCAGACGATCAGGGCGGTGCGCTTGCCGATGCGATCGACCACGAACGGCGTGACGACGCACGTGATGGTCAGGACGACGGCGCCGGGGATCGCGAGCAGGGCCGCGTGCAGGACGCTCAGCCCGAGGACGGACTGCAGGTAGACGCCCGCCAGGTACGCGGTCGCCGACCACGCCGCCAGCGGCAGCAGCCCGGTGACGATCGCCAGCGAGAAGAGCCGGTCGCGGAAGAGCGAGAAGTCCATCAGGGGCTGCCGGAGGCTCAGCTGCCTGCGGGCGAACCAGGCCAGGAGCGCCACCCCGCCGATGCCTGCGATCACTGTGCTGCTCGACAGGCCCTCCGTGGCGGTCGCCTTTACAACGTAGATCACGAGCAGGAGGCCGAGGGCGGAGGTCACGACGCTCAGCGCGTCGATCCTGCCTGCGCGCTTCGTCCGCACCTCGCGGAGCAGGCCGGGTGCGAGGAGCAGGAACAGTGCGACGACCGGCACGTTGACCAGGAAGACCGAGCCCCACCAGAACCGTTCCAGGACGAGGCCGCCCACCACCGGGCCGACGGCGAACCCGGCGGCGAACGCCGCGGCGAAGACGCCGATCGCCCGCGCCCGGCGTCGCGGGTCGGCGAACAGCTCGCTCAGCACCGCCAGCGCCGACGGGAGGAGGGTCGCGCCCGCCACTCCCATCAGCGCGCGGGCGGCGATGAGGAGCCCGGCGTTCGGTGCGAAGGCCGCCAGGGCGGAGCCGATGCCGAAGACGATGGCGCCGATCATGAGCAGCTTCAGCCGGCCGTACCGGTCGCCGAGGTTGCCGAACGCGATCAGCAGGGAGCCGACGGCGAAGCCGTAGATGTCGAGGATCCACAGGGCCTGGTCGGCGGTGGGCATGAGGGCCTGGCTGATCCTGGGCATCGCCAGGAAGAGGATGGATCCGTCCATGGAGACGAGCAGGACGGGTCCGAGGACCACCATGAGGCCGAGCCAGGCTCGCAGCCCCGGTGCATTGTGCTGTTGCGACATGTCGACGACTGTCGGGCTTGGGGTGGATCGTCAGCCATCCCCCTGCCATGGGTGCACCTGACAGGGGCACCCACGCGGGCGGACGGCCGCCTACGATCGGTCGCATGGAGAGTCTGGGAGCGTTCCTCAAGCGCCGGCGTGATCTGGTCACGCCGGAGATGGCCGGGCTGCGTACGTACGGGACCACGCGCCGCGTCCCCGGCCTGCGGCGAGAGGAGCTGGCCCAGCTCGCGGGGGTGAGCGTCGGCTACTACATCCGGCTGGAGCAGGGGCAGGCGGAGAGCGCCTCCGAGCAGGTGCTCGACGCCCTGGCGCGGGTGCTGCAGCTCGACCCGATCGAGGCCGTCCATCTCCACAACCTCGCCCGGCAACCCGGCAACCCGGGTCTGTCCGAGCCTCCTGCCGAGGAGCCGCATCCCCGGGTCGTCGCGCTCCTGGAGTCTCTGAGCGAGGCGATGCCGGCGATCGTGCTCGGCCGGCGGGGCGACGTGCTCGCCTGGAACCGTACCGGTCACGCGCTCATGGCCGAGCACGTCCCGTTCGCGGCGCCTCAGGACGCGGCGCGGCGTCCGTCCGTTCCGCGGATGTTCTTCCTCGACCCGTTCACCCGCGACCTGCATCGCAACTGGACCGAACTGGCCCGCGTCCACGTCGCCTACCTGCGGCTCACGGCGGGGCGGTTCCCCACCGACGCGCTGCTGGCGAAGCTGATCGGTGAGCTGACGATGCGCAGTGCCGAGTTCGCGACGCTGTGGGCCGAGGGTGAGGTGGCCGACTGCACGGTCGGCACCATGCACCTGCGGCACCCCACCGTCGGGGCGGCGAGCGTCAGCTATCAGGTGTGGCTGCAGCCCGACAGCCCCGATCACCGGCTCGAGGTCTACACGCCGAACGACCCCGGGTCCGCCGACGCCCTGCGGCTTCTCGCGCATCGGAGCGCCGCATCGGGCTCAGGCGATTTCCCGCAACGAGCGGCGGAGCACGGTTTCGCGCACTAGCGTGCACGGCATGCTGGTCATCTCACTGCAGGCCATTCTGGAGGAGGCGCTGGCGGTCGGGCGCTTCAATACGGGAAATGTCCGGCATCTGCCCGATCTGCTGCGGCCGGAGAACATGCGGCAGTTGCGGGAGCATTCGGCGGTCTTCTGTTTTCTGGCCTTTCATCCCACCGGGGACGCCGCCGTCGCCGACTACGTACGTTCCGGCACGATGGCCGATGACAGCGGGCCCAACGTGCTCGTCCTGTTCACGCTCGACCGGCCCGCGCCGATCGCGGTCCCGCTCGGGTCGGACGCGTTCGGGCAGTGGGCGGAGCTGGACAGAGGGGCCAATCCGGCGAATCACATGATTCGCACACTTTTCGCCGGTTCTCGGGTGCCGCCGCTGCCCGGTCTCGCCGTCTTCCTCGATCTGTCCGAGGACACCGAAGGGTTCTATCTGCCGCTGGGGCATCTGGCGTCGGAGCATGAGGTACGCACGTTCCTGCGCGAGGCGTTCGCCGACATCGACCACCTCGCCACCACCGGCAAGCCCGGCAAACTCCTCGACGACCTCGGCGTGGTGTGGACGCGGCGCGGGCTGGCGTACGAGCGGACCGGCCGCAGACCCGTACGCGAATGGCTGATCGAGGGCTTTCGCACGGCGAGGGAGCACTACGGCGACATCGTCAGCACGGTCGGGCTGATGGGATGATCGACCTCCGCTGGCAGGCCCGGGAGACGTCGCCCGGCGCCGAGACGCTCATGGGCGTCCTCGGCGAGCTGATGCAGGAGGCGTTGTTCGCCGGCACCTGCGATGCCGTGCTCGGCCTGTCGCGCTTCTCGGGCGGCGACCTCCAGGGCCGCGTCTCCCGGCACATCGTGACCGTCCGGCTGGCCGAGGCGCTGGAGCGGGCGATCGGGCTGGAGTTCGCCCCGTCCATGCGCATCCCGTTCCTGTGGCTGGCGCGGCGGGGCGGTGGAGAGCCGGGCGGTTACCTGCCCGCCTCCTTCGGTTTCCCGCCCTCCGACTGGGCCCTCGACCTGCTGGCCCGGTGGGAGGCGCACGACTCGGTCAGGAGGTCATGGGCGGCGGACGCCCGCGACGGCAACAGCCGCGTCCTGGAGTCGGCCCGCCTGCTGCGGGCCGCCCTCTTCCATGCGGTTCAGACGGGCGATCCGTCAGCGGCCGTCCGTTACGTCGTGGACGTGGTGGAGTGCGGGTTGTGCCGGGACGTCACGGGGGCGGCGCGGGCCATCACGCTGCTGCTGCGGGTGCGGTCCGGCGGCGGCACGGCCGAGGAGATGGTCCGGACCTTCTTCGACGGGCGGCTGCCGGGCACCTTCCACGAGTGGATGACCACCCCGTACGCGCAGGCCGACCCCGAGCCGCGGCCCCTTTCCTCTGAGGGGTCCGCGCTGGTCGGGATGCTGGTGGAGCGGGCGTTCCACCTCTTGGAGGAGGCTCGGCGGACCGATGGGTTCGACTCCTGGTTCATGGCACTGACCAAGGCCGAGAGCGTCATCCAGGCCACCCTGTACGTCCTGCAGTGGAGCATGCCGCGCATGCCGCTGGGGCTGCGGGCCGTGCACGGGCAGCTGTCGGAGCTGGACGCGCACTACAGCGGAATGGTGGCGAGCCTGCGGGTGGCGCGTCCGCCCGTCATGGGGGCGGTCGTCAGGCACAGCCGAGGGTTGGCCGAGGTCTTCCGGGCCAAGGGCGACGTGAGCGGAGACCGGTTCGCCCGGGAGGCGCTGCTCATCCCGCGTTTCCTGCTCGACGAGCCCTTGACGGACGGCTGGCGCGAGCCCGGCCACCGTACGGCGTCCATGCTGTCCCGGCCGGATGGGCTGCGGGAGCGGCTCTCGCCCGAGCAGGCCGTCGTGCTCGCGCCGGACGACCCCTCCTCCTGGCAGGCGCTGGGCTCGCTGTTGCGGGAGCGGGACGTGCCCTGGGCCGGTCAGGTGTGTGAGCACCTGGCGGGGGTCGCGACCGAGCGGGCGCACCCGCCGGCCTGAGACGACCGCGCCCGCGGTTCGAATCGGCGGCCGCACACCGCCAGCGCTCCTTGGCGAGCGCACGGCGTACTCGTGCGGAGGTCAGCGCTCCTGGAGGCGGCGGAGTTTGCGGCGTTCCCAGCTGTTGGCGTGGCGGATGACCACCCCGCCGGCTCCGCCGCTGCCGGCCAGGCGGATCAGCGGGGTCCTGGGCAGCCGGTCGGGCGTGGTCTTGTCTCTGAAGCCGCCCAGACCCGGATTCATGCGCGAGGTCTCCGCGATCCAGCCGTCGGGGATGACGATCGTGACGCCGGCCATCTCGCCGTGCACCTCGATCTGGACCTCGGGCAGCCGGCACTCGGTCTGGGTGAAGTCGAGCTTGGCGGCGCCCATGCCGCCGTACACGATGATGCGGCCCGGCACGTCCCAGCGCCCGGTGCGCGTGACGCCGTGCATGCCGCCCTTGAGGACCAGCGGCTCCCGATCGACCGGGACCTCCGGCGGCAGGTCGGCGGTGAGGCGCTCGAGATCGCCGTACGTCCTGGCGTTCAGGGCCGCGCTCAGCCGCACGTCCAGCTCTTCGAGGTCGATCCGGCCCTCGGCCGCCGCATTGTTCAGCCGTTCCACCACCGCTTCGCGCTCGTCATGCGAGACGCGCCAGTCGGCACGGCGGACGGGTTCCGGGGGGCCAGAAGTCATAGCCCGATACTACGGCGATTCGGCACAAGTCCGGGCGGCCCGTCCCAGCTATTCTGTGTTGCTAAGTACTGCTGGCCGACCCCCGTTTCAGCTCCCGCAGGGAGCTCATGCGCCACCACCCGCTCGTCGACTACGGCGACATCGAGGTGCCCGAGGCGCCGCCCGGCGAGTTCCTGCTGATGGACGAGCCGCGGCACGGCCGCTACCGCAAGCCCCTGGTCGGCAAGTTCACCGTGCGCAGGATGCGGCAGCTCACCGAACGCGTCGAGCAGATCACCGCCGAGCACCTCGACGCCATGGAGCAGGCCGGTCCTGGGGCCGACCTGGTGACCGCGTTCGCCAAGCCCATCCCCGCCATGGTGATCTGCGAGCTGCTGGGCGTCCCGTACGAGGATCGGGACCGTTTCCAGGAGAACATCGACGCGTTCCTCGGCGGTGAGGCCGGCGACGAGGAGCTGATGGCGGCTTATGTCGCGACCCAGCAGTACCTCGCCGAACCGGTGGCCGCCAAGCGCGCCCACCCCACCGACGACGTGCTCAGCGACCTGCTCGACGGCGACCTGACCGACGAGGAGCTGCAGGGCATGGCCCTGATCCTGCTGTCGGCCGGCTTCGACACCACCGCCGACATGCTGGCCCTCGGCACGTTCGCCCTGCTGCGCAACCCCGGCCAGCTCGCCGCCCTGCACGCCGACCCCGCCGCGGCCGTTGAGGAGCTGCTGCGGTACCTGTCGGTGGCCAAGCACCCTGGACCTGCGCCGCCAGGACGGCGGCCACCTCGCCTTCAGCCACGGCATCCACCAGTGCCTGGGGCAGCAGCTCGCCAGCGTGGAGCTGCGGGTCGCCTTCCCCGCACTGTTCAACCGCTTCCCGACGCTGCGCCTGGCCGTACCCTCCGGGGAGGTGGCCCTGCGCCGACCTGGTTTGATATCGACTCTCTTATCGGTCGGCGATGAAGATCGCTATTGGACATGCGGAAACGAGGTCTGCTTCGCTGTCCGGACCGTCCTCGAGAAAGCAGGTATCCGTTCATGCCGTCCCGTCGTACCGTCCTGGCCGCCGCCGCCCTGCTACCGCTGGCGGGAGGCGCACGCCCGGCATCGGCCGCGCCCAAGACCGCGCAGGACTACTACGACCGCGCGGCCAAGCTCGCCGGCGCCGACCCCGTACTGAAGGCCCTGGTCAAGGCGCTCTCCCCCGACCTCCAGATGCCGGCCGTGCGGCCCGTCAAGCCGTTCAAGATCTTCGACGACGTCGCGGTGGTCGGCACCACGTTCGTCCAGGCCACGGCGCTGCTCACGTCGAAGGGCGTCGTCCTCATCGACGCGATGGGCTCACCGGACGACGCCAAGAAGATCATCGTCCCCGGTCTGCGGGATGTGGGTGTGAACCCCGCCCACATCAAGTACGTGGTGGCCGCCCACGGCCACGACGACCACTTCGGCGGCGCGCAGTACCTCGCGGACACGTACGGCGCCCGCGTCATGATGCACAAGGCCGACTGGGACCTCATCGCCGCCGAGCGCCCCGACCACGCCCCCAAGCGCGACCTGGAGATCGCCGACGGCCAGAAGCTGACCCTCGGCGACACCACCATCGTCTTCCACCACACGCCGGGCCACACGCCCGGCACCGTCTCGCCCGTCTTCCCGGTCCGCTGGAAGGGCCGCCGCCACACCGCCATCCTGTGGGGCGGCACCAACCCGCCCGCCACGACGGCGGCCAAGCGCACGAACCTGACGTCCGTACGTGAGGCCGCCGTCGCGATGCGCAAGGCCGGCGTGGACGTCGAGCTGAACAACCACGGCGGCGCAGACTACGGCCTGACCCGCATCGAGCAACTCCGTGCGGGAGCCACGAAGAACCCGTTCATCATCGGCCCCGCCAGGACGCAGCGCTTCATGAAGGTCATGGAGACGATGCTGCGCGGCCGCATCCTCCAGGACCAGCAGAAGGCCGCGTCCGGCCGCTCAACGCCGGCCTGCTGCTGACGCCGCTCATTCAGCGGGAACCACCGCGTCGCCAAGCCGCTCAAGGAGGAAAAGGGTCGTGCTGCTCTCCCAATGTGCACGGCCCGGCTTGGTGGAATAGCGCAAACTTAACTCGATGCCGAAGATGTTGTCATCGGTATAGTCTGAATCCGAGCCGTCCCCCTCTGGTCAGAGTCAGCGTGGGAGCGCCGTGCTGCGGATTCACTTCAGCTATGACGATCTTGCCCGGACGC
Source organism: Nonomuraea sp. NPDC049421 (assembly GCF_040677005.1). Taxonomy (NCBI): domain Bacteria; kingdom Bacillati; phylum Actinomycetota; class Actinomycetes; order Streptosporangiales; family Streptosporangiaceae; genus Nonomuraea; species Nonomuraea sp. NPDC049421. Next base: position 372,785 of record NZ_JBFAQA010000004.1, read on the forward strand.
GACTGGCAACAGGTCCCAACGCCATGTGGGAGATTGTGCTGAGCGTCCAGTTGCTGCAGAACCGGGAAGGGCCTTTGCTCTTCGACGGCTGGCGCCGCCGGGCCCGGGACACGGCGCGGCCATGGATACGACCGCTGATGACCCTCGCACCGCACGCCCCCTATTTTCCGGACTTCCTCACTCCCCTCGGACCGGCGGACACGCTGGAAGATGAGATCGAGTCCGTCCTGGCCACGCCACGCACTCGCATCCGGGCAGAACTGGAACTGCTCGGTGCCCAACATCCCTTGCCGGCGTGGACCCGCGGACTCGCCGACGGGGACATACGCGCCTTCGAAGGTCTAGGGCACGTGCTGCGGTCCTATCACGATTCCGTGCTGCAGCCGGAGTGGCCGTCGGTGCGGGCGCACATTGAGGCGGACAGAGCCAAGCGAATGCGCGCCTTCGCCGAGGGTGGCGTCGAGGGGCTGCTGCGCAGCTTCAGCCCATTGCTGCGGTGGGATCGCCCGTTCCTGGAAGCCCACTATCCGGTCTCCCAGGAGCTGGTGCTAGGAGGCCGAGGCCTGCTGTTGCTGCCGTCGTATTTCTGCTGTCGCAGTCCTGTGACCTTGGTCGATCCCGAGCTGCGCCCCGTACTCGTCTACCCGGTGACCCGTGATGTCCACGACCGTGTTCTCGGCCCGGGAGACAAATCCCTCGCCACACTGATCGGCAAGACCCGTGCAGCCATCCTGGGGGCGATCAGAGACGGCTGCACCACTACCGAGCTCGGCCGGAGGGCGGGCACGTCCATCGCCTCGGCCAGCCAGCACGCGGCGGTCTTACGCGAGGCCGGGCTGATCAGTACGCAACGCCACGGAAGCTCGGTCCTGCACAGCCTCACTCCGCTCGGCTGGGATCTGCTCATCAAGGCACAGCATCGGATCCACTGAACCACGCTCTGCTCAGCCAAGCGCATCGCGATCCGTGTCGTGCCGCGGACCGAGGCCGACGGCTGGTCCGTGCCCACCACATCTACCGAGGGCACGTCTTCCTCCATACGAACGGCCCCGACACCGCATGGCATCGGGGCCGACGGCATTCCGCTTTCCCCTACTCGTTGTCCAGGCTGGCCTCACCGCCGCACCGCGTACCGCGGAAGGTCGCCTTGAGGTGATACCACGAGTACACGCGGAACAGTGTGGTGGAGAAGTTGGAGACGCCCGTCGCCCGGTAGATGATCTCCTGGTTGCGGGCGTCCCAGATGTAGAAGTCCGCCGTGCATCCCGAGTACGGATCGATCTGGACATCGATCCAGCCGTTCGCGTGCGCCTGCACGGCATCGGTGGTGCAGCTGGTGATGACCGGGTTGAGCCATCCGTTCACCGAACAGTAGGACGATTGAGCGTGGGCGACGCCCGGGGCGGCGAGCACCGCCCCCGCCAGGGCCGTTGCGGCCGCTACCGCCGATAACCGCCTTACGGCTGCCTTACGGGTGCCCATTACTTTCCTCATGCTTGCCTCCTGTTACACGGGCTGAGTAATCGAAATCACAGGTATACTTCCGGTCCACACGTCCCGAGACTGTTGCAGACGTGAAAACTCCGGAACCGGGAATTGACGGTGATCGGATAGCCGGTCTTACACTGATACGTCGTGGCGGTGAGATAGTTGCCGATCTCCTTCCCCGGGATCTCCGACTCCGTGTAATAAACTCTGGCCCAGGCTATTCCCCCTCCCGCGCAGATAGTGGCCCTGGCCGGGTAGACGGTCCCTCGAGCACCGCCCACCTCCTGAACAGCAGCCCAGACGGGGGTCGCCACAGTGACCGACAACAATGTCGCCACCCCCACGGCGACAAGCGCCTGGACGAACCGGCTCCGGCGCCATGAAGCCATGACGTTCCTGTGGTGTTCGGACTTTCGCATGACGTCCTCCCTGCCTCTTCCCGGGAACGCGGCACAGTGCGTTTCTCGGTCAGCGGCTCTTGATTGACATCATTGGACTGCCAGGAAAGCCGTGCAATGCCTTTCACAGCAGCCCGAAAGGCCCACGTCATCGGCCTGCTGACCGCAGGGTCGTCAGCACCTGCGAGGAGCCGCCCGTTCCATGCGTGCCGGACAACTCGCCGGTTGCGGCGGTACGCATCCACGCCTCCGGGCCGGATCCGTCCTCGGGTACGCCCCTCAGGACTGCGGCCATGGCTGCCAGGAACGGCGAAGCGAACGTCGTCCTCATCAACTCCGGGACTGCTCGTGACAAGGGGCGAGTTTGATCCAGGCGCCGGCTTCCAGGAAGCGGTACCCCTGATCGGACGCCACGGTCACGTCCGTCACGGCGTCGAAGACCTCGTCCAGGTCCAGCGAATCCAGGAGTTCCAGGATCGCCGCGTGCTGGTGGGCGATCTTGTCTTCGGTCTCCCTGAGCAGGGCCACGGTTTCCTGGCAAGCCAGTTCGTCCTGGTTCTCGCGAAGGAATGCTCGGGACTGATCCCAGTTCTCGCTGTTCAGCCAGGCACGAGTCAGGGTCACGCGCCTGTTGTGTGCGCTCACGATATCGAGGACCTGGTCGAGCCCACCTTCCTCGATGGCGTCCAGCAGGCTGGAGAGCTCTTGCAGCCTTCGTCTCCCAGCCGGCCGCTGTCAGCCAGCGGTTGAGGCGTTCCATCTCCTCGTCGCTCAGGTCGCACACGACCCAGTACGGCCACTTCTCCGGTTTCTTGTCCTCTGCGGCTACCCGGGCTTCGCATTGTTGCAGTGCTCGCCGTGCTCGTCCGCGCCACTGCGGGTCCTCATCCGCTTCGGCGCACCGTACGGCACGAGTGAGCGTCTTCGCCGCAGCCGAGCGACGCCCGCCGGCGAACTGCCGGGCCACGAGATGCGCCAGGCACTCCGCTGCACGTACGCGGCGAGCAGCCCGGGCGCGGAGTCCCTCGACCAGCGCAGCCATCCGCTCACGGTCTCACGCCTCCTCTTCGACGGCTCCGATGACGTCGGCGCAGCTCACCGGGTCCTGGCCGGGCGAGGGCGGCAGGGGTGGGAGGCCGAACTCCCAGACGCCCGCGCCCGTCGCCACGCCGGGCACGGTCTGGCCGGCGATGCGGGCCTCGACGACGGTTTCCTCCGCGACGGCCTCGCCGTGCCAGCGGGCGCGTAGCGGCACCGGCGTCCCCGCCGGGACCGTCTCGTCCAGGTCGAGGCCCAGCCATGGTCCTTCCGGTGTGTCCCCGCGTGTCGCGGAGGTCGAGGCGCCGGAGAGGAGCGCGAGCGCCTGGAGGATCGCCGGGCTGGACGCCATCGGCAGGTGCCGGTCCCGGACGGGCCGCCATCGGGACCGCTGCGCGTCCAGCTCGATGGGGACGGCCGAGAACCAGGGCACCGTCCCGTCGCCGCCGCGCTCGGGCTCCGGGAGCCATTCGGCGTTGACCTTCTCCACCTTGATGCGGCCGTCCTTGAGCGTGCCGCGGCCGAGTGTGGCGTGGCCGGGCGCGAACAGCGGCTGCAGATCGGGCGCGTGCTCGCCGAGCTCTTCCCAGGCGGTACGGATGTCCTCGTGCATGGCGTACGCGCGGCGCGCGTGCTCGGCCTGGGCCGGGTCGGGCCAGGGCAGGTCGGCCGGGTAGAGCGCCGCCGGGTCGGCGCCCGGCTCCAGCCCGGGGGTCAGTTTCCCGGCCGGGACGGTCCGGTAGCGGGGCAGCAGATCGTACGCCGACGGCCAGCGCCGCATGATCGTGGTGAGCCGCGGGTCGCGTACGGCTCCCGCCCCGACGCCGTTCCACAGCCAGTCCAGGGCTTTCGGCGCTCCCCGGTGCGGTGTTCCGGCCGTGATCAGGGACGCGCAGTAGGGTGCGCCGCCGAGTGGTCCCAGCCAGTACCGGGCGACGAGCCCGCCCATCGAGTGGCCGATGACGATCACCCGCTGCGGGTTGTCCGATGGCGGGCCGAGACGGTCCCGCATCGCCCGGGCCAGCTGCTCGGCGGCAGCCGCGACCCCCGCGCGGAAGTCGCACGGAAATAGCCGGATATTTCCGTACGCATCCCCAGCTCGGCCCGGCACGATCGTGTCGATCTTGGCATTCGGGAAGGCGATAAGGAGTGGATACGAATGCGCTTGAGCGTCCAAAGCCGAACGTTCCGCTCCCGGCTGGAGAAACCATCGAAATACTTCGAATCCCAGACAAAGGCCAGCAAAACGACGGGCGGCACCTGCGCCACCGTCGCATAGAAGTCGCGCATTCTGCACCCTTTCCGGCAGATATGCGAGCATCCTATTTCACACGTGGCCCTGTCCCCCGAAGAGCGAAACGCGCCTTGTACGCCGCGTCCGCCAGAACCATGACGGGGATGGCCGCGAAGGCCAGCAGCCACCCGGCCGGTGGCGGGAAGGCGCCGCCGAGCAGGCCCGCCACGGCGGGCACGCCGAGGAAGACCAGCAGCAGGACGGCCTCGAAGGCGATGGCCCCGAGCAGCAGCGGATTGGAGCGCCAGCGCATCCGGCCGATCCAGCGGGACTCGCTGCGGCAGGCGAAGGCGTTGGCGAACTGACCGAGCACCACCGCGGCGAACGCGGTGCCGGAGGCGGCGGCCAGCAGGGCGGGGCCGGGTGCGGCGCCGGGCTGCCAGCCGCCCAGCAGCAGCACACCGGCGAACGCCGCCATCTCGGCCAGCGCCTGCGCGGGGCCGAGCACGCCGAAGACGCGGACGAGGAGGCGGCGGTCGATGAGGTCACCGGTGCGGGCGGGGCCGTGCATGGTGCGCGGGTTGGCGGGCTCGGCGCCCAGGGCCAGGGCGGGCAGCAGGTCGGTGCCGATGTCGAGGGCGAGGACCTGCAGGACGGTGAGGGCGAGCGGGATGGTGCCGCCGGACAGTGCCCAGACGGCGAACGGGGTGAGTTCGGCGACGTTGTCGGTCAGGTGATAGGTGAGGAAGCGGCGCACGTTCGCGTGGGTGGCGCGGCCCAGCTCGACGGCGGCGACAATGCTGGCGAAGTGGTCGTCGAGCAGTACCAGGTCGGCGGCCTCGCGGGCGACGTCGGTGCCGGAGGCGCCCATGGCGATGCCGATGTCGGCCTCGCGCAGTGCCGGTCCGTCGTTGACGCCGTCGCCTGTCATGGCCACGACGTGCCCTCGCGACCGCAGGGCGCGGGCGATGCGCAGCTTGTCCTCCGGGGTCACGCGGGCCACCACGACGCCGTCACGATCGAGCAGTTCGCCCAGCGCGGCGTCGTCATCGGGCAGGTCCGCGCCGGTCAGCACCAGCTCGCCGCCGACGGGCGGGCCGGCCTCGGTCACGCGGGCGTCGTCAGCGGGCAGATCCGTGCCCCTGAGGGCCGGCTCGTCATCGCGCAGCAGGCCGACCTCGGCGGCGATCGCGCGTGCGGTGCGCGGGTGGTCGCCGGTCACCATGGCGAGCTTGATGCCGGCGATGCGGCACTTCCAGATCGCCTCGGCCACGTCTTCGCGCGGCGGATCGTACAGGCCGATCAGGCCCAGGAACTCCAGGTCCCGCTCCTCGGCCGTGTCGCCGCGGGCGACGGCAAGAACGCGCAGACCTCGGTCGCTCATCCTGGCCAGCGACTCCTGCACGCCGGGGACTTCCCGGCAGAGCGGCAGCACGGTGTCCGGCGCGCCCTTCAGATGCAGGCGTCCACCGGCGACGACGGAGGCGCGGCGCCGCAGCGGATCGAACGGGAAGCGTGCGGTGACCTCGTCGTCCGCCTCGGCGCCCAGGCGCAGCGCCTCGACGTGCAGCGCGACCTCCATGGGGTCGCCGACGGGCTTGCCGCCGCTCATCCGCCCGGTCGAACTCAGCACGGCGCTGCGCAGGACGTCGGCGGGCGAGGCGGCAGGGCTCCACAGGTCGGCCACCGTCATCTCGTTGCGGGTGAGCGTGCCGGTCTTGTCGGTGCAGATGAACGTGGCCGAGCCCAGCGTCTCGACCGCCTCGAGGTGGCGTACCAGGGCATTGCGGGCCGCCATCCGCTGCGCGGCCCGTGCCAGCGACAGGGTGACGGTCGGCAGGAGCCCTTCGGGGACCAGCGCCACGGTGACGCCGAGCGCGAACAGGAAGCTCTCCGCCGGTCCCATGCCGAGCAGTTGCGCCAGCCCGAAGAACGCGGCGCCCACGGCCAGCGCGATCCCGGCGACGATCCTGACCACCTTGCCCAGCTGCACCGACAGCGGGCTGGGCGGCCGGGACGCCGTCTGGGTGAGCCGGGCGATGCCGGCCAGGCGGGTGTGCCCGCCGGTGGCCACCACGACGGCCTCCGCCTGCCCCTCCACCACGAAAGTGCCCGCGTACGCGGCGTCGCCCGCGGCCGGGCGTACCAGCCGGCTCTCCCCCGTGAGCATCGACTCGTTGACGCCCAGCGCGTGCACCTCCGCGAGTTCCAGGTCCGCAGAGACGCGGTCGCCCGCCTCCAGCAGGACCACGTCGCCGGTCACCAGCTCGGCCGCGCCGATCACCGCTCGCGCCCCGTCGCGGCGCACGACCGCGTTGGCCGGGATGAGTTCGCGCAGCCGCTGTGCGGCCCTGTCGGCGCGGTACTCCTGAGCGAAGGCGAACGCGCCGTTGAGCAGCACGACGATGACGATCGCCACGGCGAGCTGCGGCATCCCGGCCAGCAGCGCGAGTAAGGAGGCGCCCCAGAGCAGCAGGGCGAAAAAGTGCACCATCTGGCGCGCCAGCAGCGCCACCGCGCCGGCGCGGGGAGCTGACGGCAGGATGTTCGGGCCGTCGCGAGCCAGCCGCCGCGCTGCCTCCGCGGTGGTGAATCCGTGCCTGAGCGTGGACGCCGTGGTCATGCCTCTCACTGTGGGCGCGCGGTGGCGCGCCGGGCAGGGACCTTCGGCATCAGGAGGCGGGCCGTCCGGCTCTGCCTGCCGCGCGGGGCGCCCCGCGAGCCTCGAAGGCGTCAAGCATGACTTCGAGGATCGGGAGAGGCCATCATGTCCGAGGGTTACGACGTCCTGCTGCGCGACGGCGGCATCGCCCACGTACGCCCGCTGCGTCCCGGCGACCGGGCGGCCCTGCACGACCTGGTGGAGCGCTCCTCGGAACGCTCGGCCTATCTCAGGTTCTTCACCGGCGGCCGGAGCACCGCCCACACCTACATGGATCGCATCACCTCCGACGCCTACCCCGGGCGGGCGCTGGTGGCCGCGCTGCTTGGCCGGCTGGTCGCGGTCGCGGAGTACATCCCGATCGACGACGGCAGCGCCGACCTGGCGATCCTCATCGACGACGCCGTCCAGGGCCACGGGCTGGGCACGCTGCTGCTCGAACACGTCGCCCTGGACGCCGCCGAGCACGGCGTGCGCACGCTGGTTGCCGACGTGCTGGCCGAGAACCGGCCGATGATCAAGGTGTTGCACGATCTCGGCCTGGACGTGGCCCGGCGGTTCGAGGGCGGCATGACGCACATCGACATCGCCGCCCGGCCCACGGAGCGGCTCAGGGCCGGCATCGAGGCGCGTGATCACGAGGCGGCGCGGGCGTCGCTGGCCCGGCTGCTCTCCCCCCGCTCAGTGGCCGTGATCGGCGCGAGCCGCGACGAGCGTGCGGTGGGCCACAAGGTGCTGCGCAACCTCATCGACGGCGGTTTCGACGGGCCGATCCACCCCGTCAACCCCAACGCCGCCGAGGTGGCCGGCCTGACCTGCCATGCCCGCGTGCCCGACGGCGTCGATCTGGCCGTGGTGGCCGTGCCCGCCCGGCACGTGCTGGAGGTGGCCGAGGACTGCGCGCGGGCGGGGGTCGCCGGGCTGGTGGTGCTGACGTCCGGGTTCGCCGAGACCGGGCAGCGCGGCGTGGAGGGCGAGCTGCTGCGGATCTGCCGGTCGGCGGGCATGCGGCTGGTCGGCCCGAACTGCCTTGGCGTGGTCAACACCGCCGCCCGGCTCAACGCCAGCTTCCTGCCGCACCGCCCGGTCCAGGGGCGGGTGGCGCTGCTGTCGCAGTCGGGCGCGGTCGGGGCGGCGCTGCTGGACCGGCTGGAGGTGTCGTCGTTCGTCTCCGTCGGCAACAAGGCCGACGTGAGTGGCAACGACCTGCTCGAATACTGGGAGGACGACCCCGGCACCGACGTGATCGCCCTGTATCTGGAGTCGTTCGGCAATCCGCGCAAGTTCGCCCGCATCGCCCGCCGGGTCGGCAGGAAGAAGCCGGTGCTACTGGTCAAAAGCGGCCGCGGCGGCGCCGGCGGCCGGGCCGTGCGCTCGCACACGGCCGCCGCGGCCACCCCCGACGTCGCGGTGGACGCGCTGACCCGCGCCGCCGGCGTCATCCGGCTCGACGACGTGCACGAGCTGATCGACACCGCCAAGCTGCTCGCGGCCCAGCCGCTCCCCCGGGGGAGCCGGGTCGCCATCGTCGGCAACTCCGGCGGGCCGCAGGCGATGGCCGCCGACGCCTGCGAGCGGGCCGGCCTGGCCGTACCGGAGCTGCCGCCCGGCCTGTTCCATGCTCGGGCCGCCGCGGCGCTGGGCAACCCCGTCGACCTGACCGCCGACGCCACCGCCGGCGAGATCGGCGACGCCGTCGCGGCGCTGGCCTCCTCCACCGAGGTGGACGCGGTCCTGATCGTTTACACGCCGCCGTTCGGCTCCGGCCTGGAGGAGACTCGCCGGGCCATCGCCGAGGCGACCAAGACGGCGACGAAGACCGTGCTGGCCTGCGTCGTCGGCCACGACGACCTGATCGACGGGCGGGTCCCGTCGTACGGGTTCCCCGAGCAGGCCGTCGCCGCGCTCGCCCGCGCCGTGCACTACGCCGAGTGGCGTCGCCGTCCCGCCGAGTCCCCGCCGGTGCCTGTGCGGGTGGCGGATCGCGCCGCGCGGGAGATCGTCGAGGCGGAGCTGGCCGCCTCCCCCGGCGGCTGCTGGCTCTCGCCCGCCGCAACCACGCGGCTGCTGGCCTGCTACGGGGTGCGGCTGGTCGAGTCGCTGGACGTGAACGGCCCCGACGCCGCCGCCGAGACCGCCCGGCGGGCCGGGCTGCCGGTGGTGCTCAAGGCCGTCGGCCCCGTGCACAAGAGCGACGTGGGCGGCGTCCGGCTGGATCTGCGCACCGAGGAGGACGTGCGCCAGGCCTACAAGGAGATGGCCGCCCGCCTCGGTGGCGAGATGACCGGCGCGATCGTCCAGCCCATGCTGCCGGCCGGCGTCGAGATGATCGTCGGCGGCGTCAGCTACCCGGCGTTCGGCCCGCTGGTCATGGTGGGCATGGGCGGGGTGCTCGCCGACCTGCTGGCCGACCGCGCCTTCCGCGTCCCACCAGTGACCGACGCGGCCGCGATGCTCGAGGAGCTGCGCTGCGCGCCCCTGCTGCACGGTTACCGTGGTTCGCCGCCGATGGACGTCCAGGAGCTGGCCGACCAGGTCACCCGCGTCGGGCGGCTGCTCGACGACCTGCCTCAGGTGGCCGAGCTGGACCTCAACCCGGTCATCGTCACCGGCGACGGCGCGGTCACGGTGGACGCCCGGATCAGGGTGGCGCCCTGCGAGCCGCCGCCCTCGGCGCTGCTGCGAAGGCTGCGCTGACCAACGGCCGGTTCCGTTCGGGACCTTCGCCTCTGAGCGGCGCCGCTTTCGCGGCGTGTGATGGAGGTAACCAACAAGGAGGGCATCATGCGCATGACCGTCGCGGACGTGATGACGGAGAAGGTCGTCGCCGTATCCGCCGCAACCCCGTTCAAGCAGATCGCGGAGACGCTCATCGCGGCCGGCGTCAGCGCCGTGCCGGTCACCGACGACGACCGGCACGTGCTCGGCATGGTTTCGGAGGCCGACCTGCTGCGTAAGGAGGAATTCCGGGAGCAGTACTACCGCGAGGGTTACCGGCCCCCGCTGCGCGCCCGGCTGCGCCACCCCAAAGGCAGGCAGAAGGCCGAGGGCGACACCGCGAGAGACCTCATGACCAGCCCGGCCGTCACCATCACCGCGGCCTCGTCCGCGGTCGAGGCCGCGCGCCTGATGAACGAGCGGGACGTCAAGCGGCTCGCGGTCGTCGACTACGACGGCCGGCTGGCCGGCATCGTCAGCCGCCGCGATCTGGTCAAGCTCTTCCTGCGCGACGACGCGGGGATCGCCGCCGAGATCCGCGACGAGGTACTCGACAGGAACCTGTGGGTGGACACCGACGGCGTCCAGGTGGAGATCCGGCAGGGCGTCGTGACGCTGTCCGGCTGGATGGACCGCCGCACCGAGGCCGCCATCGCCGCCCGCATGGCCGGCCGCGTCAACGGCGTGGTCGAGGTCGTCAACAAGCTCACCTGGAAGCAGGACGACTCCACGTGGGAGGCCAAGTAGTCATGCTCGTGCGCGAGGTCATGAGCAGCCCGGCCATCACCGTCCGCCGCACCGACCCGGTGCGGCGGGCCATCCGGGTGCTGTACGGCCACGACATCACCGCCGCGCCCGTCGTGGACGACTCCGGCCGGCTGGTCGGCGTGGTCAGCGAGCTGGACCTGCTGCACGGGGAGTTCGAGCCGGACCCGCGCGCCACCGTACGTCCCGCGCCGGCGGCCGAGGAGGCGCCGCCCCGCCGCGTCATGGAGGTCATGACCCGCCGGCCGGTCACCGTCACCGAGACCACCGACGTCACCACCGCCATCGGCCTCATGGTCGGCGAGCGGATCAAGAGCCTGCCCGTGGTCGACGGCGACCGCGTCGTGGGCATGGTCAGCCGCCGCGACCTCATGGCGATGCTCGCCCGCCCCGACGCCGAGCTGCGCGAGGCCGTGGTGGAGGCGCTGCGCGAGCAGTACCCGTTCGGCCCGAGCTGGGACGTCACCGTCCGCGACGGCGTCGCCGAGCTGAGCGGCCCGCCCCATGAGCACGCGGACAAGATCGCCGATGTGCTCGCCCGTACCGTCCCCGGCATCATCCGGGTCAAGCACATCAGGAGGACGCCATGACCGCCACCGTCGAGAACGTGATGACCACCGACGTGGCCGCCGTCAACGAGAACGCGAGCTTCCACACCGTTGCTGAGCTGCTCATCAGCCGCGGCGTCAGCGGCGTGCCCGTGCTGGACGGCGAGCTCCGCGTGCTGGGCGTCGTGTCCGAGGCCGATCTGCTGGCCAAGGAGGAGTTCAAGGAGCGCTACCACGGCGACGACTACCGTCCGCCGCTGCGCGCCCGCATCCGGCAGGCGGCCGGCACCGGAGGCAGCGGCTACCGCAAGTCGCTCGGCGAGACCGCCGGCGCGCTGATGACCAGGCCCGCCCACGTCACCACCCCCGACGCGCCCGTGGTGTCGGCCGCCCGGCTGATGGACCGCCACGGCGTCAAGCGGCTCCCTGTCGTGGACGCCGACGGCCGCCTGGCCGGCATCGTCACCCGCCGCGACCTCATCAAGGTCTTCCTCCGGCGCGACGAGGACATCGAGCGGGAGGTGCGCGAGGCGTTGCACGGCAGGGCCGAGGTCGCGGTGCGCGAGGCCGTCGTCACCCTCACCGGGACGTACCCCGAGCGCAGCCAGGCCGTCACCGCCGTCCGCCTGGCCGAGAACATCGACGGCGTGGTCGCCGTGCGCGACGACCTGAGCTGGAAGCACGACGACATCGCCGACCTGCCCATCTGGGGCGGCGCCTGACCGGGTACGGCGCACGCCGTCGCGGGGCTTCCCCTGCGACGGCGTCGTCGTGCCGGTAACGCCCGTGGCCGATGCCGGTCAGCGCGCGAAGTCGGGACCTTCGTCCGTGGACCGGCCTCCCGCGCGGTGCTGCGCTCAAGGTATGACCGCTTATCCCGTACGGGTGGAGGCCCGGCTCGACGAGCCGCTCAACCGGGGCCTCTGGATCGTCAAGTGGCTCCTGGCGATACCCCACTACGTCGTGCTGAGCCTGCTGTGGACCGCGTTCGCGGCCCTCACCGTCATCGCGTTCTTCGCGATCCTGTTCACCGGCCGATATCCGCGCGCGCTGTTCGACTTCAATGTCGGGGTGCTGCGCTGGACCTGGCGGGTGGCGTATTACACCTACGGCGCCCTTGCCACCGACCGCTACCCGCCGTTCACCCTCGGCCCGGCTCCGGACTATCCGGCCACCCTGGAGATCGCCTACCCCGAACGACTCTCGCGCGGGCTGGTGCTGGTCAAGTGGTGGCTGCTGGCCATCCCGCACTACCTCATCGTGGGCCTGTTCACCAGCGGCAGGTTGATCTCCTGGCGCGGCGACCTGCCCGACGGCGGCGGCGTGCTGTACACGCTGGACTGGGGCGGGCTGATCGGGCTGCTGGTGCTCGTGGCCGCCCTGTCCCTGCTGTTCACCGGCCGCTACCCGAAGGGTGTGCACGACCTCGTCGTCGGCATGAACCGGTGGGTGCTGCGGGTGGCCGCGTACGCGACTTTGATGACCGACGCGTACCCGCCGTTCCGGCTGGAGCAGGGCGGCCACGAGACCCCGGACGCGGACGGGCGCCCCGCACCCACCCCGGTACGCCACGGCGCCCGCTCGATGGTCGCCATCACCCTCGGCGCGCTGCTGGCCTTCGCCGGGCTCGCCACCGCGGCCACCGCCACCGGATCGGCCCTGGTGAACGGCACCCGTGACGCCGCCGGCTTCATCAGCGCCCCCAGCACGTACGTCACCACCCCCACCTACGCCCTGACCACCGGGCAGTTCTCGGTCGCCGGGCAGGACCTGCCGTTCCTCCACGAGACCATCGGCCGCGTCCGCGTCGAGACCACCGACCCAGGCCTGTTCATCGGCATCGCCCGGCGAGACGACGCCACCGCCTACCTGCGCGACGTCGCGCACGAGCGCATCACGCACCTGTCCGGCCTGCCCGGCGGCGCCGGCTACGACCGCCGTCCCGGCGCGGCCCCCGCGACGCCGCCCACCGCCCAGACCTTCTGGGCCGCCACCGGGACGGGGTCGCTGATGTGGGACATCCGGCCCGGCGAGTGGACCGCCGTCCTCATGAACGCCGACGCCGCGCCCGACGTGACGACCGACCTCACCCTGGCGGCCACGCTGCCCTGGCTGGGCCGCCTGACATGGGGGTTGGCGATCGCCGCGGCGGTCCTGCTGCTCGCCGGCGTCGCCCTCGTCTTGACCGGCATCCGCCTCGCCGCCCCGCGCCGTGAGGGGTGACGTCGGGGCTCAGTGTGTTCTGATCACGGCGACCGTGCAGCGGGCGTGGTGCAGGACGCCCTTGCTGACCGAGCCCAGCAGGGCCGTGGTCAGAGCGCCGCGCCCGTGGGGAGCCGACGACCAGCAGGTCCGCCTCCTGTGACGCCTCGAGGAGCGTCTCGATCGGGTCGGCGTAGCGGAGGTCCTGGGTCACGGTGACGCCTGGGTGCCGCCGGGCGAACGGCCGCGGCAACTCCTCGACCATCGCCGTACGCTCCTCCCGGTTCTCGGCGTAGGCGTGACCGCCGCCTTGGCCTGCTCGCGCAGGACAGTCGCCGGCGTCCCCTCCTCCAGCAACGTCGTCACCTCGACGCCGGGCTGGCGCTCGTGGACGAGGGCGAGCGCCTCGTTGAGCGCCTTCTGCCCGCCGCGCCGCAACGAGTCAGACTGAGCGCGGTGGAGATGCGGCAGCGGTCGGTCGCCGGCGAGATCGAGCTGGGCAGCGCAGGCGTCCGCTACGCGAGTCCTTCGAGACGGCGGGCATCTTTGATCTCGCCGAACCGGGCAGCCGTCATCGGGGTCCAGTCCCTCCTCTCCCCAGCGGGCTGTAGGGGACGAAGGTGATGCCCAGCTCGCGGCAGGCGGGCAGCACCTCCTGCTCCACCTCGCGAGCCCACAGCGAGTACTCGCTCTGGAGGGCCGAGATCGGCGCCACGGCGGACGCCCGGTGCAGGATGTCCGGACCGACCGCGCTGAGCCCGATCGCGCGCACCTTGCCCGCCGTCACCAGACCGGCCATCGCGCCGACGGTGTCCTCGATCGGCACGGAGGTGTCATGGCGGTGGCAGTAATAAAGGTCGATGTGGTCGACCCCGAGGCGGCGCAGGCTGGCGTCGCAGGCGGCGGTCACGTAGCCGGGATGCCCGTCGAAGACCACCCCGCCCTCCGGGGCGAGCCGACACCAGCTCGGAGTCGGTCAGCACCGGGGGCGGCCCGTCCATCGCGGTCCCTTCAATTCATCGTCGATCTTCACGTAGAGTGCGGTCAAGAGGGTGTTCAGGTCCTGCGTCACAACAAGATCTTGAACACCCTCTACTCATGTCTGATCACCGGCCCAGGACTTGGGACTCACTCGTCTAGGGCCTGTACGAAGTTGAGATCAGAGGCGAGACGACACCGCCGGGCGGCACGCGCGAATACTCGTCCACGGTCGTGAACGTCGCGGGCGTCGATCCGTCCGGGAACAGGCCCTTCCCCGTCCCGACGACGACTGGGTACTGGAGCAGCCGGTAGTCGTCAGGTTCGGTGACTTTCGGCCAATACCCACCGAGCAGATCGAAGCTCGTGCGGCCGAAGAGGAAGGCGCCGGCCTCACCGAACCAGCTCTCGACGACCTCGTCGGTGTGCGCCGAGGCGTGCGGAACGGGCCACTCGCCAGACCACGTTAACGATGGCGACCACCAAGCCGATTGCCTCCACCCCTTCACCGTATCCGGCATGCCCTCTCACGACATGAGATTGGACAGCAATGAGCGCTTTTGACCAGGACCCCTGGACCACCGACAGTCGCCGTCGAGGAAGCGTACGCGTCGTTGTCCCAGACGACCTTGCCGTCGGCCGCCGTGATCAGGGCGGGTGACAAGCTCGCGATGAAACCGCGCTCGGCGGCGTCGAAGTCCGCGCGGTCGTGCAAGGGAAGGTCTGCCATGCGGCGGTCATGCCCGCGTCCGTCTTCGATCAGGGCAGCGAACACCCAAGAAACCCCCACGGCGCCTGATCCCGCCTCGGTCAGTGGACTACGGCGACGGGGCAGGGCGCGTGGTGCACCATGGCCTGGCTGACCGAGCCGAGCAGCAGTCCGCGCACCTCGCCCACGCCGCGCGCGCCGACCACCAACAGGCGGGCCTTGCGCGCCGCCTCCAGCAGCGCGCGGCGCGCGGGCTCGTCCACTAGCTCGACGCTCGCCCGCAGCTCCGGGCAGGCGCGCTGCCGGCCGGTCAGCTCGTTCCATGCGAGCCCTTCCGCCTGGATGCGCTGCTCCTGCGTGTCGGTGTCCCTGTGCCGCTCGCTGCGCGCGACCACGACCTGGATCGGGCTGCCCAGCCGGTACGCCTCCTCAGCGGCGAAGCGCAGCGCGGCCAGCGACGCCGGGCTGCCGTCGAAGCCCACCACGACCTCGCGGGCACCGCGTTCCTCCGCGTCGCCGCGCATGACGATCACCGGGCACGCGGCGCGGGCGGCGACCTGACCGCTCACCGACCCGGCCGCCATCCCGTACAGCGCGCCGTGCCCCCGGCTGCCCACCATGATCAGTGCGGCGCCGGCGGCCAGGTCCGTCAGGAGCGCGGCCGGGGAGCCACGGCCGGTCAGCGTGTTCACCGGCACGCGGGGATGGTGCCGCGCGACCCAGGACGCCGCGGCCTTGACCAGCCGCTGGGCGGGGCGGCGCACGAGTTCGAGCGGCACCAGCTCGCCGGGCCACTCGTGGTGCGGCCACTCCCACGCGTGGCACACCGTCAGCGGCACTCCCCTGCCGTCGGCCTCGGCGGCGCCCCAGTGCAGGGCCTCCCCCGCCGACGGGGATCCGTCGTAGCCGACCACCACACCGAGCTCGTCCGTGTCCATCGCAGCCTCCTCAGGGCTGCTTCCACCCTCCCGCGAACCGAACGCGCAGCGTAGGGGCATCCCTCCCGGACCGGCGGGACTTTGGTCCCCATCGCGGGTGCTACAGGGGGATCTGCCACCGCAGCCGCGTGCCGCCCCCGTCGGGCGACTCCAGGTGAGCGGTGCCGCCCAGCCGACCGGCCCGTTCCTCGATGTTGCGCAGGCCGCTGCGCCGGTCGTCGTCGCCCACCCCGACCCCGTTGTCGCTGACGATCAGGGTGAGGGTGGCGGCGCCGACCTCGACGGACACCTCGGCGCGGGTGGCGTGGGAGTGGCGGACCACGTTGGACAGCGCCTCGCGCAGCACGGCCAGGACGTGCTCGGCGGCCGGCTCGGGCACCAGCGTGTCGATCTGGCCCTCCATGCGCAGGCCCGGCATGAACCCGAGGTGGCTGCCCGCGCCCTCCACCAGGTCCACGATCTGCGCACGCAGGCTCGGCACGGCGTCGGCGGGCGAGCCCTGCAGGGCGAAGATGGACGAGCGGATCTGCCTGATGGTCTCGTCCAGCTCGTCGATGGCGTGCTGCAGCCGTTTCGACGCCTCGGGCCGCTCCACCAGCCGGACCGCGCTCATCAGCGTCATCGCGGTCGCGAACAGCCGCTGGATGACCACGTCGTGCAGGTCTCTGGCGATCCGATCGCGGTCTTCTAGCAGGCCCAGCCGCTCGGCGTCGCGGCGCGCCTCGGCCAGCTCGAGCGCGATCGCCGCCTGCCCGGCGAACGCCTGGAGCATCTGCCGGGTCGCCTGGCTGAACGGCAGCCGCCCGCTGCGCTTGGCCATCGCCAGCACCCCGCGCACGTCCGGCGCCGCCCCCAGCGGAACCATCAGCCCTGGACCGTAGCCCAGCCGCCCGAGAGGCGAACCCTGGTAGGGGGCGGTCTGCAGGTCGGGGCTGTCCATCGGCTCCCCCTGGGTGAAGGCGTCGCCCGCGAGCGTGGTGGACATCTCGTAGGAGACGCCGGTCAGGTCGCCGGCGCCGTCGCCCTCGGCGACCTCCACCAGCAGCGAGTGCCCCTCCGCGTCCGGCAGCAGCACCTGCACGGCGTCCGCGTCGCTCATCTGGCGGGCGCGAGCGGCCACCACTCTCAGCACCTCCCGCTGGTCCGCGCCGGACAGCAGGCTCGTGGTCACCTCCGAGGACGCCTGCAGCCAGGTTTCGCGGCTGCGCGACTCCTCGTACAGGCGGGCGTTCTCCACCGCCACGCCCGCCGCGGTGGCCAGGGCGATCACCACCGCCTGGTCCTCTTCGTCGAACTCGGCGCCGCCGCGCTTCTCGGTGAGGTAGAGGTTGCCGAACACCTCGTCGCGCACCCGGATCGGAACGCCGAGGAAGCTGCCCATGGGCGGGTGGCCGGGCGGGAAGCCGTAGGACTCGGGGTGGTCGGAGATGCGGGCCAGCCGCAGCGGCCTGGCGTCCTTGATGAGCAGGCCGAGCAGGCCGAGGCCGTGCGGCCAGTGCTCGATGCGGGCGATCTCCTCCTCGCTCAGCCCGACCGGGATGAACTGGAGGAGGGTGTTCTCCTGCCCGACGACGCCGAGCGCGCCGTAGCTGGCGTCGACCAGTTTGGTCGCCGTCTCCACGATGCGGCGCAGCACGGTCTCCAGATCGAGGTCGCTGCCCACCGAGACGACGGCCTCCAGCAGGGCGTGCACCCGGTCGCGGGTGGCCAGCACGGCGTTCAGCCTGGTCTGCAGTTCCGCGAGCAGCTCGTCGAGCCGCATCTGCGGCATCAGCGGATTGCGCTCATCCTCCACGCCGAACAGTGTGGCACCGGAGTGTCGCGCTGCCTAGGCGTGATCATGGAGTGGTCCTTCGCCGGGCGCGTACGACGGCGAGCGCCGCGATCCCGGCCGCCGTCCAGGCCGCCACGACGGCGAGGTCCGCCCACGGCCACGGCCGGCCCGCCGGGTCCAGCACGGTGAGGATCGCGTGGGAGACGTGCCTGAGCGGCAGGACGTCGCCGGCGCCGCGCAGCACGGCGGGCAGCTCGCCGATGACGAAGACGTCGGAGACGAAGGCCAGGGGCAGGAAGGTGCCGAGGGTAATGGCGTTGACCGTCTGCTGCCTGCTCGCCAGGGCCACCACGAGGGCGCCGAGCACGGAGAAGCACGCTGCTCCGGCGACGATCGCGGCGAGCATGCCGAGCACCGCGCGCGGCTCGATCCGCACGCCGTAGCCGAGCGCCGTCACCAGCGCCAACGTCAGGGCGGTGGCGATGGTCACCAGGAGTGCGTTGGTGAGGTTGCCTGCGTGGTAGGCCCAGCCCGGCAGCGGGGTGCCGGCCAGCCGCTTGAGCACGCCGCGCTCGCGGTCGCCGGAGATCGTCTCGGCGATGTTCACGTAGGAGGCCACGCCCACCGTGTACGTGATCATCGCGCCGAGCATGAACACCGGCAGCCGCACCCCCGACACCTGGGCTCCGGGGAAGATGAGCGAGATCAGCACGAGGAGCAGCACCGGCAGGATCACCGTGAAGAACGCGGTGGCCGGATCCCGCCGTAACCGGACCAGCGCGTGGACGGCCTGCCCGGCCGGCAGCGACATGGACGAGGGGCGGCCCCGCGGGCGTGCCGGCCGCCCGCGCGGCGTGGCGGCCGTCCGGGCCGGGGCGCGTTCCCATCCGAAGCGCCACACGGCCAGCGCCGCGCCGCCGATCCCCCAGGCCACCAGCACCAGCAGGTGATCGCCTGACAAGCCCGCTCCCGGCAGGAACGGGTTCGTCGCGTCCCGCACGGCGTGGGCCAGATGCCGTAGGGGGAAGACCCAGCCCACGGCGTCCAGCCAGGCGGGCAGGCGAGCGCCGACGAGGATGACGTCGGAGATGAACGCCAGTGCCAGCAGCAGGCCGGTGCCGAGCAGCTGCACCGCCGCGGCGCTGCGTACCAGCGCGACCGCGGCGAAGCCGAGCGCTGTGAAGCACGCCGCCCCGGCGAGCAGGGCGAGCAGCAGCGCGGGCACCGCACGCCACACCACCTGCGTGTCGTAGAAGACGACGCCCACGGCCAGCTGCACGGCCACCGTCGCCGCTCCGACGGCCAGCGACGCCCCCGCCAGCCCGCCGAGCACCGCCCACGCGGGCACAGGCGTGCCGCGCAGCCGTTTGAGCCAGCCGCGGTCGCGCAGCTCCGCCATGCGGATGGCCAGGGCGCCGAAGCAGCCCTGCGCGAGGCCGAACACCGCCATGACGGGGACGACGAACTGCATGACCCGCACGTCCGAGCCCGGCCGGACGAGCTGGTCGCCCAGGCTCGCCCCGATGATCACCGTCATCAGCAGCGGCATCGCGACGGTGAAGACGGCCGCCATCGGCGTGCGGAGGAACGACCTGGTCTCGTGCCAGGCCAGCCGCCCGATCATGACGTCGCCTCGCCGACCAGGTCG
This sequence comes from Nonomuraea sp. NPDC049421, assembly GCF_040677005.1. Classification (NCBI taxonomy): domain Bacteria; kingdom Bacillati; phylum Actinomycetota; class Actinomycetes; order Streptosporangiales; family Streptosporangiaceae; genus Nonomuraea; species Nonomuraea sp. NPDC049421. The sequence goes on from NZ_JBFAQA010000004.1 coordinate 391,885, forward strand.
AGGTAGACGTCCTCGAGCGACGGGCGGGCCAGCGTGAGGGAGGTCAGCTCGTGGCCGTGCTCCAGCGCCCATCCGGTCAGCGCGTGCATGTCGCGGGCGGGCTCGGCGGTCGCGAGCGACACGGCCGGGCCGCGCGCCTCGACGTGGCCGCTGAGTGGCGGCAGGTCAGTGGTGGCCGTGCCCTCGGGCAGGCGGAAGGACAGCACGCTGGTGCGTTCCGCCGCGATGAGCGTGCCGGGGGCGCCGGTGGCGACCACGCGGCCCGCGCGCAGCACGGCGACCCGGTCGGCCAGGTGCTGGGCCTCGTCCATGTAGTGGGTGGTGAGCAGAATCGTCGTGCCGGACGAACGCAGCCCGTCGATGAGCTCCCAGGCGTGGTGGCGGGCAGACGGGTCGAAGCCGGTGGTGGGCTCGTCGAGGAACAGCATCTCGGGCCGCCCGACGAGGCCGAGCGCCAGGTCCAGGCGGCGGCGCTGCCCGCCCGACAGGGTGCGCACGCGCGCGTCCCGCTTGTCCTTCAGCCCCACCTGCTCGATGGTCTCGTCGGGGTCGCGCGGGCGCGGGTAGAAGCCGGCGTACAGGCGGACCAGCTCGAAGACGGAGAACTCCTCCTCGAACCCGGCCTCCTGGAGCACGATCCCGATGTGCTCGCGGTAGGCCCGGCCACCGGTGGCGGGGTCGAAGCCGAGCACCGACACCTCGCCGGCGTCGCGCTCCCGATGTCCCTCCAGGATCTCCACCGTGGTGGTCTTGCCCGCCCCGTTAGGGCCGAGCAGCGCGAACACCTCACCGCGCTCGACGGTGAAGCTCACGGTGTCCACGGCCGTCACGGTGCCGTACCGTTTGCGCAGTCCTTCGACGATCACCGCTGACATGGCCCGCTCCTTTCCTGCACCTCCAGCGTCGGACGCACCCCGGAGCTCGCACAGGGCCGAAAGACCCCTTCTACGGGCCGTGATCTGGAACACGAGGACCTGTGCGGCGACCTGCCGAAAGTCCTTGAGCGGCGCGTGGCGCAGGATGGCGCATGTTCCGTGGGCTCGACCTCGACGAGCCGGACGCTCATGCGCCGGCCGGGCACCTCCGACGTCACCTGCTCACCCAGGCGCGCAGGCCGTACGGGCGGCCGGAGCGGCGCAGCCTCCCGAGCGACTCCTGCTCGAGCTGGCGGACCCACTGCGGGGTGAGCCCGAATTTCTCGGCGATCTGCCGGGCGGTGTGCGGGGCGTGGCCGTCCAGGCCGTAGCGCATCCGCATGATGAGCGCCTGCCGGGGTGCGAGCCCGGCCACGAGGGGGTCGAGCACCGCTTTCAGCGCCCGCTGCTCGGCCTGGTGGGCGACGGCCGGGGTGCGGTCGTCCTCCATGAGGTCCCCGAGGGTGTAGTGGTGGCGGTCCGCACCGGCCTCGACGTCGAGGCTGGCACAGGTGGCGGGCAGTTGCCGCAGGAAGGCGAGCCGTGCGGGTTTGCGACCCGACTCCTCGGCCACCTCACGCTCGGTCGGGACGCGTTCCAGCCGGTGCGTCGCCCGTCCCTCCGCCTGCGCGACCTCGGCCAGCTCCCGCTGTATGGCGATGGGCAGCCGGACGGGGTACGCGTGTTCCAGGCCCCGCTGGATGGCCTTGCGGATCCACCAGGTGGCGACCGTGGAGAACCGGTTGCCGCGCCGGTGGTCGAACCGCTCGACGGCCTCGATCAGGCCGAGGTTGCCATCCTGGATCACGTCCGCCAGCGACGTGCCGCGGTGCGCGTACCGTTTGGCGATGGACACCACCAGCCGCAGGTTCGCCTCGATCAGGTGGCGGCGGGCCGTTAGGCCGTCGGCGGCGACGTCCCGCAGCCCCGGCTCGCCGGCGCCCTCCCGGATGAGACGGGCGGCCTCGGCGCCCGCCTCCATACGTTCGGCGAGGCGGACCTCCTCGGGGGCGGTCAGCAACCGCGTGCGGCCGATGCGGGCGAGATAGTCGTGCACCGGGTCCGCCGGGGCGCCCGCGTCCGCCTGCGGACGGCGTGCGGGTGGGTGCACATCGACGAGCGTCATGGCTCCTCCTTCGTGTCCTCTCAAGGACACGCCGGAGATCGCCGCCCGCCCAGCGCCGTAGGGCCCGACGCGGGTGGACGTTCGCCCGGCTGAAACGAGGACTTTCGTCCTTTCGGCGGGGCCGCCGCTTCGGTAGCGTCACAGACATGATTCGTGTGTTCCTCCTCGACGACCACGAGGTCGTCCGCCGAGGTGTCGCCGCCCTGCTGGACTCCGAGGACGACATCGAGGTGATCGGCGAGGCAGGCACCGCCGAGTCCGCGATCGCGCGCATCCCGGCGCTCACGCCCGACGTGGCGGTGCTGGACGTGCGCCTGCCCGACGGCAACGGCGTGGACGTCTGCCGCGAGGTGCGTTCGCGGGTGCCGGGGCTGGCGTGCCTGATGCTGACCTCGTTCGCCGACGACGACGCCCTGTTCGACGCCGTGATGGCGGGCGCCGCCGGCTACGTGCTCAAGCAGATCCACGGCTCGGACCTCGTCGGCGCCGTCCGCACGGTCGCCTCGGGACAGTCGCTGCTCGACCCGCAGACCACGGCCGCCATGCTGCAGCGGCTGCGCGACCAGGCCGCCAAGAAGGACCCGCTCGCCGCCCTGACCGAGCAGGAGCGCCACATCCTCGACCTCATCGGGGAAGGGCTGACCAACCGGCAGATCGGCGAGCGCATGTTTTTGGCCGAGAAGACCGTCAAGAACTACGTCTCGAACCTGCTGTCCAAGCTCGACATGCAGCGCCGTACCCAGGCCGCCGCTCTGGCCGCCCGCCTGCGGGCCGACCGCAAGGACTGACGGGGCCTCACTCGCGTGCCAGCCGCGCCGCCGCAACCGCCGCAACCGCCGCCTGCCCGTAGCTGATGCCGGCGTCGTCGACCGGCACCCGCTCCCCGATGTACGGCTCGAAACCCGCCGCCGCGAGCCGGGCCAGCACGCCGGTGGCCACGCAGAGGAACGGCGGCCGCAGCCGGTGTTCGGCGGCGACGGCGAGCCCCGAGATCCCACCGGCCGGCCGGCGTGGCCGGCGCTGGTGACCAAACGAGGGGGCGGCGCAGCGCGTCCAGCAGCAGGTGGTGCAGGGGCGTGTACGGCAGGAACACCCCGATGTCCGGCATGCCGTGGCAGACTCCGGGCGACAGCAAGCCGCCCAGCCCTTTGACGGCGACGACGCCGCCGCACGCGATGGCGTCCACGGCCGCCCGCGGCGCGGCGGGACGAGCACGTCCCGGACGTCGTCCGACGTCCGGGAGCTGGCGTCCCGCACCTCCATGGCGGTGTCCATGGCGGCGCGCCTACATCAGCGGCGGGACGACGACGAAGTCGTCCTCGTCGCAGACCACCTCGCTGACCACGTCCACCACGCCCTCGACGGCGCGGACGGCCTCGGCCAGCGCGATCGCCTGCGACCGCCGGCGCACCCGGCCGCCGACCGTCACCACGCCCGCGTCGATCTCGACGGTGAACGGGACGCCCTCCGGCAGCGCGGTGCGCACGTCCTTCTCCAGCTCGGCGGCCGGGCGGTTGAAGACGCGCAGCACGTCGCGCCGGCGCAGGACGCCGATGACGCGGCCGGTCACCACGTCGATCACCGGAAGCTGCTTGATCTGCCTGGCGTGCATCAGCTGCGCCGCGTCCCGCACGCTCGTCCTCGGCGTGACGGTGATGGCCGGCGCGGTCATCAGCTCGCCCGCTGTGACGGCGGCGGCCTTGTCGTGCGCGCGGCGCCGCCTGCGGGACTCGAAGATCGACACGCTGTGCCGCACCGGGTCGATCTCCTTGAGCAACAGGTCGTCCTCCGAGACCACGCCGATCGGCCGCCGCTCGGCGTCGATCACCGTGACCGCGTCGACCGCGTACCGCCGCATCGCGGCGACGATCTCCCCGAACGACGCCTGCACGAGCACCGTGACGGCCGTCCGGCCCATGACGTCCTTGACTTCGATCGACATGACGTCCACCTCCCTTGTCACCTCTCACGCTTCCGCGGCGCGGCTCGCGCGGTCAGCGGCGTACGTCCTTGGCCGCAGGGCCGAAGGTCCCCTCACGGGCGGACCACGGCCACCGGGCAGCCGGCGTGGTGCAGCACGCCCCTGCTGACCGAGCCGAGCAGCGCCGCGCCCAGCGCGCCGCGCCCGTGCGAGCCCACCACCAGCAGGTCGGCCCGCCCGGCCGCCGTGATGAGCGCGTCCACCGGGTGCGTGGACCGCACGTGCTCGACCACCGTCACCCCGGGGTGGCCCTGGCCGGCGATCTTGACCTGCTCGCGGACGGCCTGCTGCCGGGACGCGCGCAGTTCGGCGGCGTCGCGGGCGGTCTGCGGTGTGAAGTCGTGCACCGCCGGCTGCCAGGCGTGCACGACATGGAGCGCCGCGCCGCGCAGTTGCGCCTGCTCGAAGGCGTAGACCAAGGCGGGCGCGCTGTCCGGGGAACCGTCCACGCCGACCACGACCTCGCCGCGCACGGGCCGGCGCTCGGCCCGCACGACCACGACGGGGCAGGGGGCGTGCCCGGCCACGTGCGCGCTCACCGAGCCCAGCAGCGCGCCGGACAGCCCGCCGAGCCCGCGGCTGCCGACCACCAGGGTGATCGCGCCCCGCGCCTGCTCGCACAGCGCCTGGGAGGGGGTGCCCTCCATCTCGCGTGTGGTGACCTCGACGGACGGCTGCCGCTCGCGTACGAGGGCCTCCGCCTCCCGCAGCACCCGCCGCCCCTCCTTGTGCAGGGAGTCGGGCAGCACGGCGGTGGGGCGCCTGCCCACCAGGTACCAGGACGTGTCGGTCACGTGCACGATGCGCAGCGGCACATCTCTGCGAGCGGCGTCACCTGCGGCCCACACCACGGCGGCCCGTGCGGCGACGGAACCGTCGACTCCTACAATGATCATGTTCCCTCCTTCGTCACCTCTCCATCGGACCTTGCGCGCGTGCGGGTGATGCAGAGCCGGAAGTCCGCGGTGCGTGGGACGAAGGACCCCGAGGCTCCACTGGGGGCAGCCGCATGCGTCCGCCGCACGACGGCGCCGGCCCGCTCCGCCGCCGTCGAAGCGGAGTGTGATGGCAAGGTGGGGGTTCATGGCGGGGCTCAGGTCATCCGCTGGGCCATCTCGACGAGCCGGTTGGCGTAGCCCCACTCGTTGTCGTACCAGCCGAAGACTTTGACCAGCTCGCCGCCCGCCTGGGTGAGGGGCGCGTCGAACACGCAGGACGACGCGTCGCCGATGACGTCGCGGGAGACCAGCGGGGCGGTGCTGTAGCGCAGGATGCCGGGCAGCTCGTCGCGGGCGGCGGCGTGGAAGGCGTCGTTGACCTCCTCCACCGTGACCGGGCGGGTCAGCTGGGCGGACAGGTCGGTGATCGAACCGTCCTCGACCGGCACGCGGATGGCGACGCCGTCCAGCCTGCCGTCAAGCTCGGGCAGCACCTGGCCGACCATGCGGGCGGCGCCGGTGGTCGTGGGCACGATGTTGACGGCCGCGGAGCGGGCCCTGCGCGGATCCTTGTGCGGGGCGTCCAGCAGCATCTGGTCGCCGGTGTAGGCGTGGATGGTGGTCATGAAGCCGCGTACGAGGCCGAAGCGCTCGTGCAGCACCTTGACCATGGGGGCGACGCAGTTGGTGGTGCAGGAGGCCAGCGAGACGATCTCGTGGCGGTCCGGGTCGTAGACGGCGTCGTTGACGCCGGGCACGACGGTGGCGTCCAGGCCCTTGCCGGGAGCCGACAGCAGCACCCTGCGGGCGCCCGCCTTCAGGTGGCCGGCCAGGGCGTCCCTCGTGCGGAAGCGGCCGGTGGCGTCGATGACCAGCTCCACGTCGTGGTCTCGCCAGCCGATCGCGGCGGGGTCGCGTTCCGTGCTGACGGCGATCGTGCGGCCGTCCACGTCGATCAGGCCGGGGCCGGCGGCGACGGGCAGGTCGAGCGGCCCGTACGTGGAGTCGTACGCGAGCAGGTGGGCCAGCGTGTCGGGACCGGTGATGTCGTTGATCGCGACGATCTCTAGGTCGGTGCGCAGCGCGCGGCGCAGGACGGCCCTGCCGATCCTGCCGAAGCCGTTGATTCCGATTCTCATGCCGTCATCGTCCGGCGGCGCCGGGAGGCGGGTCAGAGGCAACGGTCCCCCGGAGCGAGGGACCTTCGGCCCCCCATGAGGACCGCCGCCACCTGCCCTCGGACATACCGGTCACTAGAGTCGAGCGCGCTGAGTGGATCATGAAGTAAGATCGCGCGAGTTTGTGAGCACCCGCGCGAAAGGCCCCCCACATGTCCCTGCGTAGCAAGCTGTCCGCCGTCCTGGCGGCATGCGTCGTGACCATCCCGCTGTCGGCGGTGGCGGCGCAGCCCGCCTCCGCCACCGGCGGCAGCTGCGGATCCGGGTACAACTTCCTGTCGTCGTACCCCATGCGTTACGGCGACGCCGTCGGCGGCAGTCTGGACCTCTACTACAACCCCTCCAACGGCTACAACTGCGCCATCGCCCGGGCCAAGGCCGCGTGGGACGGCGTAGCGCACCACATCAAGGTCATGCTGAGCGACGGCGGCTCCCGCATCGTCAGGGACCCGGCGCTCAACAGCACCGCCAACTACCGCTACTACGCGGGCCCGGTCAAGCTCTACCTGAAGAACACGTGCGTGTACGCGGACGGTCAACTGACCTACAACGGCGACTGGTACCGCACCGGCGATGCCGCGTTCGGGGTCCACTGCGGCTGACGAAAGCCGCCGCCGGGTCGGAGGCCCCGGTCCCCCGGGACGAGGGGCCTTGGCCGGGTCGAGCGCGAGCAGCACGTTCGTGGACCAGGGTGAAGCCGGCCGGCATGCCGGTCAGGCTGCTGCACGACCCGGTCCGCTCCCCAGGGCCGTCCGTCACCGGCGCGAAAGGACCTTGGTCCCCCGCAGAGGTGCCCTTTGGCCGCCGTACGCGCCGCCTGGATCAGGGAGGGTGAAGGCGGACACCCGATGCGAAGGGGGAGCCATGACGGCGATCGCGTTCGACGCCTGGCGCGGCTTTGCGGGCACGGCCTGGCGGGACAGGGTGGACGTCCGTGCCTTCATCCAGGCCAACTACACGCCCTACGCCGGCGAGGCGGACTTCCTGTCCGGCCCCACCGAGCGGACCCTTGCGGTCTGGGATCGGGTGAGCGGCCTGTTCCCGGAGGAGCGGCGGCGCGGCATCCATGACGTGGACGCCTCGACGCCGTCCTCCATCACCGCCCACCGGCCCGGTTACATCGACCGGGAGCGTGAGCTCATCGTCGGGTTGCAGACGGACGCCCCGCTCAAGCGGGCCATCATGCCGGCGGGCGGGCTGCGCATGGTGGAGAACGGCCTGGCCGCCTACGGCTACGAGCTGAACCCGGCGGTCAGGGAGATCTTCACCAAGTACCGCAGGACGCACAACGACGGCGTGTTCGACGCCTACACCCCCGAGATCCTGCGGGCCCGCAAGGCCGGCGTGATCACCGGCCTGCCGGACGCCTACGGCCGGGGCCGCATCATCGGCGACTACCGCCGCGTCGCCCTGTACGGCGTGGACCGGCTCATCGAGGCCAAGCGGGCCGAGCTGCGCTCCCTGGACGACCTCGACGCGAGTGACGCCGTCATCCGCGACCGTGAGGAGCTGTCGGAGCAGCTCCGCGCCCTCGATGAGCTGACGGAGATGGCCGCCGCCTACGGGCACGACGTCTCCCGCCCGGCCGCCACCGCGCACGAGGCGATCCAGTGGCTGTACTTCGCCTACCTGGCCGCCATCAAGGAGCAGAACGGCGCCGCCATGTCACTCGGCCGCACCTCCACCTTCCTCGACGTCTACCTTGAACGCGACCTGGCCGAAGGCCGCATCACCGAGGAGCGGGCGCAGGAGCTCATCGACGACTTCGTCATCAAGCTGCGCATCGTCCGGTTCCTGCGCACCCCCGAGTACGACCAGCTCTTCTCCGGCGACCCCACCTGGGTGACCGAGTCGATCGGCGGCATCGGCGCGGACGGCCGCCCGCTGGTCACGCGTACCAGCTACCGCTTCCTGCAGACCCTGCGCGACCTCGGTCCCGCCCCTGAGCCCAACCTGACCGTCCTGTGGTCGCCGCGGCTGCCGGAGCCGTTCAAGCGCTTCTGCGCGACCTTGTCCATCGAGACCAGCGCCATCCAGTACGAGAGCGACGAGCTGATGCGGCCCCGCACCGGCGACGACACCGCCATCGCCTGCTGCGTGTCGGCCGCGCCCGTGGGCAGGCAGATGCAGTTCTTCGGCGCCCGCGTCAACCTCGCCAAGACCCTCCTGTACGCGATCAACGGCGGCCGTGACGAGCTCACCGGCGACCAGGTGGGCCCCGCCCACCCGCCGCTGACCGGCGACGTGCTCGACTACGAGGAGGTGTCGAAGGCGCTGGACCGGATGATGGACTGGCTGGCCCGCACGTACGTCAACGCGCTCAACATCATCCACTACATGCACGACAAGTACGCCTACGAGCGCCTGGAGATGGCGCTGCACGACCACCCGGTCAGGCGCACGCTGGCGTGCGGCATCGCCGGCCTGTCCGTCGCCGCCGACAGCCTGTCGGCCATCAAGCACGCCCGCGTCAAGGTGATCCGCGACGCGGGCGGGCTGGCCGTGGACTACGAGATCGAGGGCGGCTACCCGGCCTACGGCAACAACGACGACCGGGCCGATGCCATCGCCGTCGAGCTGGTCCGCTCGTTCATGGCGAAGATCCGCGAGCACCGCGCGTACCGGGGGGCCGAGCACACCCAGTCCGTGCTCACCATCACCTCCAACGTCGTGTACGGCAGGCACACCGGCAACACGCCAGACGGCCGCCGAGCCGGCAAGCCGTTCGCGCCCGGCGCCAACCCGATGAACGGCCGCGACCGCCACGGCGTGATCGCCTCGGCCCTGTCGGTCGCCAAGCTCCCCTACGACCAGGCGCTCGACGGCATCAGCCTGACCAGCACCGCCACCCCCGACGGGCTCGGCCGCACGCCGGAGGAGCGCGTCACGAACCTGGTGGGCGTGCTGGACGGCTATGTCGACGCCGGTGGCTTCCACATGAACGTCAACGTGCTCACCCGGGCCGTGCTGCTGGACGCGATGGAGCACCCCGAGCGCTACCCGCAGCTCACCGTCCGGGTCTCCGGCTACGCGGTCAACTTCGTCCGCCTGACCCCCGAGCAGCAGCGCGACGTCGTCAACCGCACCTTCCACGGTGCCCTGTGAGCAGCGCCGTGACCCCTCCGGCCGTCCACCGGTCCGGTACGGGCGTCATCAGCTCCTGGGACCTGTCGGTCGGCGTGGACGGCCCCGGCACCCGCTTCGTGGTCTTCACCGCCGGCTGCCCGCTGCGCTGCCTGTACTGCCACAATCCGGAGACCTGGCGGATGCGCGACGGCCGCCGGGTCACCACCGGCGAGATCATGACCGAGATCGGCAAGTACCGGCGGTTCATCTCCGTCGCCGGCGGTGGCGTGACCGTCAGCGGCGGCGAGCCGCTGATGCAGCCGGCCTTCACCACCGACCTGCTGCGCCGCTGCCACGACAGCGGCCTGCACACCGCCCTGGACACCTCCGGCCTGCTCGGCGTGCGCGCCACCGACGCCATGCTCGCCGACACCGACCTAGTCCTGCTCGACATCAAGTCTTACGACCCGGCCACCTACCGCCGACTGACCGGCGGGCCGGTGGAGCCCACCCTGCGCTTCGCGCGCCGGCTCGCCGACCTGGGCCGGCCCACGTGGATCCGGTTCGTGCTGGTCCCCGGGCTGACGGACGCGCCCGCCAACGTGGACGCGCTGGCGGGCTTCGTGGCCGGGCTCGGCAACGTCGAACGGGTCGACGTGCTGCCGTTCCACCGCATGGCGAGCGCCAAGTACGAGCGCCTCGGCCTGCGCTTCCCCCTCGCGCACGTCGAACCGCCGGGCCGGGAACTGCTGGACCGCGTGCACGGCCAGTTCCGCGCGCACGGCGTCCTGAGCACCTGACCATGACGGAACAGGGCATTGCGGCCGCCCGCATTCCTCCGAATCCGGGCGTGCCGGGTTTCTGTGACCTCCGGCGGGCTAAGTACCGGACATGTCGGATCCGTGACGGCAGGGGCGAGTGATATGGCAGGTATGGACGGACCGGTCAGCGACGCGCTGCTCAGGATGGGCCGGCACCTGCGGCCGGGCACGGTCTCGCCCGACCTCCGGGCGCTTCACCAGGTGGGCGGGCGGAACGACGCGTTCTACCGGGACCGGTGGAGCCACGACAAGGTGGTCCGCTCCACGCACGGCGTCAACTGCACCGGCTCGTGCTCGTGGAAGGTGTACGTCAAGGACGGGATCATCACCTGGGAGGCGCAGCAGACCGACTATCCGAGCGTCGGCGGCGACCGGCCCGAGTACGAGCCGCGCGGCTGCCCCCGTGGCGCGGCCTTCTCCTGGTACACCTACTCCCCCACCCGCGTCCGCTACCCCTACGCGCGCGGCGTCCTGGTGGAGCTGTACCGGGAGGCGAAGGCGCGGCTGGGTGACCCGGTGGCGGCGTGGTCGGAGGTCACCTCGGACCCGGGCAAACGGGCCAGGTACCAGTCGGCGCGGGGCAAGGGCGGGCTCGTCCGCATCACCTGGGACGAGGCATGCGAGATCATCGCGGCCGCGCACGTGCACACCATCAAGACCTACGGGCCCGACCGGGTGGCGGGCTTCTCCCCCATCCCGGCCATGTCGATGGCCTCGCACGCGGTCGGGGCCCGGTTCGTCTCGCTGATCGGCGGCGCGATGTTGTCGTTCTACGACTGGTACGCCGACCTGCCGGTCGCCTCGCCCCAGGTCTTCGGCGACCAGACGGACGTGCCGGAGTCGGCCGACTGGTGGGACGCGGCGTACCTGCTGCTGTGGGGCTCCAACGTGCCGGTCACCCGCACGCCGGACGCCCACTACCTGGCCGAGGCGCGCTACCGCGGGCAGAAGGTGGTGGTGCTGGCGCCCGACTACAACGACGCCGCCAAGTTCGCCGACGAGTGGCTGGCCCCGCACCCGGGCACGGACGGCGCGCTGGCGATGGCGATGGGGCACGTGATTCTCAAGGAGTTCTTCGTCGACCGCGAGACGCCCGCCTTCACCGGCTACGTCAAGCGCTTCACCGATCTGCCGTTCCTGGTGCGGCTGCGGGAGCGCGGCGGGGCGTACGTGCCGGACAAGTTCCTCACGGCGGCCGATCTCGGCAGGCCGGAGGGAGCGTTCGCGACGGTGCTGCTGGACACGCGCACCGGCGAGCCGGTCGTGCCCAACGGCTCGCTCGCCTTCCGCTACGGCGAATCCGGTCAGGGCCGCTGGAACCTCGGCCTGGACGGCGTGGACCCGCTGCTGACCTGCATGGGAGCGGAGGCGGTGACGGTCGCGCTGCCCCGCTTCGACGGCGAGGGCGTGCTGGAGCGCGGCGTGCCGGTGCGGCGGATCGGCGGCCACCTGGTCACCACGGTGTACGACCTGATGCTCGCCCAGTACGGGGTGGCGCGCGACGGGCTGCGGGGAGCATCGGAGAACGAGCCGTACACGCCGGCCTGGCAGGAGGCGATCACCGGCGTGCCCGCGCGGGCGGTGGCCAGGATCGCCAGGGAGTTCGCCGCCAGCGCGGAGGAGTCGGGCGGCCGTTCGATGATCATCATGGGGGCGGGGACGAACCACTGGTTCCACTCCGACACCATCTACCGGGCGATGCTGGCGCTGACCACGCTGACCGGCTGCCAGGGCGTCAACGGCGGCGGCTGGGCCCACTACGTCGGGCAGGAGAAGTGCCGGCCGATCACCGGGTGGGCGCAGCTGGCGTTCGGGCTGGACTGGGTGCGACCGCCCCGGCAGATGATCGGCACCGCGTACTGGTATCTGCACACCGACCAGTGGCGCTACGACACCTACAGCGCCGACGTCGTCTCCTCGCCGCTCGCCGAGGGCGTCTTCGCCGGGAAGGCCACCGCGGACCTGCTGGCGCAGTCGGCCCGGCTGGGATGGATGCCGTCGTATCCGACGTTCGACCGCAACCCGCTCGACCTGGCCGACGAGGCAGGCGATGACCCGGGAGCGTACGTGGCGGGGCAGGTCGCCACCGGGCGGCTCGGCTTCGCCTGCGAGGACCCCGACGCCCCCGAGAACTGGCCGCGCGTGCTGACCGTGTGGCGGGCGAACCTGCTGGGCTCCTCCGCCAAGGGCAACGAGTACTTCCTGCGTCACCTGCTGGGCGCCGTCTCGGCCGTCCGCGCCCAGGAGGCCCCGCCAGAACGGCGTCCCGAGGGCGTGGCCTGGCCGGACGAGGCGCCGCGCGGCAAGCTCGACCTGCTGCTGTCGCTGGACTTCCGGATGACGTCCACGACGCTGTTCTCCGACATCGTGCTGCCGGCCGCCACCTGGTACGAGAAGCACGACCTGTCCTCGACCGACATGCACCCGTTCGTGCACGCCTTCACCCCGGCCATCGACCCGCCCTGGCAGACCCGTACGGACTTCGCCGCCTTCCACGCCATCGCCCGCGCCTTCAGCGACCTGGCCCGCACCCACCTCGGCACGCGCAAGGACCTGGTGGCCGTGCCGCTGCTGCACGACACCCCCGACGAGCTGGCCACCCCGCACGGCCGCGTGCAGGACTGGCGCGCGATGGGACGGCCGCCCACGCCGGGCCGCGACTTCCCGAAGGTGGTCGTCGTGGAGCGCGACTACGCGGCGGTGGCCGAGAAGATGGCCGCGCTCGGCCCGCTGCTGGAGCGGCTCGGCGCGACCACGAAGGGCCTGACGTACGACGTGTCGGGCGAGATCGACCGGCTGTCCCGGCTGAACGGCACGCGGGACGGCCGCCCGTCGCTGGCCCGCGACAGCGACCTGTGCGAGGCCATCCTGGCGTTGTCGGGCACCACGAACGGGCACCTGGCCGCGCAGGGGTTCGCCACGCTGGGCCGGCGGACCGGCACGTCGTTCGACGGGCTGGCCGACGAGCACCGGCAGATCACCTTCGCCGACACCCAGGCCAGGCCGGTGCCGGTGATCACCTCGCCGGAGTGGTCGGGCAGCGAGAGCGGCGGGCGGCGCTACGCGCCGTTCACGATCAACGTCGAGCACCGCAAGCCCTGGCACACGCTCACCGGCCGCCAGCACTTCTACCTCGACCACGACTGGATCCACGAGGCGGGCGAGGCACTGCCGGTCTACCGGCCGCCGCTCAACATGACCGCGATGTTCGGCGAACCGGCCTTCGGCGCGAGCGAGCAGGGCGTGGTCGTGCGCTACCTCACCCCGCACTCGAAGTGGTCCATCCACTCCGAGTACCAGGACAACCTGCTCATGCTGACGCTGTCGCGGGGCGGGCCGACGATCTGGATGAGCCCGGCGGACGCCGCGAAGGCCGGCGTCGGCGACAACGACTGGGTGGAGGCGGTCAACCGCAACGGCGTCGTGGTGGCCCGCGCGGTCGTCTCGCACCGCATGCCGGAGGGCACGGTGTTCATGTACCACGCCCAGGAGCGCGTGGTGGACGTGCCCAAGAGCGAGACCTCCGGCCTGCGCGGCGGCATCCACAACTCCCTCACCCGCCTCCTGGTCAAACCCACCCACCTGATCGGCGGGTACGCCCAGCTCAGCTTCGCCTTCAACTATCTGGGCCCGACCGGCAACCAGCGCGACGAGGTCACCGTGATCCGCCGCCGCAGCCAGGAGGTCGACTACTGATGCGCGTGATGGCACAGCTCGCCATGGTGATGAACCTGGACAAGTGCATCGGCTGCCACACCTGTTCCGTCACCTGCAAGCAGGCATGGACCAACCGGGCGGGCACCGAGTACGTCTGGTTCAACAACGTCGAGACCCGCCCGGGCCAGGGCTACCCTCGCGGCTACCAGGACCAGGAGAAGTGGCAGGGCGGCTGGGAGCTGAACCGGCGCGGCCGGCTGAAGCTGAAGGCCGGCGGCCGGCTCAAGAAGCTGCTGACGATCTTCGCCAATCCGCTCATGCCGTCCATCCAGGACTACTACGAGCCCTGGACGTACGACTACGACCGGCTCTTCTCCGCCCCCATGCAGGCCGACACCCCCGTGGCGCGGCCCCGCTCGCTCATCACCGGGCAGCCCATGAAGATCGGCTGGAGCGCGAACTGGGACGACGACCTGGCCGGCGACCCCTCGCCCGACCCGGTGCTGGGGAAGCTGTCGGAGCAGGTCAGGCTGGAGTTCGAGCGGGCGTTCATGTTCTACCTGCCGCGCATCTGCGAGCACTGCCTCAACCCCTCCTGCGTGGCCTCCTGCCCGTCCGGCGCGCTGTACAAGCGGTCGGAGGACGGCATCGTGCTGGTGGACCAGGACCGCTGCCGGGGGTGGCGGATGTGCGTGACGGGGTGCCCGTACAAGAAGGTGTACTTCAACCATCGCACCGGCAAGGCGGAGAAGTGCACGTTCTGCTTCCCGCGCGTCGAGGTGGGCATCCCGACGGTCTGCTCGGAGACGTGCGTGGGGCGGCTGCGCTACATCGGTATCGTCCTGTACGACGCCGACCGCGTCGCCGAGGCCGCCTCCGCGCCGGACGAGCGGGAGCTGTTCGCGGCGCAGAAGGGCGTGCTGCTCGACCCGCACGACCCCGGCGTGATCGCCGCCGCCCGCGCCGAGGGCATCCCCGACGACTGGCTGGCCGCCGCCCGCGACTCCCCGATCCACCGGCTGATCTTCGAGTACGGCGTCGCGCTGCCGCTGCACCCGGAGTACCGGACGATGCCGATGGTCTGGTACATCCCGCCCCTGTCCCCTGTCGTGGACGTGCTGGCGAACACCGGGCACGACGGCGAGGACGCCGGCAACCTGTTCGGCGCCATCGACGCGCTGCGCATCCCGATCGGCTACCTCGCCGAGCTGTTCACGGCCGGCGACCCCGAGCCGGTGCGGGCGGTGCTGCGCCGGCTGGCCGCGATGCGCTCGTACATGCGCCGGCTCAACCTCGGCCAGGAGCCCGACGAGTGGATCGCGCGGGCGGTCGGGTTGAGCGGCGCGCAGGTCGAGGCCATGCACCGGCTGCTGGCGCTCGCCCCCTACGGCGAGCGGTACGTCATCCCCAAGGCCCACGCCGAGCAGGCCGCCCAGCTGGAGGAGCTGGGCTGCAGCCTCGACTACGAGGGCGGCCCCGGCATGAACGGCCCGTTCGGCGAGGCGTCCGGGCGGCCCGCGCCGGTCGCGGTGGAGAACTTCCACGCCCTGCGCGACCGCCAGACCGGCGACGACCTGGACGACGCCGACGAGCTGCGCGGCCGGGTCAACCTGCTCAACTGGGACGGCAAGGGCGTCCCGGACGGCCTGTTCCCGAGGAGGAAGAAGTGAGCGTGCGGACCGTCCACATGGTCGCCTCTGTGCTGCTCGGCTACCCCGACGAGCGGCTGCACGACGGGCTCGGCGTGCTGCGCGAAGCGGTGGACGGGCTGCCGGTCGGCGAGGCGCGCGAGCGGCTGTCTGCCTTCCTCGGTCACGTGGCCGCCACCGGCCAGGCCGGGCTGGCCGCGCACTATGTCGCCACGTTCGACATGAAGCGGCGCTGTTGCCCGTACCTCACCTATTACGCCTACGGCGACACCCGCAAGCGCGGCGCCGCGCTGCTGCGCTTCCAGCACGCGCTGAAGGCGGCGGGCTTCGAGCTCGCCGACGGCGAGCTGCCCGATCACCTGTCCGTGGTGTGCGAGCTGTCGGCGCGCGGCGCCGTCCGCGAGGCCCGCCGGCTGCTGCTGGAGCACCGGGCGGGCGTGGAGGTGCTGCACGCGGCGCTGCGCGAGGAGGACTCGCCGTACGCGGACGTGGTGGCCGCCGTGCTGGCCACGCTGCCGCCGGCGGGCCCGCGCGAGCGGGAGGCCGCGCTGCGGCTGGCCGCCGAGGGCCCGCCCGCCGAGGCGGTCGGCCTGGAACCCTACGCGATCATGGAGGCGGGCCGATGAGCGTCCTGCTGTGGGTGGTGCTGCCGTACGTGGCGCTGACCGTGTTCGTGCTCGGGCACGTGTGGCGCTACCGCTACGACAAGTTCGGCTGGACGACGCGCTCGTCCCAGCTGTACGAGTCGCGGCTGCTGCGCGTCGGCAGCCCGCTGTTCCACTTCGGCATCCTGGTCGTCGCGCTCGGCCACGTCGGCGGCCTGGCGATCCCCAAGAGCTGGACCGAGGCCGTCGGCATCAGTGAGGGGCTCTACCATCTGCTCGCCGTCGTCCTGGGGGCGATCGCGGGCGTCGCGACGGTGGGCGGCCTGGCGATCCTCATCTACCGGCGCCGCACGGTCGGCCCCGTCTTCACCGCCACCACCCGCAACGACAAGCTCATGTACGCCGTCCTCGCCCTCACCATCGCGCTCGGCCTGGCCGCCACGGTGCTGGCCAACATGGTCGGCGGCGGCTACGACTACCGGACGACCGTCTCGCCCTGGTTCCGGTCGATCTTCCTCTTCCAGCCCCAGCCGGAGTTGATGGCGGGCGCGCCCCTGCTGTTCCAGCTGCACGCATTGAGCGCGCTGGTGCTGTTCGGGATCTGGCCGTTCACCCGGCTGGTGCACATGCTCACCGCGCCGGTCGGCTACCTCACCCGGCCGTACATCGTCTACCGCAGCAGGGACGAGGGCCGGACCGCCGCACGGCGCGGCTGGGAGCCGTCCCGCTGACGCTCAGCGCGCGGGCACGTGCCGGGCGGCCAGCGCGCGCACCGCGGTCAGGGTCAGGACGACGGCCAGCGCGGCGGTGACGGCCAGCAGGGCCAGGCCCAGCCCGTACGAGCCGAGCCGCCCGTAGATGAAGCCCATGACCAGGGGCGGCACGAACCCGCCCAGCCCGCCGGCCGCCCCCACCAGCCCGGTGACCGACCCGACCTTGTCGGCCGGGGCGACCTGGGCGACGAGCGCGAACGTGGCGCCGCTGCCCGCGCCGAGCGCCGCCGCCATCGACAGGAACGCGACGGTGCCCACCGGCAGCAGCGGCGGCGTCAGGGCCTGGATCGCGGCCATGACGGCGACCACGGCGAACACCCCGGCCAGCACCCGCACGGGGCCGATCCGGTCCGACAGCCAGCCGCCGACCGGCCGCAGCAGCACCGCCAGCACGACGAACCCGGCCATCCGGTAGGAGGCGTCCGCCTGCTCCAGGCCGTACCCGGTCTGCAGGTAGGCGGGCAGGTAGACGGAGAAGGCGACGTAGCCGCCGAACGCGACCGCGTACAGCAGGCACGCCTGCCACGTGATCGGCAGCCGCGCCGTGGCCGCCAGGCGCGTCATCAGCGGCTGCCCGGGAATGCTGCGGCCCGGCGCGTCCCGCAGCACCAGCCACGACACGACCGCGTAGACCGCCAGCACGACCGCCGTGATGACGAACGGCGCCGCCGCCCCGCCCCACTCGACCAGCCCGACCGTGGTCAGGGCGCTGACGGCGGTGCCGCCCATGCCCGCGCCGAAGATACCCACCGCGAGGCCGCGCCGGTGCGGCGGGAACCACGCGTTGACGAACGGCACCCCGACGGCGAACGCGGTGCCCGCTATGCCCAGGAAGAACCCGCTGGCCAGCAGCGCCGCCAGCGACGTCTGTCCCGCCAGGCCGATGAACAGCACGGGGACGATGGTGGCGGCCGACATCAGGGGAAACATCACCCGGCCGCCGTACCGGTCGGTCAGCGCGCCCACCGGGATGCGTCCCAGCGAGCCCACGATCACCGGCACCGCCACCAGCAGGGCCTGCTGCGGCGCCGAGAGGCCGAGCAGCTCCTTGAAGCGCGGGCCCAGCGGGCTGAGCAGGGCCCAGGCCCAGAAGTTCACCGCGAACCCCACGGTCGCGAGGGCCAGCATCAGCATCGGCCGTCCGTCTCGCGCGCCGGTCTCCGTCATCTCGCCCCGCCCTCACCTACGACACCGGTCATCAGTTTCCGAGCCGCCCGCCCCGCACGTCCAGGCGCCGCGCGCGTCATTGCGCGGGCCTGACGACGGCGAGCGGGCAGGGAGCGTGGTGCAGCAGCGCGTGGCTGACCGAGCCCAGCAGCATCCCGGCGAACGTCCGGTGCCCGTGCGAGCCCACGACCAGCAGCTCCGCTCCGGCCCCGGCCTGCCGCAGCACCTCGACGGGGTGGCCGTGCACCGCCTCCTCGACGACCTCCAGGCCCGGGTGCCGGGCGCGCAGGCCGTTCAGCATCACCTTGATCGCGCCGGATTCCTCATGGACGGGGTCGAAGCCCTGCCGTCCCCTGACGTGCACGACCCGCAGCCGCGCGCCGCGCAGCGCCGCCTCGGCGCAGGCGAACTCCAGCACCCTCGGCGTCGCCGCGGACCCGTCGGCGCCGGCCACGATCTCGCCGCCCGCTGACGCCCTGCGGACCACCACGACGTCGCACGGCGCGTGCGCGGCCACCCCGTAGGCGACCGAGCCGACCAGCATCCCGCGTACCCCGCCGAGCCCGTGGCTGCCCACCACCAGCAGCTCGGCGTCCCGCGCAGCCTCGACCAGCGCGGCCCTGGGGTCATCGGGCAGGAACGTCGTGCGCAGCTCGACCTTCGGCTCCTGCGTGCGCGCCCGTTCCTCCGCCGCCGTCAGCACGCTTCTGCCGCCCTCGCGCATCCACGCGGCCACGTCGGCGAGCCTGCCGGTCTCGGTCTCGTACGTCCAGCGCGGCATCGCGTGCGCCAGGAGCAGCGGCACGTCGCGCAGGACCGCCTCGCGCGCGGCCCATCCGGCGGCCTCGAGCCCGGCCCGCGAGCCGTCCACGCCTACCAGGATCATGATCGCTCCTTCGTCCTGACCCGCCCGCCCCGGACCCGGTGCGAGGCGGGCGGGTGGTTTCAGCCCTGCCGCGCCCAGTCGCCCAGCGACCAGTCGCGGACCTCGGGCATGTCCTCGAGGTGCTCGACCACGTACGCCTCGTGCTCGGCGAGCTTGCCCTGGCACCAGGTCATGAGGTCGGCGGCGCCGCGCGGCAGGCGGCGGGCGTTGTTGATGGCGTCCATGACCAGGTGGTAGCGGGAGGCGCGGTTGCGCACGGTCATGTCGAACGGCGTCGTGGTGGTGCCCTCCTCGATGAAGCCGCGCACCCGGAACCGGTCGGCGTCGGGGCGGCCGTGCACGAGCTGGTGGATCGCGCCGGGATAGCCGTGGAAGGCGAACACGACGTCCACGGTGTCGGTGAACAGCTCGGTGAACAGCGTCTCGCTCATGCCGTGGGGGTGGTCCTTGGGGCGGGGCAGGGTCATCAGGTCCACGACGTTGACCACGCGCACCTTGAAGCCGGGCAGCCGTTCCTTGAGTATCTGCGCCGCCGCGACCGTTTCCATGGTGACCACGTCGCCGGCGCAGGCCAGCACGATGTCCGGGTCGCTGGTGCCGTCGTCGGTGCCGGCCCAGTCCCACATGCCGGCGCCGCGCGCGCAGTGCTCGATCGCCTGGTCCATCGTCAGCCACTGCAGCTGCGGCTGCTTGTCGATGACGATGAGGTTGATGTACGAGCGCGAGCGCAGACAGTGGTCGGCCACCGAGAGCAGGCAGTTGGCGTCCGGTGGCAGGTAGACGCGGGCCACGTCGCCGCGCTGGGTCAGCACGACCTGGATCAGTCCCGGGCCCTGGTGGGAGAAGCCGTTGTGGTCGTTGCGCCAGGCCGTCGAGGTGAGCAGCACGTTCAGGCTCGGCACCTTGGCCCGCCACGGCAGCCGGGTCGCCTCCTGCAGCCACTTGCCGTGCTGCACCGTCTGCGAGGCGCTGACCATCGCGAACGCCTCGTAGGTGGCGAACATGCCGTGCCTGCCGGTCAGCGTGTAGCCCTCCAGCCAGCCGTGGCAGTTGTGCTCCGACAGCACCTCCATGACCCGGCCGTCGGGGCCGATCGCCACGTCGTCGTCCGTGACGCGTTCGGCGAAGGCGCGCTTCGAGACCTCGAAGACGGCTCCGAGCCGGTTGCTGTTGGTCTCGTCCGGGCAGAACAGCCGGAACGTCGTGGGGTTGTCGCGGTAGACGTCGCGCAGCAGTTCGCCGAGCCTCCGCGTCGACTCGGCGCGCACGCGCGCGGGACGTTCGACGTCGACGGCGTAGTCGCGGAAGTCGGGCAGGGCGAGGTCGCGGGTCAGCAGGCCGCCGTTGGCGTGCGGGCTCGCGCTCATCCGCAGGTCGCCCTCCGGTGGGAGCGCTCGTACGATCTCGGCGGGCGCGCCGGTGCCGTCGAACAGCTCCTCCGGCCGGTACGAGCGCAGCCAGCGCTCCAGGATCGCCAGGTGCTCCGGGTTGTCCCGTACGCCGGACAACGGCACCTGGTGCGAGCGCCACGTGCCCTCCATCTGCACGCCGTCCACCTGATCGGGGCCGGTCCAGCCCTTGGGCGAGCGGAGCACGATCATCGGCCAGCGGGGGCGGTCTCCCGTACGGGCTTCGTGCTTGATGGCCTGGATCTTGCCCCACGCCTCGGCCAGCGTCGCGGCGAAGCGGTGGTGCATGCCCGGCAGGTCCGCCCCTTCGACCTCCAGCACCTCGTAGCCGTGGCCTTCCAGCAGCTTGCGCACCTCGGCGGGGTCCTTGCGGGCCAGCACCGTGGGGCCGGCGATCTTCGCGCCGTTGAGGTGCAGGATCGGCAGCACGGCCCCGTCACGCTCGGGGTTGAGGAACGAGATGCCCTTCCACGACCCCTCCAGCGGCCCCGTCTCGGCCTCACCGTCGCCCACGACCGCCACGGCGAGCAGGTCGGGGTTGTCCATGACCGCGCCGAAGGCGTGCACCAGCACGTACCCCAGCTCGCCGCCCTCGTGGATCGAGCCCGGAGTGGTCACCGAGACGTGGCTCGGGATGCCGCCCGGGCTGGAGAACTGCCGGAACAGCCGCGTCATCCCGGCCTCGTCCTGGCTGACGCGCGGGTAGATCTCGCTGTACGTGCCCTCCAGGTACCCGGCGGCCACCAGCGCGGGCCCGCCGTGACCGGGGCCGGCCAGATAGATGGCCTGCTGGCCGGTGTGCCGGATGAGCCGCGAGACGTGCGCGTAGATCAGCGAGAGCCCGGGGCTGGTGCCCCAGTGGCCCAGCAGGCGCGGCTTGATGTGCCGCGGCTCCAGCGCCTCACGCAGCAGCGGGTTGCCCTGCAGATAGATCTGGCCGACGGTGAGATAGTTGGCCGCCCGCCACCAGGCGTCCAGTTGCTCGACCTCCTTCTCCTCCGGGGCGGCCAACCTGCGCAGCAGCGCCTCATCGACGGCCTTGCGAACCTGCTCGTCCGTGACTGCGGTCATGAATCGATCCCTCTCTCGGTGGGGTGCGACGCTCGATGCGAGTCCTGACGCGAACGAGCGGGCTCCCCTTCATCCGACCTCAGCCGAAGTGCTGGGAATAGGGCCGGAAGTCCCGACAGATCGATGTCCTAGGGCTACCTCAAGGTCAGGGACCAAAGCCCCTGACGGGTCCGGCGAGCGAGTGGGTAGCTTCTGACGAGACGGCCGGTGCCACGCCTGTCGTCATCACCCGTCGAGGAGACCTTCATGACGAATTCTGGCGATTTCGGGCGTCGGATCACTCAGCACCGCACCAAGCTCGACCTCACGCTGGAGGAGGTGGCCGACCGCGCGGACATGTCGGCCGGATACGTCCAGTACCTGGAGGATCACCTGGGCACCCCCGACAGGGGCACGGTGGACCGGCTGGCCAAGGCGCTGGAGACCACGCCCGAGAACCTGCTGGGCGGCGGCCACGACCGCCCGCCCGGACAGGGAGCCGCCGCGGATCGCCCGGTGTTGGAGAAGCTGGAGCCCGAGGAGTGCCTGCGCCTGATCGCGCCGGGCGGCATCGGCCGGGTGGCGTTCAACGGCTCGCACGGCCCGACGGTGCTGCCGGTCAACTACAAGGTGCACAAGGGCGCGATCGTCTTCTGCACCCAGCACGGCGGCCCCATGGACCAGGACCTGCGCACCGGCCTGAAGGGCGTCGAGATCAAGATCGGCTTCGAGGTGGACAGGATCGACGAGCCGCGCCGCGAGGGCTGGAGCGTCCTCGTCCAGGGGCCCGCCCACCACGTGCCCGACGACGAGGTGGCCGACGTGATCGACGTCGATGTCAGCCCGTGGGCGGGCGGCGAACGCCACCTCTACATCCGCATCGTCCCCCACCAGATCACCGGCCGCCGCATCCACGGCCTCTAGAGCGGGAGTGGGTCTGGCCACACCCCTCCGTACGTACAGCCTCATACCGGACGCACCCTCACCGTCCGTAACGTCTCCGGCATGACGAAGAACGCCTTCAAGTGCCTCTACATCTACGGCGTGTTCAGCGCCGTCACCCTCGTGACGGTCGCCGCACTGACGATCCTCGGCGACACCGCCAGCACCTTCATGTGGGTACGCGCGGTCATCCTCCTCGCCGTCGCCCCGCTCCTGCACCGGCTGCTCACCCGTGCTGAGGCGGGCTCGCGGACGAGCCTCGACCGCGTGCGCACCATCACCACGATCATGCCGATCGCCATCATCGGCGTGGACCTGATCCCCGGCCTCTGCCCGCCCTGGTACGCCGTCATGCAGGGCCTGAGCGCCATCCCCCTCGTCGCGGTCGCCTTCCTGACCCGCGCCGCCCTCGCCGAACGTCCCTGACGTCTCGGTAGGGTCAATGGCGTGGCGGGCTCAGAGGTCGGGGGCATCTCGTACACGTGCGCGGTGCCCGGCGCGCTGACCGGCCCTTCCACTCCCGCCTGGCGCGACACGTGAGCCCAGCGGACCCCGGCGCGTGGCCGCTGGACCGGATCGACGCCCGACCTCGATCATCTGCGGATGACCCGCAGGATCTTGCTTGTCCTCGCCCGCGAGCCCGGTCCGACATCCCCGCCACGACCGGCTCCCGCCGTGCCTGACCATCCCCGTCTACCAGCGGATTCTCACCCTCATGGCTGACACCGGCCAGCCCTCACGAGCGTATGACCTCTGTCCGGCCCTGGACCTTCCCCTGGCGCATCAGAGCCAGGTCGTGCCGAGCCAGGCGGTTGCCGCAGCGGCTGCCAGGAGGACGATGTTGAGTCCGATCAGCCGGGCCTCGCCGCGGGTCAGGTGGACTGCGATGCCACCGACCTGGATCAGGACGAGGCCGACCGCTGCGGCGATGGCAAGCCAGGACGCGATCCCGGTCAGCGGCGGCAGGATCAGCCCGGCCGCGCCGAGGACTTCCAGCACTCCGATCAGGCGGACGAGCGGCATGGGAACGGTGTCGACCCAGCCCATCATCGGCTGAAGTCGCTCCTGGCTCTGCGCGACCTTCTTGCCTCCGGCGTAGAGGTAGAAGACGGCCAGAAGGCCTGCGACGATCGTGTAGGAAATCTCCATGAAGGACACCTCGGAGTAGGGCGACGTAGGGCTGGCCCAGGATGGTTACCAGTCGTAAGTAGCCTCATGATGCGTCACTATTGGATGCCTTACAAAAGGCACATACGTGTGCGTTGCGCACAGGGGGCTGTCATGTCGGAGTACGAGCACACCTGCATGATCCGAGGGGACGGAGGACGGACCATCCGCGCCATCCTCGACCGCATCTGCAACAAGTGGACGTTGCTGATCGTGGCGACCCTCGACCAGGGAACCCTGCGCTTCACCGACCTGCACCAGCAGATCCCGGGGATCTCCCAGCGGATGCTGACCCTGACACTCCGGAACCTCGAACGCGATGGCCTGGTATCGCGGACGGTGCACGCCGAGGTTCCGCCACGGGTCGAATACGCACTGACCCCCACCGGAAAAAGCCTCATTCCGCCCGCACTGGCCCTCGCCGGCTGGGCCATCGAGCACGTCCCGCACATCGAGGCCAGCCGAGAGGCCTATGAGACCCGAAACGTTTGACCCGATGCCCCGCCTTCAGTCATGTGCCCTGGTGACCGCTGACCGAGAGGTGCGCGGCCTTCACGCCGTGATCACGGGCTCGATCAGGGCCCACCGCTCATCGGATAAGTCGCTCGCGTACGGCTTGCGCCCACTCGCCCCGCCCTCTCACCTCACCTGACCCATCACCGAGCACCGGGTGCGCTCTCTTGAAAACATATCTACAATCTGTTTTCATAGACACACGAAGGAAAGGGGCACGGACATGCGGGCCATCATCATCGGGGCGGGGATCGCCGGGCTGGCGGCGGCACTCCGGCTGCATCAGGCGGGCTGGGAGACGCTGGTGATCGAGCGCGCGCCACAGCGTCGCGGGGGCGGCTACGGGGTCACGTTCGGTGGCATCGGCTACGACGGGGCCGAGCGGATGGGCGTCCTGGCGGAGCTGCAGCGGCGCGCGTTCGTGACGCGCGAGCTGGTCTACCGCAAGCCCGACGGGGCGCGCCGCTTCTCCCTCGGCGCCGCGACGATCGCCGCCACCATGGGCCTAAGGTCGTTCACCATCCTGCGGGGCGACATCGAGGCCGTCCTGTACGAGGCCGTCGCCGATCACACGACGATCCGGTTCGGCACCACGATCACCGCCCTCGAGCAGGACGCGGACGCGGTGCACGTCACGCTCAGCGACGGGAGCACCGAGCACGCCGACCTGCTGATCGGCGCCGACGGGCTGCACTCGGCGACGCGCGCGCTGGCGTTCGGCCCGGAGGAGGACTACCGGCTCGACCTGGACCACCGGGTCGCGGTCTACATGCTGAAGGAGCCGCCGGCCGGCCTGCCCGCCCAGACGACCGGCTCGATCAGCGCGGGCGGGCGCACGTTCGCGATGATGAGCGTCGGCGACGGCCGTACCGCCGCCTTCTTCGGCTACCGCACCGACGGCGGCCGGGCAGGGGCGTCGCTGGAGGAGTTGCACGAGCTCTACGGCGACATGGGCTGGCTCGTCCCCCACGCCCTGGAGGGGCTGAGGACGGCTGACTCGGTCTACTTCGACAGCATCAGCCAGATCGTGGTCGACCGGTGGAGCAGAGGCAGGATCTTGCTGCTCGGCGACGCCGCGTGGTGCGTGACCTTGTTCGCCGGCTACGGCTCCTCGCTGGCGGTCGGCGGCGCCGACCGGCTCGGCGCCGCCCTGGAACGCCACGGCGACGACGTCCCGGCCGCGCTGGCGGACTGGGAGGCCGAGCTGCGGCCCGAGGCGGACAAGAAGCAGAAGCTCGGCCGCCGGGTCAAGGAAGTGTACGCCCCGCGCAACCCGCTGCTGCTGGAGCTCACCCAGCTTCCACTGCGGCTGGCGTCATGGGCGCCGGTACGCAAGCTGATCGAGCGCGGCTTCCAGCTGGCAGGTTGAGGGATGGGGATGCACGTACTGGTCATGGGCGGCACCCACCACGTCGGCCGCGCCGTGGTGCAGGCGGCGCTGCGGCGCGGCGACACCGTCACCACGCTCAACCGCGGGCTGTCGCGCCCGCCCGCACCGGAGGTGGAGGCGCTGCCGGCCGATCGCACCGACCCCGGCGCGGTACGACAGGCGCTCGGCCGCCGTACCTGGGACGCCGTGATCGACACCTGGGCGTGGGCCCCGAGCGTGGTCCGAGACAGCGCCCGGCTGCTGGCCGGACGGACGGGGCACTACGGTTACGTCTCCAGCCGCGCCGTCTACGCCTGGCCCTGGCCGGCCGGAGCAGACGAGAGCGCGCCGCTCGTGGCCGCTGATCCCGGCAGCCAGGACGGCACCGACTACGCCGCGGCCAAGCGTGGCGGCGAGCTGGCCGTGCTGGAGGCGTTCGGGAAGCGTGCGCTGCTGGCCAGGGCGGGCATGATCCTCGGCCCGTACGAGGACGTCGGGCGGATTCCCTGGTGGCTGCGGCGGCTCGAACGGGGCGGCCCCGTGCTCGCCCCGGGGCCGGCCGACGCGGCCCTGCAGTACATCGACGCGACCGACCTGGCCGCCTGGATGCTGGCAGCGGCCGAACGCGGCACCGGCGGGGCCTTCAACGTCGCCGGGCCGGCCGGGCACACCACGATCGGCGACCTGCTCACCACCGCCGCGCAGGTGATCGGCTCAGACGCCGAGCTGGTGTGGGCGTCCCCGGAACTGCTGGAGCGGGAGAACTTCCCGCTCGGCATGGAGTTCGGGCTGCGCTACCCCGGCGACCCCCACCCGACGGGCCTGCACGACGCCGACGTCAGCGCCGCCCTGGCGGCCGGGCTCACCGTCCGGCCCCTGCGCGAGACCCTGGCCGACACCTGGGCCTGGCTGCGGCGTGAAGGTGATCCCGTGCCCCGCCCTGACACCCCGTCCCCGGCCCAGTGGTTCGACCCGGCCCAGGAGCAGCACGTCCTGGACCTGGTCCGA
The DNA here is from genome assembly GCF_040677005.1 of Nonomuraea sp. NPDC049421. NCBI lineage: Bacteria > Bacillati > Actinomycetota > Actinomycetes > Streptosporangiales > Streptosporangiaceae > Nonomuraea > Nonomuraea sp. NPDC049421. The sequence goes on from NZ_JBFAQA010000004.1 coordinate 418,104, forward strand.
TCTCGCCGCTCCGCGTGAAAAGATTGTTCTGTTTCGACCCATCGGAAGGTGCACCTCATGCCTCCCGCCTTCTCGGCCGCGGAAAAGGCGCGCATCACGCGGCTGCTCCTGGACAACGGCCTGAAGTTGTTCACCACGCAGGGCCTGCGCAAGACCTCCCTGGAGGACCTGGTCTCCGGGACCGGCATCGCCAAGAGCACCTTCTACGTCTTCTTCGACTCCAAGGAGGCGCTCTACCTGGAGCTGATGCTCGCCCAGATGGCCGAGGTCAAGAGCAGGGTCATCGACGGAGCGCTACGAGAGGAGAGCGACACCCGCGCCGGGCTGCGCGCCTTCCTGCACGCCACGCTGGCCGAGCTGGACGACAACCCCCTCTACGGCAGGCTGATGACGCACCCCGAGGAGATGGAGGCGGTGGTCAGGAAGCTGGACCAGGAACGGGTGACCTCCGCACCGGACAACCCGGTCACCGCGCTGGCGGCCTATCTCACCGAGCACAGCGACGACCTCGCCGGCGACGACCCGGAGGTGATCGTCGGTGTCCTGCAGGCCGTCCTCATGATGCCGCTGCACCGCGACCGGCTGGCCCGCCCGGACCTGTACCAGAAGGTCCTGGACCGGCTCATCGACATCGTCGCCACCGGTCTCACCCAGGCGAGATAGAGAGGCAGATCAAGTACGCGAGCAAGGGGCAGTGCGATGCGGGCGTCGCACCGTCATGGACATCGGCCGTTCCCATGACGCATGCCGTGACGACCGGTCGGGCGTAGGTTCGAAGGGGTGACCCCGCACGGTGGCAGCGGCGGCCATGCGAAAGGCCATGCCTTCTCGTCAGCAGACCGGCAGGATGAGGGCGGATGGCCTGCGGGGATCGTGATGAACCTGCTGGTCGGCTGCGCGCATCGCGATCGCGGTGGCGGGCGGCTCACCGGTGCCGAGGTTACGGTCCCAGCGCGGGTAGGCGGCACTGGCGACCTGCACCCGGATGCGGTGGCCGCGCTTGAACCGGTGGGCCACCGGCGCCAGCTCGATCTCTACCAGCCCGTCGATGGGCCGGTCGGCGGCGCACCGGCGCAGCGCGTCGGAGACATGCGTGATCGCGCCCGAGGGCGTCACGTCGCTGACGCGCACGTAGAAGTCGGTGTGCGCCAGGCTGGAGGTCACGTGCAGCTCGGCGGCGGGGACGCCGATGGCCTCGAGATCGGCCGGCAACGGCTCACCGGTGTAGGTCAGGACGTCGTCACGCCCGGCCAGCACGCTCTCCCCGGTCCTGCGCGAGATGCCGATCATGCGGGACATCCCGGCCACCGCCGGGGTCGGGTCGGAAGGGTCGAAACGGTAACGGTCGGGCGCGGAGTCAGCAGGCAGATCGCCTCCCAGACCGCCGTCCGGGTGCAGGTGGAAGCGCTGCGGTCGTACCTCGGCGGGCGGGTAGGCCGGCAGGTCGCGCCACTCCTCGGCGCCTCTGACGTAGACGCGCACCGGCGCGGTGCGCAGCCCGTCCCGGTCTTTCAGCAGGTGGGCGCGCAGCCAGACGATGCTCTCCCGCAGGGCCGTCATCGACAGCTCGGCGTCCCAGTGCTGCCATGGCCCGATGGTGAGGTACGGCTCGCGCCCCGCCTTGCGCAGCACTTGGTAGTCGCGGACCAGGCCGGGCAGCGCGAAGTCGTCCCAGCCGCTGACCAGGTGGTTGGGGACGGACACCGCCGAGATCTCCCGGCTGTGGTCACCAGCGGACCACCACGGGTCCCCCGCGTCGGGATGTGCGAGCCAGTCCCGCCAGTGCGGCGCCACGGCGCCGATGGCGATGGTGTCGGCCTCGGCGAGCGGGAGGACGCGAGCGGCCCGCGCCCGCCTCTTACCGCCCAGCGCCACGGTGGACAGATAGACGGGCAACGGCTTCTCCTGGTGGGCGACCATGCTGATCCAGCCGAGGAAGAGCTCGAGAGCCAGTGCGCCGCCCGGATAGACCAGGTCGTAGGCGTTGGACCCGATCAGCGAGGTGCTCATCGCGCGCAGCTCCGGTCCGGCGCCGGCGGCGATCGCCCACTGCGTGTAGCCGTTGTAGCTCTGTCCCAGGGTGCCCAGCTCGCCGGTGAACCACGGCTGCCGGCGCAGCCACTCCAGGACGGCCAGGCCGTCGTCGCGCTCGGAGACGAACGGGGTGAGCGTCCCCTCCGATCCGCAGGTCCCCCGGCCGCTGACGACCACGACGTGGAAGCCGCGCTCGGCGACCAGGCGGCTCACCATGGCGCCCTTGGTCCTGTCGGTGTAGACCGAGCGGATCAGCACCGTCGGCCGGTCGCCGAGCCCTTGGGGAGCGTAGTGGTCGGCCAGCAGCACGACGCCGTCCGGCATCGGGACACGCAGGTCCTTCTCGATGGTCACGTTCTGGGTCTCGGCCGGGGCCAGTTTGGCTCTGCCGGCCAGCACCTTGGCGGCGATGCTCATGACGGATGTTCCTTTCCTGACAGTAGGCGCGGCGGCTCAGCGCGGGCCGCGTTCGTCACGCATGGCGTCCCACGCGTCCAGGGCGCGGTCGTCGGCGAACACGCCGCGGGTGAAGATCTCGATGCCGGCGCGGGAGACGCGCAGCAAGGTCCGCATGTCGTGCACGTCCGTCACGCGCAGTGAGCGCGCCAGATGTTCGCCGAACGCCAGCGGTGCCAGCAGCCAGGTGACGTACATCGCGGCCCGCGCCGGCGGGTCGTCGCTGGGCTGCACCCACCCTTCGCTCACGCCCTGCTCCAGCCATTGACCGGTGGAGGCCACGAGCTCGTCGAACAGCGCCGCCGCCTCCGGGGTGCCGTCCAGGAACGCTCGTCCCAGGTAGCGGCGTACCTCCGTCCCCGCCTCCAGCATGGCGGCCAGTCCCGCCGTGTCGCCCAGGTCGGCGTCCGGAGTATCGCGCACCAGCGAGATCACGTAGTCGTCGCACGCCTGACGCAGGCCCTCCTTGGTGCCGAAGTGATGCAGGACCAGGGCGTGCGAGACGCCGGCCCGCTGGGCCACCGCGCGAAGACTCACCCGGCCTACTCCTTCGGCGCCGAACAACTCCAGCGCCGCGTTCCTGATCCGGGCTCGCGCCGTCAGATCATCCTCGGCTGATCGCATGGACAGCATGCTAACCATATGGTCAGCCGGAAGGGAAGCCGGCCCTGCCAGCTGTGATCATGCGGGTCGCAGCGCGTCACGGTCGCGGCCCACGGGCCGGCCTGTACTGCTCACGCGCCGCGCTGCGCTACGGTATGGCCCGGAGTGCCGGGAAGTCTGGTCGGCGACGTCTATGACCGCGCGACCGAACGGAGCCTCCGCGATGAATGACGGCATTGACAGCTCGTCGGGCGACCCGCGACGCGGGTGATCTCATGATGCGGCGCCACACGGCCGCGCCGGGCCGCGGCCGGCATCCAGCCGTGGTCATCGCGGCCGGGTTCGGCTCGGCGGTGTTGATCGGGACAATCCTGCTCGGCACCCCGCTGGCCACGACAGAAGGGGAAAGCCCTCACTGGCTCACGGCGCTGTTCACCGCCACCTCCGCCGTCTGCGTGACCGGCCTGATCGTGGTCGACACCGAGACGCACTGGTCGGTCTTCGGTGAGGTCGTGATCGTCCTGCTCATCCAGGCCGGTGGGCTGGGCATCATGACGCTCGCCACGCTGATCATGGTCATCGTCTCCGGCCGCGTCGGCCTGCGGGCCAGATTGTCCGCCCAGTTAGAGACCAAGGCGGTGGTCGCGGCCGATCTGCGTCACGTGCTTGCCAAGGTGGTGATGTTCAGCTTGATCTGCGAGGCGGCCATCGCCGCCGTTCTCGCCGTACGTTTTGTCACGGGATATGGTGAGCTGCTGGGCCGGGCCGTCTACCTCGGCATCTTCCATGGGGTGTCGGCGTTCAACAACGCCGGCTTCGCACTCTGGCCGGACAACCTGATGCGTTTCGTCACCGACCCGTGGATCTGCCTGCCCATCGCCCTGGCGGTCATCGTCGGCGGTCTCGGCTATCCGGTGGTCTTCGAACTGTTGCGCACCTGGCGATGCCTGCGGCCTTCTTCGCCGCCGTCATGCCGCGCTCCGGCGGCTTCAACACCCTCGACATCGGCCAGATGTACCCCTCCTCCTGGCTGGTCACCGATGTGCTGATGTTCATCGGCGGTGGCAGCGCGGGCACGGCGGGCGGCGTCAAGGTCACCACGTTCGGCTTCCTGCTCTTCATCATCTGGTCCGAGATGCGGGGCGAGCACCAGGTCAACATCGGCCATCGGCGCCTGCCCTCCGCGACGCAACGGCAGGCGCTGTCCATCGGCCTGCTCGGCGTCATCCTGGTCACGATCTCCACCTGGCTGTTGCTCATCATCACTCCGCACAGCCTCGACCAGGTGCTGTTCGAGGTCATCTCAGCCTTCGCCACCAACGGGCTGTCCACCGGTATCACCGCCCACACCTCACTGGCCGGGCATGTCCTGCTCAGCGTGCTGATGTTCATCGGCCGCATCGGCCCGCTCACCCTGGGCTCGGCGCTCGCCCTGAAACAGCGCACCCGCCGCTACGAACTGCCGGAGGAAAAAGTGATCATCGGCTGACACGGGGCTCCCTGCGGCGAGCCAGGCATTCCCGTATCCCGGCTCTCCTCTCCAGCGATACAGCTATTTTAGTTTATGCTGAAATCACTGCAAGAGAGGACTGCACCGGTATGACGCAACAGGATCCGCTGCTGGAATGGGTGGAGCGGGTAGCCATGTACTTGGCGCGTGATGGAGTGCCGCCGATCGCCGGGCGGGTGCTGGGCTGGCTGATGGTGTGCGATCCACCGGAGCAGTCCGCCGGGGACATCAGCCAGGCCATCGGTGCCAGCCGCGCCTCGCTCACCTCGAACCTGCGGCTGCTGACCAGCATGGGGTTCCTCAGCTGGCGCACCCGGCCGGGCGAGCGGACCGTCTACTACCGGATGGCCGACGACGCCTGGGCGGTGGTGGTCCGCAAGCAGATCGCCGGCATCACCTCCTTCCTCGACATCACCCGTGACGGCCTTGACCTGGTCGGCTCCGGCGATGCGCGGGCCGCGCGCATCCGCCAGGCGCACGCCACCTTCGAATGGATGGCCACGATCTTCGACAACGCGCCACCCTTGCGCCCCGATCCGGCCGACGACGACCCTGCCAACGATCTCGACGATGAGGTGACCCCGTGAGCGGACAGGCGATCGTGATCGGCGGCGGCATCGGCGGGCTGGCCGCCGCCCTGGCCCTGCACCGGATCGGGTGGCGCGCCGTCGTGCTGGAGCGAGCGGTCGAGCTGCGCGAGATCGGCGCCGGCATGTCCCAGGCCCCGAACGCCATGCGCGCGCTGGACGAGCTCGGCGTCGGCGCCGAGGCCCGAGCCGTCGGCGCGCCCACCCGCGCGGCCGGCAACCTGCGTCTGCCCGATGGCCGTTACCTGCAGCGCTCCCGGCCGGACGATGCGGCCGCCATGCTCGCCTTCCACCGCGCCGACCTGCACGAGGTGCTGCTCGATGCGCTGCCGGACGGCTGGGTGCGCACGGGGGCGGAGGTCACCGCGGTCCGGCAGGAGGACAGCGGTGTCACGGTGACCTACGGCGGCGTCGAGCTCGGCGGCGAGTTGGTCGTCGCCGCCGACGGCGTCCACAGCACGGTGCGCCGGCTGCTGTGGCCGGACGCGCCGCCGCCGCGTTTCCTGGGCCGGACCGCCTGGCTGGGCATCGCCGAGATGGCCGACCTGCCGGGCAGCATCACGCTCGGCCCCGGCGGCTACGTCCTCATCCATCCGATCAGCCGCGGCCGCGCGTATTGGGCCTACGTCACCACTGCCGGCCGACCGGGCATCCGCTACGAGGAGGAGAAGACCGAGGCGGCCCGCCGCCTCGCCACCTGGCACGAGCCGATCCCGGCGCTGATCGAGGCCACCCCGGACGAGGCGGTGATCCATGTCGACATCCGCGACCTGGCACCGCTGCCCACCTACGTCCGCGGCCGGGTGGCGCTGCTCGGCGATGCCGCGCACGCGATGAGCCCCGATCGTGGCCAGGGCGCCGGGCAGTCACTCGAAGACGCCGTCGTGCTCGCCGCCGCCCTCGCCGGCGAACCCGCGATCGAGGCCGCGCTGCGCCGCTACGACGCCGAACGCCGCCCGCGCACCCAGGCCACCGCTCGCGGCGCTGGCGCCGACGGGCGGCGCACCACCTCGGCCGCCGCCTACCGGGCGATGGTGACCATGATCCGGCTGATGCCCGCGTCGTTGTGGCGCAAGGGCATCGCCGCCGACGGCAACGCCACCTGGCGGTGGCGGCCGCCGCATCTGCCCTCGCCGAGCACGCACTCATGAGCCGGAGCCCGCCTCCGGCGCCCCTGGGGCTCAACCCATCGCGGCTCCGCGCGGCGTGCCGGACCAAGGCCGCGTGCCGTACCTGTGGCTCACAGGTAGCGCAGCCACAGGTACGGCACGCACAGCGCGATGGTGACCACCGTGACGACCAGGCCGTACTTGGTGAACTGCCAGAAACTGATCGGGTGGCCGTTACGGGCGGCGATGCCGAGGACGACCACGTTGGCGGCCGCGCCCACGGCGGTGGCGTTGCCGCCGAGGTCTGCGCCGAACGCCAGGGCCCACCACAGCACCTGGGCCGGGCCGTTGCCGCCGGCCGCCTGGACCAGGTCGGCGACGATCGGGCTCATGGTGGCGACGTAGGGAATGTTGTCGACGATCGCCGACAGCCCGGCCGAGGCCCACAACAGGCCCATGGCGGTCAGCCCGAGCTGCCCCTGCGTCACCTCGGCCGCGGCCTGCGAGATCTGGCCGATCACGCCCGTCTCGACCAGCGCGCCGACCATCACGAACAGCCCGGCGAAGAACACCAGGGTCGGCCACTCCACCTCGGCGATCGCGTCCTGGGTGGTGACCTTGGTGACGGCCACCAGGATGCCCGCGCCCAGGATCGCCACCACGGACGGCTCATAGTGCAACACCGGGTGCAGCACGAACGCGACCATGACCAGGGCCAGCACGACGAGCGACTGCCACAGCAGCCGCCGGTCGGTGATCGCCTCGCGCTCGTTCAGCGCCATGATCTCGGCCGCCCGCTCGGGGTCGTAGCGGAAGTACTTGCGGAACAGGACCCGGCACAACCCGATGAAAACGATCATCAGGACGACGACCAACGGCGCCATGTGAACGAGGAAGTCGTTGAAGCTCAGCCCGGCACGGCTGGCGATGATGATGTTCGGCGGGTCGCCGACCAGCGTCGCGGCACCACCGATGTTGGAGGCCATCGCCTCGGCGATCAGGAACGGCGCCGCCGGCAGCGCCAGCCGCTCGCACACCAGGAACGTCACCGGCGCGATCAGCAGCACGGTGGTGACGTTGTCCAGCAAGGCAGAGGCGACGGCGGTGATGACCACCAGCAGCACCATCAGCCGGTACGGATACCCCTTGGCACGCTTGGCGGCCCAGATGGCCAGGTATTCGAAGACCCCGGTCTGTTTCAGCACACCGACGATGATCATCATGCCGAGCAGCAGGAAGACGACGTTCCAGTCGATGCCGGTGTGCTCGTCGAAGAACGCCGCCCCGGCGTCGGTGGCGTGGATCAACAGCATGATCCCCGCTCCGCCGAGCGCCGCCGCGACACGGTGGATCTTCTCGGTGGCGATCAGCGCGTACGCGCCCAGGAAGACCACCACCGCCAGCCATGCGGTGACCGTCATGCGGACACCGCCCAGTCCATCAGCGCCTGCAGGGTGACCGCGCCGATCAGCCGCCCGCCCTCGACGACGGCCACCAGCGGACTGCGCGTGCGGGCCATTAAGGCGGCCAGCTCCAGCACCGTGGCGTCGGGATCGGTGACCGGCAACTCGCGAGACTCCCTCGGCAACGCCTCGCGTACGGTCCGCCCGGCCAGCGACCGCAAGAAATGGTCGGCGTGCGGCTCGTCCACGACCCGCGCCAGCGCGGGATCGTCACGGCAGTAGCCCGGCACGGCCAGCCACAGCACCTGCGTGCCCGACAGAACGCTCAAGGGCAGCCCTTGGTCATCGACCACGATGAGGCCCGGCAGATCCTGCTCGGCCAGCAGCCGGGCGGCCTCGGCGACGGAGGTGTCCAGAGTGACGGTGGGAAAATCGGCAGCCAGAACGCGCGCGCGCATGCGCAAGCCTCTTTCGACGTCGACGACATGACCTCGCCGACCAGGCTTCCCGGCACACCTGCGATCAACCTACCAACGATCACCGGCCCGTGGGCACCCCCCATCGGACGCGACTCGCGATCGCCAGGCCCGTGCCGCCCTCCTCAGCCACCTGCCCTCACTCGCGCGGCTGTCCGCGCCCGGTGAACAGGCCGCGCACCACCCACAGGCCGCCGAGCACCACGGCGCCGGCGATCAGGAAGGTCATCATGGCCGCCTCGGCGACGCCGAGCATGGCCAGCAGGCCGACGGTCAGACCGTAGACGACGGACAGGGCGACGAGGATCCGTGCGGAGAGTTTCGCGTTCATGGCCGGAAGTCTTTCCGAGCACGACGGCACGCGGACAGTCACCGGAGGATGGGACGTCGAATCAGACGACAGTCGGATACCGGCGGCGGCATCGCCGGTCCATACTGGCGGGATGGCTGGCGGCACTCTCACGGCTCCGGTCGACCCAGGACGGGACGACTGGCACAGGACCGTTCCCGGCTGGCATCTCGCCTTCGCCACGTTCGCCCTGCTCACCGCCGGTCTCATCATCATGGGCGACCCCGGCCCGCCCACCGTCGAGCGGCTCGCCGCCCTCGTCGTCCTCGCGCTGCTGTGCGTCTGGTACGCCGTCACCGGCGCCCGCGCGCTCCACCGCAGCCACGGCCGGCTGGGCGTCGTCTACCTGTGCGGCGCCCTCCCCCTGTCGGCGGCGCTGTGGGCGGCGGCACCGTCCGGCCCGCTGATGTCGTTCATGCTGTACCCGCACATCTGGGCGCTGCTGCCGCTGCGCAGGGCCATCCCGGTGACGGTCGCGAGCGTGACGTCGATGGCCGCCGTCATGATCGTCCGCAGCGACGCGTACGGGCAGGAGCCGGCCTCGGTGCTTCTGATGGCGGCGGTGGCGCTGCTGACCGCACTCGTCCTCGGTGTCTGGATCACCCGGATCATCGAGCAGAGCCGGCAGCGGGCCAGGCTCGTCGAAGAGCTGGCCGCGGCGCGGACGGAGCTGGCCGAGGTCAGCAGGGAGGCCGGGGTGCTGGCCGAGCGGGAGCGGCTGGCCAGGGAGATCCACGACACGCTCGCGCAGGGCTTCACCAGCGTGCTGCTCCTGATCGAAGCCGCCAAGGCCGGCACCTGCGAACGCGATCAGGCCGCCCGCGGCCACCTCGACCAGGCCCGCCGCACCGCCATGGACAACCTGGCCGAGGCCAGGGCCCTGGTCGCCGCGCTGCCGCCGCCCCAGCTCCGCGACTCCTCGCTGCCTGACGCGCTGCGCGGGCTCATCGAGCGGTTCGCGGCGGAGACGGCGCTCGACGCCGCCTTCACGGTGACCGGCACACCCCGCCGGCTCACCCCCAACGAGGAAGTGGTGCTGTTACGCGTCACCCAGGAAGCCCTGGCCAACGTCCGCAAGCACGCCTCCGGCGCGGCCCGGGTGGAGGGCATGCTGGCATACGAGGACATGGGCGTGATCCTGAGCATCGGCGACGACGGCCACGGCTTCGACCCCCGCGAGACCGGCGCCGGGTACGGCATCGGCGGCATGCGCGAGCGCGTCACCGAGATCGGCGGCACGCTGACCGTCGGCCCCAACCGGCCCAGTGGGACGCTCGTGCAGGTGGAGTTGCCGTCGTGACCGTACGCGTGCTCATCGTCGACGACCACCCCATCGTCCGGCAGGGGCTGTGCGCCGTGCTGGCCGCCCAGCAGGGCCTCACGGTGGTGGGCGAGTGCGGCACCGGCGAGGAGGCGGTCGCGCTGGCGGCGGCCGTCGGGCCCGACGTGGTGCTGATGGACCTGCGGCTGCCCGGCATGGGCGGCGTCGAGGCGACCCGGCAGATCGTCGCGGCCGGGACCGCGAAGGCGATCGTCGTCCTCACCACCTACGACTCCGACGGCGACATCCTGCGCGCCGTCGCCGCGGGCGCGACCGGCTACCTGCTGAAGGACACCTCGGCGGAACAACTGGTCGCCGGCATCCGCACGGCCGCGACGGGCGGCACCGTGCTCGCCGCCCCGGTCGCCGCCAAGCTGGCCACCCGCATGCGCGGCGACGTTCCCTCCCTCACCACCCGCGAGATCCAGGTGCTGGAGTGCGCCGCCCGCGGCCTGTCGAACCCGGAGACCGGCCGCGAGCTGTTCATCAGCGAGGCGACCGTGAAGAGCCACATGATGCGCATCTTCGACAAACTCGGCGTCACCGACCGCACCGCCGCCGTCACTACCGCCATCGCCCGCGGCATCCTCACCCCGCCCTGACCCCCGCCTCCAGAACAGCGCTGGAAACGCCGAGGAAACCGGGTCGTGTGCTCGCTGAGCTCGCCGGCCGCGTCCGGCCGGCGGAGCGGACGAAGGAGCCTTCGCTTGACCTCCTCCCCCCCTCGTGAACGAGGGGGATTCCCACGGTCGCCCGTGAGGCTTCCTGCTTCACCGCCGGTCGCCCGCCCGAGAAAGGAACTCTCGTTGAGGTC